>JANYCI010000229.1 GCA_025360325.1 Limisphaerales bacterium | reverse complement strand
TGCCATAAACACGCGACCTTGCACATTCATCACGCCGATCGGCGGCAGATTACGGACTTGATAAACATGTGCGCCGCGTCCCGGCACGCCCGGCGGATAATTCAGTGGACGCAAAAACCGCGGCTCGCTATACAGCAATTCGCTGACGGTTTTCTGATCCCACAAATGATCGCCGCTGGTGATGACGTCCACGCCGGCGGAAAAAAGTTCGCCCGCGATCTGCGGTGTGATGCCGTTGCCGCCGGCGGAGTTCTCGCCATTGGCGATGACGAAATCGAGCGCGTTCTCGTCGCGCAGGCGAGGCAGCAACCGCTGCACGGCGGTGCGTCCGGGTTCGCCTACGATGTCACCGATGAACAAAATTTTCACGCGGAGGATTTAACCACGAAACACACGAAACACACGAAAGAAAACGGGTGGCACAGGCGTCACGCCTGTAAAATCCGGCGTCGCTCCGGATTTCGTTTGAAGATGAAATCTGCGGGCAGGCGTTTACTTTCATGGAAAACGTGGACGCCTCGTCGGTTTCGGGCGCGACGCCCGAAATAACAGGCTGGAAGCCTGTTCCACCCAGCAGCTCAAAGCCAGCACGCGAGCGAACCGATCACAGCAGCGAGAAACCACAGCAGCAGCACGGCTTTCGTGCGACTCATGCCGGTGCGCGTCAGGCGGTGGGAAAGATGATTGGTGTCGCCGATCCAAAATGGTTTTTTATTCAACGTGCGGAACAAACTGACTTGCGCGAGATCAATCAAAGGAATTGCCAGCACGAGCAGCGGTGAGAGCACCGCGAGCGGATGCGGATTTTGCTTCGTGTAAAAGTGCGGAAGAATCGCCATAACCGCGAGCAGGTAGCCGACGAGATGGCTGCCGGCGTCGCCGAGAAATGCGCGGGCGTTCGGGAAATTCCACGGCAGAAATCCGACGAGCGCGCCGCACATCAGAAAGCCGGTGATGGCCACTAGGTATTCGCCATTCGCCGCCGCGATGAGCGCGAATAAAAATGCGCCAATAGCACCGAGACCCGCGCAGAGGCCGTTCATGTTGTCCATGAAATTGAAGGCGTTGATGACCGCGAGCAGCCATAGCACGGTGATGGCGTAGCTGAAAACGTCGCTGTGAACAAAGAGCGTGATGCGTTTGCACGCAGCGGCGACGGCGATGGCGATGATGATTTGTCCGATGAATTTTGGCAGTGCTTTCAACTCATGTTTGTCATCAAGCCAGCCGAGCAGCGTGATGGCGACTGCGCCAAGTGCGAGGACGGCGAGTTCAAGCGCGCGGCGGTCGAGGCCGTGGGCAATCGCAAAGACGTTGGAAACATTGACGACTTTCAGCTTCAAGAAAATTGCACCCACGACGAGCGGTAACAAAATTCCCGTCAGCACGGCGAACCCACCGGCGAGCGGAACCGGTGCGCTATGAATTTTGCGGTGGCCGGGATCGTCCACGAGATTGGTTCGCAGACACCACTTGCGCCAGAGCGGGAGCGCGAGGAGCGTCGTGAGAAACGCGCCTACAAACGCGGCGGCGAAAAAATTGAAGGGAAAGGCCATGCGGATGGAATGACTAATGACTGAATCCGAATGACGAAAGAATGACGAAGCCTGAATGTTCAAAGCAAGCGCCATTCGTCATTTGAGCATTTGGAAATTCTTTAGTCATTTTGATTTCGTCATTCGTCATTTTGTCCGGTGGCGGTAGTCCTCCAACAGCCGTTGATAAACCGCATATTGGTCATCCACCATTTTCTTAATGGAAAAATTTTCACGGACGAATTGCTGGCCGAGTCGGCCAAATTGGTTTCGTAATTCAGCATGGTTCGCGAGCTGCAAAATTCTTTGCGCCGCCGTGCCCGTGTCGCCGGTGCGAATGATGAAACCGGTTTTATTTTCGAGGCAGACTTCATCCGCGCCATCGAAATCATAGGCGATCACAGGCTTACCAGCAGCGAGCGCCTGCGGCAGCGCCCGCGACAGGGCTTCGCGATATGAAAGATGCGCGAGGCAATCCATGAGACCGACGTAGCGGGCGACTTCGCCGGGTGGAACGAGGCCGGTGAAAATGACTTTGCCATCGAGTCCGAGCGCGCGGATTTGATTTTCGATTTCGCTACGCAGTGAGCCATCGCCGATGAAGAGCAAGCGCGCGTGCGGAATTTGCGGGAGAATTTTTGCGAACGCGGTGAGCAAATCAGCGTGGCCTTTCAGTTTGAAAATGCGCCCGATTTTGCCGATGACAAAATGATTTTCTTCGAGGCCAAGTTTTTTCCGCAGCGCTAAATCATTGGTCGCGGTGAGAAACGGCTCCAGATCGAAGCCGCTGAAAATTCGCGTGAACATTGAGGGTTTTCCGATGCCCGCCGCGAGATACAGTTTGGTCATCGCGGCGGCGGAGCAGAAGAAATGATCCGTGACGCGGGCGGCGTGACGCTCGGCGGCGGTGAAAATTTTATTGGCGAGCGCGCCTTGAAAATTTCCAAACGAGGGGCCGTGGATGTGATGGATGATGACCGGCACACCGGCGCGGCTGGCGGCAAGGCGTCCGAGAATCCCCGCCTTGCCGCTGTGGGTGTGGACTAAATCGGGTTTCTGTTCGCGTAAAATTTTTTCCAGTTTGCGGAGCGCGATGAAATCTTTTAACGGGTGAACGGGGCGGACGAGTTCAGGAATGATCGTGATGCGTGATGCGTGGTGCGTGACCGAAAAAATTTTCCGCGCCTCGGCTTCAAGTGAACCTTCGGGGCCAATCGTCGGGCCGGAAATTAAATTAATTTCGACACCGGATTTTTCGCGCAGGCCGCGAATCGTGGCGAGCGTATTTTCTTGCGCGCCGCCGATGACGAGCCGGGTGATGATGTGGGTGACGCGCATGGCGTCATTTATTTTCCACGCAGTTGCGCGAGGCGTTCACGGACGGTCGTCGCCTCGGTGGTGTTGGTCGGTGCGTTGGCGAGATAGAGTTGGTAATTGCGAACGGCTTCGTTGGTGTTCTGCGTGCGCCAAGCGACTTCGGCGAGGCCATAGGCGACTTGAAACGAATTGGTGTAGGTGATTTGCAACGCGGAATAATCCTGACGCGCTTCGGGCAGGTGGTCGCTCTGGAGGTAAGCGAGGGCGCGGTTGAAGCGAGCGGTCGGATCGTTGGTGACGATTTCCATGTAGTGCGAAATCGCGGTGATCGCGTCATCGTATTGTTTGAGTTGGAGGCTGGCGTAGCCTTTGCCGAAAAGCCAATGGGCATCGTTCGGCGAACTCGCGAGCTTGCGGTTGATGTGCGGGAGCGCATTGGTGTAGAGGCCGCGCAGAAAATATGCTTGAGTGACGGCTTGCTGCAAGGTTTCGTCATCGGGATGGCGATCGGTCTCGGTGTCCATGAGCGCGATGGCTTGGGCGTTTTCATCTTTGAGGAAATGCGCGGAGGCGGCCAGGATGTTGATTTCGGTGGAATTGCTCGCGTTCAGGAAAAATTTTGCGGGCTGCGTGAGCGGTTCTTGGAGAGCGTCCAGTGCGCGGTCAGGCTTCTTGGCAAAAACATAAATCTGACCGAGAAAAAGGCGCGCGGCGAGGTTGTCCGGCAAGAGTTGGCGGACGCGGGTGAACGGCACGAGGGCTTGCTTGATCAAGCCGCCTTGCATGAGCATGACACCGTTCTCGAACACAAAGCTGGTCTCATCAAACGGGCCGTTGGCATTGAGGATTTCGTTCCAGCCGCGATATTTTCCAAACTGGTCGGCGGTGATGTGCATGAGTTCCACGCCGGCCGTCGAGCCGTCATGGAGCGCTTGATTAAACTTTAGATTGATGGCGGCGGCGAAGTTGTCTGGGTTGATTTTTACGGCCGTGTCGAAATGGTTTTTGGCGGTGTCCAACGCGTTGGCGCGTTGTTGGTGGACGCCCCAATCATTCAAGCTGCGCGAATAGAACCGCCCCGCGATGATGTCATTTTGATCAGGCTCCTGCTTGGCGTGCAAATGCATCAGAATCCAGTTGAATAAACCTTTGGAATAAATGGGATAGCCCTCGGCATTGGCTTTCTGGATGGCCAAGCTTTTTTCCACGGCGGGAAATTCGGCAGCAGCGTCGGCCCAGAATTTTTCGTTGAGCGCGACGAGATTTGGTTCCAAGGGCGGCGGCAGTAGCGTGTCCTCCGGCAGCGGCTTGAGGAGGTAACTCATGCCATGCGGTTCGAGGTAAAACGATTCAAAGAATAAACCGTAGCTGGGGTTGAGGTAGCAGACGGTGTTTGATTTCGTCCACTGGTCAACCAAGCTGTAGACTGCGAACTGGCTCATTCCACCCAGATTTTTTTCATCCGCGAGCGCCGGAAATTTTTTAGGGTAGCTGCGGTGCAAAAATCGTTGATACGGAAACCAAGTGAGCGATTGCGAGTCCACCACGGGAAAGTCCTGCCAACGGTTCTGGTGGATGAGCATGAACTGGATGAGCAGCGACCGCAGCGGGAGGTCGCGCCCTGGATTATCGCTGTCACACAGCAGAATGGCGCCGCCGGACGGCAGATTTTGTGTGGCGAGTTCGGCGTATTTGTAAAGGGTGCCGTCGTTCTGGCGGCGGATGATTTCGTGGTTGCGATAATACAAGGCACCAGTGGTGATGACCGTTGAGGCAAAGGTGAATGCCACCAAGACCGGGTTTAGCCAGAGGAGACCATTCGGGAGGGCTTGCTGGATTTCAGCGCGGCGACTCGGCACCGGCTTGCGCCCGAACACGAGTAGAAAATAGCCGCAAAAATAACCAAGACCCAGTGCCGCCAAGAAATACAACGGCAAGCACGGCGCGTTTAACAGATGATCCGGGCTGAACGGCGGGTTGAAATTAATCCACACGCACACGCTGAAAATCGCCGCATAAACTACATGAACTAACAAGTTCGTGAACGCCAGCCCGATGCGGCTGCTATCGCCAAACGAGGCGCTCCAGCGGATGCCTATCGCCAGCAACGGTAGCAATGATGTCAACGCCGTCAGGGCCAGATTGTGCAGCACGCCATCGGCCGTAATAGCCTTGACTAAGTTCCAATCCTGACTCAAGCCGGGCTTCAGCGCCTCCCAGATGCCAATGGGATAACTCGACGTCACCTTGGCCATCACCGGAACCACCGCCAGAAATAACAGCCCAGCCAGCCCACTGGAAAAATAGCGGCTCAAAAATGCGATGCGAAAAAATGCCAGCCCCTTCAACCAGATGACGGCCGCCAGAAATAGCGGAATAAAAACGATCATCGCTGGGTTGTCCGTCAGGCCCGCGCCGAACACAAACGCCGCGAAATAAAAACGTCCGTCACGCTCATCCAGCCGGTATTCCACCAACTGCCATACGACCACCGCGAAGACCAGCAGGTCGAGCGCCTCGCCGGTAAAATTTGTGGCGTTCTGCCACATCGTCAGTTGCAGGCCACTGACCGCCACCGCAAACACCGGTGGCAGCCACGCGGGCCAACCGGTCAAAAATGCGAAGTCGCTTTTTTCACGCTGCCGTTCCGTTTCCGTGCGGTCACGCGGCAGCACCGACACGCACCGCGCCAAAATCACCAACGAGAGCGCGGCGCACGCGGCGGCGAGAACATTCAGTGCCAGCGGCACGCTGGCCGGTGCGAGCCAGCGGAGCGGCAGCGTGGCCAAATATGCCAGCGGATTATAGACCTGCGGCTGCCAAGTGAGGCCGGTGGTTTGCGCCACCGTGGCCATGTTCATCAGGCTTACCCAGCGGTTAAGCGTGAACCAGTAGAACGCCAGCATCGCCGCGCCCAGCAACCACGGCAGGAAGCGCGGCACGAAATTGCGGCGCGGGTCTTTGTTAGATTCGTCAGGCATTGGATTCCATTAGTTCAAAGTAAGAACCGCCGTTTGGCAAGTTCAGTTTCGGCGGCGTAAATCAGCCACGCACTCGACGTGCTGCGTCTGCGGGAACATATCCAGCGGTTGCACGCACGCCAATTCAAAGACACCATCCGCGCACAATATGTTCAAATCCCGCGCCATCGTCGCCGGTTGACACGAGACATAAATAATCTGCGCCGGCCGCGTCGCACGCAACAATTCGAGCAGCGACGGCCAGCAGCCTTTGCGCGGCGGATCAAGAATCACCGTCGTTTTATCCACGGGAAATTTTTTCAGCAGTTCCGGCAATGCCTCTTCCGACTTGGCCGAAATGAATTCGCCGTTGGTAACATTACGCAACTTCACATTCTCTCGCGCCGCGCGAATCGCCATCTGATCGTATTCCACGCCCACGAAACTTTCTACCGCGCTCGCAGCCTCGATGCCAAAAAAGCCCACGCCGCAATACAGATCAATCAAATGCCGCGCCCCACTCGCCGCCAACATTTCTTTCACCGTCTCGACGAGCTTCGGCAGCAGAAAAAAATTATTCTGAAAAAATGAATCCTTCGGCACCGACCAACCCTCCGGCTGCACGCGCAAAACAAATTTCAAACCCCCGCGCGGCGGCGGATTCGCGCGCACGGCTTTGATTTGGTCATTCAACGGCGGCTCCGCAATTTTGCACTCATCGAGATCAACCACGAAGTTGTTATCGGCACGAACGAAGCCGATCTCCAGTTTTTTCGCCGGGCCATTCCACTGGCTGCGGATCATGATGCGGTTACGATAGCCATAAGGCTGCGGACAGCCCATGACTGGCGCGATGCGTTCCGCCGAAATTTTTCCCACGCGCTCAAACAAATCGGAAATTTGTTTATGCTTCATCCGCAACTGCGCTGCGTAATCAATATGCTGATACTGGCAGCCGCCGCAAATCGTGAAGTGTTGACACTCCGGCGTCACGCGCTCCGGCGATGGCGTGAGCACGCGCAGCAATTTCGCCCGCGCAAAATTCTTTTTTACCTCGGTGATTTCCACCTCCGCCGTTTCGCCGGTGATGACGAACGGCACGAACACCACAAATTCCTCGACGCGCCCCACGCCCTCGCCGCCGAACGCGAGGTCGTGAATGGTCAGATTGATTTTATCGCCAAGTTTGAGAGACACGCGCAGAGTTTAGGTTTTATGTGTGGTCAAAAAAAGTTTTTTAACCTTTCGGAGGCGGATTTCATAACCGCGAAATACGCAAAATACGCGAACGGGAAGCAAAACCGTTTTCCTTGTTCGCGTATTTCGCGGTTAAAAGTTTGCAGTGCGGACTAATTTTTCAGATTTTACGCGCGTGAAAATTCAACGCGCTTTACTTTCGGTTTCCGACAAGACCGGCCTCGTGGCCTTTGCCCAAACGCTCGCTGCGGCGGGTGTGGAATTGATTTCCACCGGCGGCACCGCGAAGGCGCTGCGCGACGCTGGCCTCGCGGTGAAGGACATTTCCGAACACACCGGTTTCCCCGAAATGCTTGATGGCCGCGTGAAGACGTTGCATCCACTCGTCCACGGCGGGCTGCTCTACATTCGCGGCAATGCGACGCATGAAGCCGCTGTGAAACAGCACGCGATCAAGCCGATTGATCTCGTGGTGGTGAACCTGTATCCCTTCGAGGCCACGGTGGCGAAGCCGGATGTGAAATTGCATGATGCCATTGAAAACATTGACATCGGCGGGCCTTCGATGCTCCGCAGTGCGGCGAAAAATCACGACAGCGTCACTGTCATCGTGGACCCGGCGGACTACGCGGAGGTGGCGAAACAGGTTTCCGAAAATGGAAATACCACTTTGGAATTGCGGCGAAAACTTTGTGCAAAAGTTTATGCGCGCACGGCGGCTTATGACGCGGCGATTGCGGCGCATTTGCAAAAGGAATTTTCCGCCGACAAAAATGGCTTGCCGCAAGTGCTGACCATTTCCGCACCGCTGGCACAGCCGTTGCGCTACGGTGAGAATCCGCACCAGACTGCCGCGCTTTACGGAAAATTTTCCGAGTATTTCAAACAGCTTCATGGGAAGGAACTTTCTTACAACAACATTCTCGACCTCACGGCGGCGGCGGCGTTGCTGGCGGAATTTCAAAATGACGCGCCCACCTTGGCGATTTTGAAGCACACGAATCCATGCGGCGTGGGGCAAGGCGCGAATCTGCGCGAGGCGTGGGACAAGGCGTTTGCCACGGACAAGCAAGCGCCCTTCGGCGGCATCATCGCGGTGAACCAGCCGCTCGACGGCGAGTGCGCGGCGGCGATTGCAGAAATTTTTAGCGAGGTGATTGTCGCGCCAGCATTTTCAGCAGCGGCGCTGGAAATTTTGCAGCAGAAAAAAAACCTGCGGTTGCTGCAAATCGTGAAGTCGCCGCTGGCGTCGTCGCCGTCGGATATCCGCAGCGTGGGCGCAGATTCATTTTTGTTGCAGCAGCGGGATTTAAAAATCACCGCGTTGGCCGATTTGAAATTTGTGACGAAGCGGCAACCAACGGAAACAGAATTGAAGGCGATGCTGTTCGGCTGGCGCGTCGTAAAACACTTGAAATCAAACGCGATTCTTTACGTCGGCGAAGGGCGCACGCTCGGCACGGGCGCGGGGCAGATGAGCCGGGTGGACAGCAGCCGCATCGCGGTATGGAAGGCGGGCGAGGCAAAACTTTCGTTGCACGGCAGCGTGGTTTGCAGCGATGCGTTCTTTCCGTTCCCCGACGGACTCCTCGCGGCGGCGGATGCGGGCGCGACGGCGGTTATCCAGCCCGGCGGTTCGGTGAGGGATGCGGAAGTCATCGCGGCGGCAGACGCGCGCGGGATGGCGATGGTGTTCACGGGCGCGCGGCATTTCCGTCATTGAATGGTTGCAGGTTGAAAGCTACAGGTTTTCGTGGCCACGATTTACTTGCAGCTTTTAACAGCACTTCATTTCAACAGGTGGAGAATCAGAAAAATTTGCGCGGTGGTGACGGCGGCGAGGAGCAGCCACACGCAGAGTTCACGGATGACTAGGCCGCGTTGCGTGACGGGTGCGAGCCAGAATTGAATTTTTGCGGAGCCGAAGGAGATGATGTCGCCGTTGCGGAGCCGCACGGAGTTTTGCGGAGTTTCATTCACCGCCACAAACGCTTCGCCCACGGTTTGCAGGACAAAACCTTCGTGTTTTTGAAAATCTAAAATCAGGTGCTGCTCCCAAACACCTTCGCTTGGCAGGCTAAAATCATTTTCCGCCGCGCGTCCGATGGAAAAAGGAAAATGGCGGACGACCAAATTGTCGCCCGCCATTTGACCGGAAAGGATGCAGAGTTGAACCATCAGAAATGTTTTTTACGGACGTCAATCTGGTCGCCGGGATAAACGCTAGGGTCGGGTTTTTTGCCGTCCAAGATGGCAACGCAATCCACGGAGAACCGCTTGCCGCTCGCGCGGATCAACACGACGTTGCGACGGTTGGCAAATTCAGTGAAATCGCCGGCGGAGGTGATGGCCTTGGTCAGGGTAATGGGGCCGGTATAAATCTGACGACCGGGAGCTTTAACATCACCGCGCACAAAAAAGACGCGGTCACCCGTTTTCACCGTGACGGTAAGGCGGGTGTAAATATCCGGCACATATTTTTTCTGGATGGCATCTTGCAGTTCGCCGCTGGTCAGGCCGGACGCTTTCACATGGCCGATGTCGGGCAACGTGACGGTGCCATCTTCCTTGATGATTTCTTCGTGGGGCGCAATCGGTGTGGGTGGGCCGTCAAACGTTATGATGACAGAATCGCCAATGTGCAGCCGAGCGACTTGTTCTACTCCGCCATACCCAGGTTCTGGCTCGGAATATAAATCCTTGTTGTCCTTGGTAACACAACCGGCCAGCACGAGTGCTAACAGCGGCAGCGCAAACAATAAATTCCGGCGGACGTGTAAAAACATTTGAGACAATTTTAATTTCATCGGCGACCCATTGTTCATTAAAACCCCGCCAAATCAACGTTTTTGTTTGGTCGTGGTCTCCGTATCGCCACTGTCTTTCTTGTCTGCCGGGGGCAGCGTCTTGGCCTCGGCCTCCTGTTCGGCAGGGCTGCGGGAATAATAATAATCGTGATAGTAGCCGCTATAGTAATAGTAGCCTTCGTCCTGCGACATGTTGATGTTGTTAAGCACCATGCCGACGAAGTTGCCGCCGACCTTCTCGATCATCTGCTTGGCGCGGATGGTCATGAGCTGCGGATAACGGCGGTATTGGATGACCTGCATCACCATGTCCACTTCGCTCGCGAGAATCGAAGCGTCGCTCACGCCGAGAATCGGGGGTGAATCAAAGAAGATGAAATCGTAGCGCTGCTTCAATTCCGAGATCATCTCTTTCATCTGCGCGGAACCGAGGATGCCCATGGAGCTGTTTGGCAATTTGCCGCTGGGCATGAAGTCGAGCGTGGCGAGCGACGTGGTCTGGATGACTTCAGCAATGGTGTTCTGCTTGAGCAGATAGTTAGTGAGACCGATGTTATTGGAGACCTTGAAAATTTTGTGTAGCGTGGGGCGGCGCAAATCGGAGTCCACAATCAACACGCGGTTACCAGCTTGGGCAAACACGGTTGAGAGGTTGATGGTGGTGGTGGACTTACCCTCGCCGGCACCAGCACTGACGACGACGATGGTGTTGAATTTTTCATCGCGCCGCGAGAAGAGCAAGTTGGTTCGCAGCACGCGGTAGGCCTCGGCGTGTTTGCTCTCGGAACCGTCGGCGATGAGGTAGCCGATGTTCTGCGGGATGACGCCGAGCACTGGGGCGTTGAAAGTGCGCTCCACGTCGTCAATCGTTTTCACGCTGGTATCGAGATACTCGATGAAGAACGCCAAGCCGATGCCCATGATGAGGCCGAAAATCAAGCCGAGAACGATGTTCAAAGTCTTGTTAGGCTTGATGGGCGTCTTGGCAGGTTCCGCCGGGTCTGTCACCTGCACCATCTGGGTTTTGGGAATTTTGGTGTCCAGTTTTTCCTGAAGAATTTTGGCGTCGAGCAAATTGTGCTGGCTCATCAACTGTTCCTTTTTTAACTTCTCGGTGTAATAGGGCTGATATTTAAGGGCATTTTCCCGGTCTTTAGCCTTGGCATCTTCGACTTTTTGCACCACCAAATCCAGCGCGGCTTTTTTGGAACTAACCTGCGTTTCCAATCCGGACATGGTTCCACCAACGCGCTGGTTGATTTGCTGATCTAGCTGGGCAATCAATTTTTGAACACGCTGAACTTCTGGATGGTTTGTGCCATAATCTATCAGTTTGGAGGTCAGGTTGCGTTCCGCTTCGCGATATTGGCTCATCAGGTCGGATAGCTGGCTGTCACCTGCAATATTAGGTAATACGTCGCGCAACTTCATGGCGTTGGTCTCGCTGATGGCCATCAACATCTGATAAGTCACGAGCTGCTCTTTGTAGGTTTTTTCACCTTCAAGCATTTCATCGTGATATTTTTTCATCAGATCGGAATCAATCGTAGGCGTCGGCGACAACACGGACGCTTCGTCGTAAATGCCCAACGAAATCCTCAAATCATCAATGTTTTTTTGCGACTGCTGAATCTGGTTAGATTCGGAAAGAAACTGATCTTCCAGCGTTTTCAAACCGCTCAAGGCATAGCGATTGCGCGTCTCGAACCGGTAATTTTTGTAGGCCTCGGCAATCGCGTTGGCGAGGTTAGCGCACTCGTTCTTGTCGTCGCTATACACCGTGATGGCCATGAGCTTGGTGTTTTTTACCGGCGAAAGCGCCATGCGTCCTTTCAAAATTTCCATCGTCTCCGTTGTCTTGAGCGTCTCGCCGTTAAAGAATTTTTTTCCCCAGTCCACGTTCAAGTTCTGGGCGGCGATGACGTTGCTCAACACCAACTGTGAGTTGATGATTTCGAATGTAGTCTGGATGAAATACGGATCATACATCGTCTGCGAGGGCAGCGGTGAATTACCGCCGTTGGCATCATTGATGTCCGTCTCCACCTTGACTTTGCAGGTGCTGGCGTAGGATTCCGGCAAGATGAACGTCACCGCCGTAGCGATAATAGCGGTGATAAGAAAAACGGTGATGATGATCGCTTTGCGGATGCGAATGACCCGCCAGTAGTCGAGAAAGTGCAGCCGTGCCTCGGGCGTCGCCATCGTCGTCGTGGGCTGATTCTGATTCGGAAAAGTGATTTGGTCCATAGCTTAAATAATTAGGGGAGCCAGATTAAGACCGGGCTCCCCCGAGTTGCGTTCAAAAAACGGTTGTAAAAAAACATCAATAGTTGGCGGTCAACCCAAGATAAACCCGGTTGCGTTCGTAGCCGCGGCCATTAAGTCCCGAGATTAAATCGTCATAATTGTATCCGACTTCAGTAGAAAAGTGCTGATTGATCGTATAATGCAGATTCACACCCAAACCATAGCTCTGGTCGTTTTGGTTGTTGTTCTGGCCGCCCTCATACTGCGAATTTTGGAAACGGCCGATGATCGTGCCGATCAAATCAGGAGTAATCTTGTGGTTGAAATCCATGTAAACCACGCTGCTTTGCTGGTGTTGCGTGATTTTTCCCGTGGTCAAGCTCGGCTGAACGACGTCCGTAGCGTTGATGCTGTGGCTGATGCCCAATTGAACGTAACTGCCGGGAGTGTAAGTGTAACTGAGGCTCAAATCGCCATACGGCGAAAAGTAGGTGCTTTGTGACAACGGGTCATTGTAGCTATCCGTGTAGCTGGCACCCGCACTGATATTGCCGGAAATGTTCGGAGTAATTTGTTTTTTAAGACCCACATACGCTGTGTGAGACATACTGTCGCGCGAATCGCTATTATAGACGAGCGAACTAGTCTGCAAGGCGGTATCAGTGTAGTTAAACACGGCGATTGGCTCACCGCCGGTATAATTGACCAAGCCGAAATTATAGCCCAATGAGACGGAAGTTTCTTGCGACAGTTTCCATTCAAAGTTGAGGCCGAAAGTTTGGTCAACCCGATCCAACGTGCCCGCCAAGCTCGGTGCCACCGACTGAAAACCTGAACCGTGAAGTCCGGGGGTTGTAATCGGGAAAAACCCCGGCGAGGCGGTTCCTCCCGGCACGACCACGGCTCCATGATTGTCGTAATTTACAGTGCTGTTTGCATAATGAAACGAGGTATTGAAATCGGAGTTCCACTGCGTTTCCAAAGTGAAGCTGGCGTGGTTGGAAATGTTATCACCCTTCACGCGAAACGGCTGGGAGGAGCTGGTCTGCAACAGTTCCGGCTCTTGGCCGACGGCAAACGTGTCCGATGCGTTCAGATGCCAGCGGGCGTTAAATTTGTGATCCAGCCAAATTTCAAACTGGTGCGTCTGGTCAATCGGGGTGACGCCAAGATCCTGACGATCCTGATAATAATAAATCCCGTAATTGTAGCGAAATCCGAGATCCGTTTGCCGCAAAGGAATGTTGACTTGGATGGTTGGCGAAAGCTCAACGCCGCCGCTGCCTTTGCTGGTGGTGCCAATGGCGTAATTGTCGTCGTAAAAACCGCGCAACGTGGCGCTGACACTCCATGCCTTTGGCGAAAGGACATCTGATACAGCCGCCTGGGCGGTTTGTAGTCCGGCGGCACCAATGGCAATCAGCCCGGCAGAGACAGCGATTTTTTTCATGTAAATCAGGTATTTAGGTGCGATTTTTTTGACCTAAAAAAAAATTTCGCAACCTTTTTTGTGGCTGCAATCTAACAGTAGCCCGCCGCATCCGTCAAAACTTTTTTAGGATTAAACGGCGGCGGCGGCGGCGGATTCATTCGCGCAACGCCGCCTGCAAATCATCAAGCCCTAGCGTGTTCACCACGTCGCCTGCCGTCAGCCAACCTTTTCGCGCCATGCCCGCACCCAACCGCAGGAATCCCGCGTGCGCGTTCCGGTGCGCGTCCGGGTTGATGACGCACTTTACGCCCTTGCTCTTCGCGTAAAACCAATGCCGCCAGTCCAAATCAAACCGCCACGGATTGCAATTCAACTCGATCCACGTCCCCGTCGCCGCGCAGGCATCAATCACCGCATGGACGTTCAGTGGATACGGCTCACGCTCCAGAAGCAACCGCCCAGTAAGATGGCCGAGGATGTGGACGTGCGGATTCTCCGCCGCGCGGATAAGTCGTTTGGTATTCTCCGCCTCGTCGCTACCCGCAACGTGCAGACTGGCCACCACCACGTCCAGTTCTGCCAAAACGTCGTCCGGAAAATCCAGCCCTTCCTTGAGAATGTCCACCTCGCTGCCGGTCAACAAACGGAAGTCACTCCCGCGCGCGGCGATTTTCTCGTTCAACTTTTTAATCTCCATGATCTGTTCGCGCAGTCGTTTCGCGTCGAGGCCGTTTGCCTGAAACGATGCCTTTGAGTGATCTGTAATCGCCCAATACTCCAACCCAAGCTCCTCCATGTATTCTGCGATTTCTTCCAGCGTGTTCTTGCCATCGCTCCACGTCGAGTGGTTGTGCAACGCGCCTTTGAGCTGCGTCCACTCGATGAGCTTGGGTAAATTATTTTTCTCCGCCGCTAAAAATTCCCCGTGATCCTCGCGCAACTCCGGCGGCACGAAAACCAAATCCAGCTTCTCAAAAATTTCATCCTCCGTCTTGCACGCCACCAGCAATTTTGCATCGCGCGTTTCTTCCTTCGACTTGAACAGCCCATATTCATTCAACCGCAGGCCGCGCTGGATGGCGCGCTGCCGCATCACGATGTTGTGCTCCTTGCTGCCCGTGAAATACGCCAGCGCAAACGGAAACTCCGCATCACTCACCACGCGCAAATCGCACTGGATGCCGCCTTCGAGAATCACGCTCGCCTTCGTTTCACCCTGCGCCAGAATTTTTACAATACCCGGCTGTGTCACAAAAAATTCAATCACGTCCGCCGCTTTTTTCGACGACGCGAGCAAATCAATGTCGCCGCAAATTTCCTTGAACCGCCGCAAACTTCCCGCCGTGCTGCAACGGATCACTGCCGGATGCTCGCGCAACGTTTCCAGCAACGGCTCCGCCACCGCCAGCGCGTCGCCGAGCCTGTGTTTGCTGGCGTAAGTGCGCTTCAGCGCGATGCCTTCCAAAATATTCGCCTGCGTTTTTTCGCCGAAGCCAGCCAGCTCCGCGACCTTGCCGGCCTTGCACGCAGCCTCCAGTTTTTCAATCGAATCAATGCCCAGCTGCTTCTGCATCGCCTGGATTTTCTTCGGGCCGAGACCGGAAATCTCCAGCATGGCAATCAAGCCCGGCGGAATTGAAGCCTTCAACTCATCGTAGTATTTTAATTTTCCCGTCTCGACTAGCTCCGTGATTTTTTGTTCCAGCGCCTCGCCGATGCCCTTGATTTCGCCGAGCCGTTTTTCCGCGACCAGTTTTTCCAGCGGCTCGGTCAAACCTTGAATCGTCCGCGCCCCGTTTCCATAGGCGCGCGTCTTGAACGGATTCTCGCCCTTCAATTCGAGCAGCGTTCCGATCTCAACCAGCACTTCCGCAACTTTGTCTTTGTCCATGCCGGAGATTTTATCCGCAGATTGCAAAGATTTCACGGATTAAAAAAATCTGCGGTCATCTGCGAAATCTGCGGACAAGCTCGCGCCTTTGCGTTAATTTTTTGTCGTGAATAATTTGGTTATCCGCCCGCTGCGCGACGAAAAGGAAGCGCGCGATTGCGCCGCGCGTATCGCCGCGACGGAGCCGTGGAAGTCCATCAATTTTCCCGCCGAACAAGTTTTGCAGCGACTGACCAATTCCAAACGCGAAGTTTTCATCGCCGAACTGGAGGGGCAAATTGCCGGCGCCTTGATCCTGCACCTCGACGGCGTGCTGAACGGCTACCTCCAGACCATCGTGGTCTTTTCCGAATTTCAATGCCGTGGCCTCGGCAAACAACTCATGAACTTCGCTGAAGAAAAAATTTTCCGGCAAAGTCCGAATGTTTTCCTATGCGTTGCTCATTTCAATGAGCACGCCCAGAAATTTTATGCGCAGCTTGGTTACAAAAAAGTCGGTGAACTGGAAAATTACCTACAATCCGGCATGACGGAAATCCTGATGCGGAAGACGCGCGGGCCGCTGCTGGAGTTTTCCGCGCAGAAATGAAAACATCTGACATGACCAAACGGAAAACTCTTCCCATCGCCCTGACCATTGCCGGTTCGGACAGCGGCGGCGGCGCGGGCGTGCAGGCGGATTTGAAAACTTTCGCCGCGCTCGGCGTCCACGGCACGAGTGCCATCGCCTGCCTCACCGCGCAAAATCCCCGGCGCGTCCTCGGCGTGGAAGCGTGTTCGCCAAAAATGTTGCGACAGCAGATTGAGGCCGTGTTTGCTGAACTAAAACCGGCGGCGGTGAAAACCGGAATGTTATTCACGGCGGAAAATATTTCCGTCGTCGCGCGGTTTTTTTCAAATCCAAAATCCAAAATCCAAAATCCAAAATTGATCATTGATCCTGTCATGGTCTCCACCAGCGGCGCGCGGCTGCTGAAATCTTCCGCCGAAAAAATCCTGAAAGAAAAACTGTTGCCGCTCGCCACGCTCGTCACGCCAAACTTGGACGAGGCGGAGATTCTGACGGGACAAAAAATCCATTCACCTGAAGATTTGCGTTCCGCCGCCAGAAAAATTTATTTCGCTTTCGGTTGCGCGGCGTTGGTGAAGGGCGGGCATTTGAAAAATTGCCGCGAGGCCATTGATGTTTTCTTCGACGGCGAAACGGAACTATTGCTGTCCGCGCCCTTTGTCAAAGGCGTCTCCACACACGGCACCGGCTGCACTTATTCCGCCGCGATTTGCGCCGCGCTCGCGCTCGGTCACGATCTGCCGCATGCGGTGGAGCTGGGGAAAAATTTCATCACGGAAGCGATTTCAGGCAGCTACAAAATCGGCAAACACTTCGCCCTCGGCCACGTCAGAAGTTCGGCGACCGCAACCGGAAAAACTGCGCCCCATTCGTGGTGTTCAGCGGGCTGTTGTTCAGGCCATTCGTGATGCCGGGAAATGAAAATTCGTTGGCGCTCCATGCGCCGGACAAAAGGTTCGTGCGCGCTTCGACCAAAAATCCTGCCGGATACAGCGGCCATTGCAGCGCGGGATTCGCGCCGCCGGAAATCGCCAGCACGGGCAGCGGCACAAACTCAAATGCCAGCGCGTAAGTTTCGTCCGTGGTGACGGTCAAGCCGCCCGCTTTCCACACCTGCAAATCGTAGCGTCCGAGCGCGAGGTTGGTTTGATAAATGTGTTCCACGTTGTCCACGAGACTCGTGCTGCACGCGACGAGATTGCTGTTCGCGCAGTTGTAGAGAAACAGGTTGAGGTTGTTAATGTCGTTGGTGTTGAAATGGCGGTTCCAAACGAGCGTGGCCTTGGCGGAAAACTTCGCGGACGCTGCCGAGTTGGTGAGGTTGACAAAATAATGCTGCACGGCGGCGGAATAAATGCTGCTGGTGTTCGTGGAAAAATTCCAGCCGACGAGTCCAAGCAGATTGTTCGTGGAGGCGATGGGCGGATGCGCGCCGCTGATAGCAACGATATTGGAAATGATGCTTCCCTGTTTTCCACCTGCAAGTTGTTCGTAAGAATTCATCACATTCACCATGCCAGCGCCGTAGCGCGCATCGAGCGGGGCGGAATTGGAATTCGTCCAGCCGGGTGGCTTCACTGCGCCGTTGAGCAGCAAGGCTTTTATCGTGAGAATATTATTTGCCGAATTAGTGTCGCTGCCGCCGTCGCCGCGCAGCGCCGCTTGCATCAATAACGCCGCCGCGCCGGAGACTTGCGGCGTGGTGACGCTGGTGTAGCCCCCGAGCGCGGTGAGATCCGGCTTGCAACGTCCGCCAGCGGGCGTCGGACCAACGCCGCCGTAGTTGGTGCCATCATAGTAAGCACTCACGCTGATACCGTTGAAGCAAGTCGAGGGCGGCAACACGCGACCGCCGTTGCCCGCGCCGGAAATAAAAAGTGTTTGGTGCTGCGCGGCGTAGTCGTCATAAGCCGCATCATAGTCGGACTGGGAGTTCGTGTCCGTGTCCACGAAGCTCTGGTTCACGATCGGGTCATTGAGCACGGCGAGATTGCTGACGACATAGGCGTTGATAAAAAAATCGGCGTCGAAATTATCCACGTGCGCCACGTTCGTCGCCACGCCGGCGGCGATTCCGTAAAACACGCCGGCCACCGAGTTCGCGTGCCAGGACTCGGCACCGACGGCATTCGTGAAACCCGTCGCCGTGCCCGCGAGTGAAAAATAAGTGAACAGATTGGTCGGCTGGCCCGCACCATTGCTGGGGCTAACCTCAAAGGTGTAGGGTGCGCCGCCGCCGTTCAAGTTCGCCTCGGGATGAGCCACGCGGATGCCCGCGCCGTTCAGGTTCGTCGTCACGGCGCGCAAGGCGGAGAGGCCGATCACGTCAGGCATTTGCGCCTGCGCGGCAGCGAATGCCAAGCCGGCAAATAAGGCCGTGGGGAAAATTCGTTTTAACATGGCGGCGTTTCGTTGGCAGAAAATAATCTATGTCGCGCTAAAAAGCCATCGTGCGTGGGAAACGGCATTTCATTTTCCCCCGCGCCCGCTAGACTAGTTTTGTGTCCGCCACGCTCGTCATCAACGAAATCTATTTGAGCCTGCAAGGGGAAAGCACCTTTGCCGGGCTGCCGTGCATCTTCATCCGGCTCACCGGCTGCGACCTGCGTTGCTCATTCTGCGATACAGTCTATGCCTTCACCGAGGGAAAAAAGAAAACGCTCGCGGAAATTTTGGCAGAAGTGAAACGGCAGGCCGCGCCGTTTTCCAATTCAAAATTAAAAATTAAAAATTCAAAGTTTCCGCTCGTCGAACTCACCGGCGGCGAGCCGCTCTTGCAAAAAAATTCTCTACCGCTCATGCAGCAGCTTTGTGATGATGGCTTCACCGTCCTCATCGAGACCAGCGGCGCGCACGATATCTCCAAGATTGATTCGAGGGTTCACCGCATCATGGATTTGAAATGTCCCGGCAGCGGCGAGGTCGAAAAGAATTTATTTTCCAACCTCCAACATTTGAAAGCCACAGACGAAATCAAGTTCGTCATCAGCACCCAAGAAGATTACGACTGGGCGAAAAAACAAATCGCGGAACACGCGCTGGCCACCATTTGCCCGCTGCTGTTTTCATGGGTGCATCCACTCACGCCGGAGCAACAAAGCAAAGTGCTGAAAAAAGTTCCCGCCGGACTCACGCCGATTTCGCGAAAAGATTTGGCGGAGAAAATCATCGCCGATGCCTTACCCGTGCGTTTCCAAATCCAGCAACACAAAATCATCTGGCCGCCGGAACAACGCGGCGTTTAGAAATTTACGATTGCCGATTTACAATTTACGATGCAATCGGCCTGCGGCGCGTCCATCGTAAATCGGCAATCGTAAATTGTGACCAATACAAAAAAAACTCTGCAAACACTTCGTGATCATGAATCACGGAACATCACCTTCATGGAAAGCGACGGCTCGTGGCCGATTGTTTGGGAACGCGCGCAAGGCGTTCACGTTTGGGATGCAGAAGGTAAAAAGTATTTAGACCTCACCGCTGCGTTCGGCGTCGCCGCCGCCGGACACGCGAACTCCAATGTTGTCCGCGCCGGGCAACGGCAAATGGCCAAACTCCTGCACGCAATGGGCGATGTGCATCCACACGCACTCAAGGCGCAGCTCGCGAAAAAATTGAGCGAGATCACTTTTGAGCGCTGGTCGCGCACCCGCCTTCGCCCAGCTTCGGCGCGGCTAGTCACGAATCACGAATCACGAATCACGGGCAAAGTCATTTTCGGCAGCTCCGGTTTCGAGGCCGTCGAAGCCGCGCTCAAGACTGCGATGCTCGCCACCGGCAAGCGCGGAGTCATTGCGTTTGAGGGCGCGTATCACGGACTCGGTTACGGCGCACTCAATGCCACACATCGCGAACATTTCCGCAGTCCCTTCCGCACGCAACTCCGCGAGTTCGGCCGCTTCGTGAAATTTCCAAAAGCAAAAACCGATTTGCCCGCGCTGGAAAAATCGCTGCGCGCGATTTTCCGGCGTGAAAAAATCGGCGCGATTCTCGTCGAGCCGATTCAGGCACGCGGCGGCACCAACATTCCGCCGCTGGAATTTTTGCCGCTGCTCCGTAAAGTTTGCGACGAACACGGTGCGCTTTTGATTCTCGATGAGATTTACACCGGCTTCGGTCGCACGGGAAAATGGTTTGCGTGTGAACACTCCAAAACCATTCCTGATTTGATCTGTCTCGGCAAAGCGTTGACCGGCGGCTTTCCACTTTCCGCCTGTGTTGGCCGTGCGAAGGTGATGGACGCTGCCTGGCCCGCCTCGAACGGCGAGGCGATCCACACCAGCACGTTCCTCGGTCATCCCGTCGGCTGTGCGATGGCGCTGGCGCAAATTGAGGAGATCAAAAAATTGAACCTGCCCGGAAGGAGCGCAGTGCTGGGAAAATTTTTGCTGCGTGAACTCCAAAAAAATCAGGTTTTAGGTTTCAGGTTTCAGGTTTCCACTCGCGGCTGCGGACTCATGGCGGCAGTGGAACTAACCTTGCCCGATGGCCGGCCCGCCACGGAAGCGGCGTTGGCGGCGATCAAAAAATTGCTGCATCGCGGTTTTATTTTCCTACCCGAAGGTGAGCACGGCAACATCATCAGCTTCACGCCGCCGCTCACAATCTCTGAAGCGCAACTGAAAACCGCTGTGGTCGAACTTAAAAAAGTGCTGGCAGAGTTGGGTAGCACGACGAAAAATTTAAAATAAAAAAACCTCGTCCGTTGCCGAACGAGGGTTTTGAAATTTCTGCGCGATTATTTTCGCTTACTT
>JANYCI010000217.1 GCA_025360325.1 Limisphaerales bacterium | reverse complement strand
AGGTGTCCATCAATCCGGGTTAAGCCCAGGTCGTTCCGTAGAGCGTTCCATCGCTGCCCAAGGTCATGGGTGCGTAGGGTCCGCCTCCATCCGCTCCATTAAAATTGTATAATGTTTTAATAGCGCCATTTGTCGTAATCTGGAACGCTGTCCCAAACGAACTATAACTGCCAACAACATTATAGCCGCCATAATAAGTCGTGCCATAGAAGTTACCGTCATTTCCAAGTGTTATCGTTGGGGCTAATGCTCCCATTGACATGGCTGACGACCCTCCAGACGTGTTGTATGGATCGAACGAATAAAGCGATTGCAAACTTCCATCAATTCCGAGCTTGTAGAAACTTCCGCCGCCAAACGCCCCGCCCTGACTGGTCGTCCCATAAATTCCGCCGTCCGATCCAAGGCACAAACCTTTCGGCCTAGCTCCCGGTGTGTTCGCAAAGGAATAAACCGTTGAAAACGAACCATCGGTATTTAGTTGGTAAACAGTTCCGACACCGAAAGCCCCGCCATCTGGTGTGGTGCCAATAATTCCGCCGTCAGCCTTGAGCACCACCGGTGACTTGGGATTTCCATTTGTCGAATTGAAACTTAGAATGTTTGTTATGCTGCCGTCCAACCCAACGCGGAAGATTCCCTTGGTTCCGGTGCCATAAAAGCTCGTATCTGATGCTGGCGCAAGCGTGGCTATTTTATTTGTGCTACCGAATTTCGTTAGAATCGCGACCATGGAATTGGTGTCCAGCCTAAAAAGAATCGTGGATGTTGTTCCATAGAGGTTTCCATCATTTCCCAATGTCAATGGGCTTGGGCTTGATCCATTTGTGCCACCAAAAACGAACAACATTGAAAACACGCCATTTGTAGCTATTCTAAATAGAGTTCCAGTGCCAGTGCCGTTAGTTCCACCCCAAGTTGTTCCATAATAATTTCCGTCTACTCCAACCGTTAGGCTAGCTGTGGGCAAATACCCATTTGTGCTTCCAAATTTTGCTAACGTTGCTAACTCACCATTAGTATTGAGCTTAAAAACAGTTCCGTGTCCTCGCTGCAATGAGGCGTTTGTAATACCACCGTAGGCAGTTGTTCCATAAAACCAGCCATCAGTTCCCAATACCAATCCTGCTTGAGGCTGTGTTCCGTTTGTCTCATTGAAATAAACAAGCGTTGTCAATTCACCGTTTGTTGTGACTCTGAAAACTGTCCCCATGCCTGAAGAGTTTTGCGAATTGGTTAATCCTCCATTCATAGTAGTGCCATAAAAACTACCGTCAGGACCCAACGACAAAGAAGCATTTGGGTTTGACCCGTTGTTACTGGTAAATGAAACGATCGGCGTCATGATGCCACCGGACGTAAGTCGAAATACTGTGCCCAAGTTGTTACTGCCGCCTCCGTAGGTTGTGCCGTAGTAATTGCCGTCAATGCCAATGACAATGGCTGCGTGCGGACTTGACCCAAAATCTACGGTATTAAAGGTCAGGACGGTTTGTATTTGCGCCCCAAGAGATGAATAACCCGTGCCTCCGGGCGGTATCCACGCGTATGTTGTCAGACCGCCAAAAGTAGATCCCCAACCGGTCCGGTCTGGTGCAAAATAAACTCGACCGTAACTGACACCCGAAAATGCAGATGTCCCAATGGATGGACAATTTCCAAAAAAATAAATTTGAAAAAGATTTACACAGAAAGAAAACGCAGAATTTCCAATGTTGGTGATGCTGCTGGGAATTGTCACACTCGTCACAGTGCTTTTGGAGTTGAACGCGCTGTTTCCTATGCTCGTCACCGGATAGCCGTTGGTGTTGCCAGGAATAACCACATTGCCGCCGAATCCGGTATAACCGGTGATGGTGATAGCTCCGCTGTTGGTGGTGAAAGTAAATTGCGCTCGCACAGTCGGTGGCCACGCTAGCAGCCACACTGTAAAAAGGCACAAGGCAATTCTCATCTCACAATAAAGTTACGCCATCGCTCTCGCGATGCTGTTCCACCAGGCGTCGTGCAGTTCGGTGAGAGAGGCGGAGAATTCGCCGCCGACGGTTTTCACCGTCAGCTTGTCGCCGCCGACTTTGCCAGAAAGTTTCACAGAACTATTTCTTCGGCGGCAGTTCGCGGATGAAGGCCCAAGAGACTTCGGCGGTCTGGCCGTTGTCGTAATGCACATAGAAACCGGACTGGCACCAGTCTTCAATCTCCAGATGGTCGAACTTGGCCTTGGGGGAAATCTTGTTGGCCTTGCGGATGGTGGCGTGCGGCTCAAGGATGCACAGGCCGTCGGCAAATTCCACGTCGAACGCGTCTTCCCAGCTCAAGTAGCGGACGTTTTTCACCTTCGAGAATTTTCCCTTAAGGAACGGCACTTTGGCGTTGTGGCTGGCGTTTTTCATAGGCGGCCTTCGGCTTGCAACTGGCGTATCAATGCCAGAATCTTACCTGAAATCTGCGGAATGTCCATCGGCTGCATGGTCTCCAGATTCACGCGGGTGATGATCCGGTCGTTTTTATCAAACACATGAACGTGACGCGGCGAATGGTCGCCGATCCACCAGATGAAAACGTAGCCGCCGCGCCGGATTTTGCCCATATCGCTCAAGGATGCAATCCATTTCCCTGCCCGGCACAAGCGGAGTTTGCCGTCGGCCAAACAAAAAAGCCGGAGTCTGGCGACTCCGGCTTGATGATTGAAAACAGGTTTTGTTACGCCGCCGCCTTTTCGTCTTTCTCGGCCTTGGCCTTGATGACCGCCGCGATCTGTGTTCCCGGCGTGTTGAACAGGCCGAGCAATTTTGCGCGCAGCACTTCAAGGCTTGGCAAATCCGCATACGCCATGAGCGTTGCCTGCTCCACGCGCTTGTTGTCCAAGAAGCCGAACTTGATTTTCAGCTTGTCGAATTCCGCCGCGAAGTTTTTTAACGCCTTGGCGGCGACAAAAATGTCCTTCTTGCCGGTCACGACCGCCATCTGTCCGGTGAGACTGCCGTTCAATTCGCCGATGCCCGCTTCCTTCGCGGCCACGTTGAACACGGTGTTTTTCACGACGTGAACTTCTGCGCCCGCTTGGGTGAGGCGTTTCCGCAGTTCACTCATGTGAGCGACTTTCAAACCTTGATAGCCGACCACGATGAAGAACGGCGACGCGTTCAACCGGGCGACGTATTCACTTGTCAAAAATTTCTTTTCTGCACGCATGGTAAAATCCTTTTAGTTGATAAATTCACGGATGTCCACACGGACGGGCGGACTCATCGTCGCCGATAACGTGCAGGAGTTCATGTAAGTTCCCTTGACGCTCGTCGGACGCGCTTTCGCTACGGCCTCAATCACGGCGCGGGCGTTTTCTTCGATCTGTTCTGGCTTGAACGACGCTTTGCCCACGATGACGTGAACGTTCGCCGCCTTGTCCACTTTGAACTCGACGCGACCCGCTTTGACTTCGCGCACGGCTTTGGCCGTGTCTTCCGTCACCGTGCCTGTTTTGGGATTCGGCATCAGGCCGCGTGGCCCGAGCACCTTGCCGAGTTTGCGAACTTCGATCATCGCTTCCGGCGTGGCAATCGCCACATCAAAATCCGTCCAGCCTGAAACACACTTGGCGATCATGTCTTCAAAGCCGACGTTTTCCGCGCCCGCCGCTTTCGCAGCGTCAGCCGCATTGCCTTTGGCGAACACAAGCACACGCACCAGTTTGCCGCTGCCGTGGGGCAACGGAACCGTGCCGCGAACCATTTGATCCGATTGCTTCGGATCCACGCCAAGGCGGAACGCGAGATCAACCGTCTCGTTAAATTTTGCTTTCGGGAATTTGGCGAGCACGCCAACGGCTTCTTTCAGTGAATACGCTTTTTTAGCGTCAACCACTTCAAGTGCCTTTTTGAATCTTTTGCTGGGCATTTGTTTTGGTGCGGTGCAAACGAGCTTTTAACTCTCCCGCGATTGTTTGTTTTTACGAATCACGTTTCAACTCGTCACGCATGATCGTGATGCGTGAAACGTGAAAATTATTTTCAGCCGACGACTTCAATCCCCATGCTGCGCGCGGTGCCGGAAATCAGGCGCACCGCCGCTTCTTCCGAGTTGGCATGGATGTCCTTGGACTTCATCTTGATGATGTCCAAAATCTGCTTGCGCGTGACCTTGCCAACCTTGTCCTTGTTCGGCGTCTTGGAACCGGCCGTGATGCCAGCGGCTTTTTTCAACAGCACGGACGCCGGCGGCGACTTGGTGATGAACGTGAACGACTTGTCCTGATACACCGTGATGACCACGGGAATAATCAAGCCGGCATCGTTCTTGGTCACCGCGTTAAATTCTTTGCAGAAACCCATGATGTTGACACCGTGCTGACCGAGCGCGGGGCCGACGGGCGGAGCGGGATTTGCCTGACCGGCTGCAATCTGCAATTTAATCTGTCCAGTAATTTTCTTTGCCATAAAATTTATTTTGTGATGCGTGATGTGTGAACCGTGAGCACTTTTTCAGGCATCACGAATAACTCATCACTCAAGCTTTTTCTACCTGCCAATATTCAAGTTCAACGGGCGTGTTGCGCCCGAAAATGTTCACAGTCACTTTCAGCTTGCCGCGATCAGGATCAATTTCTTCAATGACGCCGCTGAAATTCAGGAACGGCCCGTTGTTAATCTTGATTGTTTCGCCGACCGCAAAATTGACCTTCGGTTTTTCCGTATCTTCGGAAATCGAAATCTGCGCCTTGATGGCGTCTACTTCTTCCGTCGGCGTCGGCTGCGGCGGATCGCTCAAAAAGCCAATGACGCCTTGCGTTTCGCGGATGAAATACCACGCCGTCTCAATCAGGCGCTTGTTTTCATCCAACAAAACCATGTCCACGAAAACATAACCTGGCCAGAGCTTGCGGTTCGTCACTGTCTTTTTCTGGTTGCGCACCTCGACGACTTTTTCCATCGGCACGAGGACTTCCTTGACGGAATCCTGCATCTCCTCGCTCTTGACGCGCTTCTCAATACTTTCCTTGACCTTGTGTTCTTGGCCGGAAAGCGTCTGTATAATGAACCATTGGCTGGGCATGAAATTTTATCAGATGAAAATTTTCTGAAGAACGAAATCGGCGACCATAACAAATACTCCGAGCAGTCCGACCATGACAATGATCAGCACGGTGGAACCTTTCAACTCCTCCCACGTCGGCCACGAGCATTTTCTCAATTCTTCGCCGGTTTCCGACCAGTAGTCGGACAAGCGCTTGATGTAGCCACCCTTCCAAAGTAGGGCAAACGGCACACCAATCGCAACCACCCAAATTCCAATTTTAATCCAATCGTTCACAAAAAAATTTATTTATTTCAGGCCCACCAACTCAAAAATTTCCACCGGCGTTTAGCTTCAGCTAAAGCTGGCGGAGAGGGAGGGATTCGAACCCCCGGTGGGCTTTCGCCCACAGCGGTTTTCAAGACCGCCGCAATAGACCACTCTGCCACCTCTCCGTCGCAGACTGGCCTGCCGAGCCGTAGCCCGCATTTCAAAATCTTACCGCCCGAATCCGCGAGCGAAGGCTGGCACGGCAGGCAGGACTTGAACCTGCAACCAATGGTTTTGGAGACCACTACTCTACCAATTGAGCTACTGCCGTATCCGTCAAAATTTGGCGTCAAAACCACCGCTATATCGCCGGACAAAAAGGGAGCACGGAGGTTCAAACTCCGCGCTCCCGAATCCAAGTCGCGATTAAGCGATGACTTCCGTGACGATGCCAGACCCGATGGTGCGGCCACCTTCGCGAATCGCGAACTTAAGACCTTTTTCCATCGCGACGGACTTTTGCAACTCGACATCCACCGAGACGTTGTCGCCCGGCATCACCATTTCGATGCCAGTCGGCAGCGTGAGCGTGCCAGTGATATCGGAGGTGCGGAAATAAAATTGCGGGCGATAGTTCGTGAAAAATGGCGTGTGACGGCCACCTTCGTCTTTGGACAAAACGTAAACTTCCGCCTTGAATTTTGTGTGCGGCTTAATGGAACCGGGCTTGGCCAAAACCATGCCGCGCTCCACGTCGTCTTTCGTTGTGCCACGGAGCAGCACGCCAACGTTGTCACCCGCGCTCGCCGAATCCAAAAGCTTGCGGAACATTTCGATGTCCGTCGCAACTGTTTTCTTCGTATCGCGCAGGCCGACGATTTCAACTTCTTCCATCTTCTTGAGGACACCGCGTTCCACACGACCAGTCACGACCGTGCCGCGACCTTCAATGGTGAACACATCTTCGACGCACATCAGAAACGGCTTATCAATTTCGCGGGCCGGTTCCGGGATGAAAGTATCCAAAGCTTCGAGCAATGCAGCAATCGCCGCTTCGCCTTCAGGCTTACCAGCAAGCGCCGCCGTGGCGGAAGCACGAACAATCGGCGTAGTTTCGCCAGGGAAACCATATTTCGTGAGCAACTCACGGATTTCCATTTCAATGAGTTCGAGCAAATCAGGATCGGCCAAGTCAACCTTATTCAAACAGACAATCATGCTCGGCACACCGACCTGGCGGGCGAGCAAAATATGTTCGCGCGTCTGGGGCATCGGGCCGTCAGCGGCGCTGACGACGAGAATCGCGCCGTCCATCTGCGCGGCACCCGTGATCATGTTCTTCACATAATCAGCGTGGCCAGGGCAGTCAACGTGCGCGTAATGGCGCTTGGGAGATTCGTATTCGACGTGCGACACCGCGATGGTCACGGTCTTCGTTTCGTCACGAACCGTGCCGCCCTTGGTGATGTCTTTGTATTCGATCAACGGAGCCATGCCTTTGCGGTTCTGCACCGCGACAATGGCGGCGGTCAAGGTGGATTTACCATGGTCAACGTGACCGATAGTGCCGACATTGACGTGCGGTTTCGTTCTTTGAAATTGTTCTTTAGCCATTTTAGTTTCAGTGTTGCTGGTTGTGCTTTTTGTTTAACTGGAGCCCAAGATCAGGATTGAACTGATGACCTCGTCCTTACCAAGGACGTGCTCTACCAACTGAGCTACTTGGGCATCCACAAATTTTTACGTTCAAACCCAATCCGCAAAACGACAAAAAACCACGCCTTTCTGGTTCTTCCGAAATATGAAAGGCGTTCGGTTTGTAAATTTTACGGCTCTGACGGCGGCAAGCTAGGCAATGTGGGTTTTAGAGTCAATAATATTTTTATTTTTATTTTGGTTGAGCAGCGTCCGTGCACGCGCCAACGATGCCTCCATGTCGCCACAAACATTTTCCAGGCCCAACCGATCTAGAAAACCCGCCCGCGTCAGTGCGAACAACGGCTGTGAATGTGGCCCGCACAAAATTAAATCTTTTTTCTTGCGCTTCAGCTTTTCGTGTAAATCTTCCAGCGCATCCAAACCGGTGGCGTCGAGTGCGAGCACATCGCGCATCCTTAAAATTAGAACTTCCGGCAGTTCTCCTGTGCGCCGCAGTGATGATTCTAATTTATCCGCCGCCCCAAAAAAGAAGGCGCCAAAAATGCGGAACACCACCACGCCGTCGGGAACATTTTTTCCACCTACCTGCTGCCCCGGAGAATTTCCCTGTGTCACTTCTACGTCCGGTTCGATGTGTGCCGTCTCCGCCAGCCGCTTCACCAGCAGGGCCGACGCTAAAATCAACGAGGTTCCTACTGCCGTCGGCAGATCCAGAAAAATCGTCAGCGTGAACGCGCATAAAAAAACCATCGCGTCGCTGCGCGGCCAACGCGCCATGCGCGCGAACTGATGCCACTCGTCCATCCGCAGCGCCACGACCACCAGCACGGCGCTCAATGTCGCCAGCGGAATGTGTTTCGCCAGCGGCGCGGCCACGAGCAGAATAAACAACAGCACCAGTGCGTGAACGATTCCCGCCACCGGCGTCCGCGCGCCGCTGCGGACATTTGTCGCCGTCCGTGCAATCACACCCGTCGTCGGCATTCCGCCAAACATTCCCACCACGGCGTTGGCGATCCCCTGCCCCATCAATTCCTGATTCGAATCATGCCGGTCATCAATCATTCCATCCGCCACCACCGCGCACAGCAGCGACTCGATGGCTCCCAGCACTGCGACCGTGAGCGCTGCCGGAATCAGCGCACGCCATTCTTCAAACGAAAGCCCCGGCCAATGCGGCATCGGCAAGCCATGCGGCATTTCACCAAACTGGGAAAACAAAGTTTGAATGCCTGACTGTTCATCCAACTGGAAAAGTTTTACCGCCAGAGACGTCACCACAATGACCACAATCGAACCTGGCAGATGCCGTCCAATTTTTTTTGGCCAGAACCAAATCGCAAACGTTGAAATGGTCGCCAGTAAAACCGTGGGCCAGTTGGGATGGAAATGTTCTGCCAGTCCGCGCAGCTTGCCGATGAAATCCGCCGGCAATTTATTTTCCAGCCCGAAAAAATCGCGGAGCTGCGTGCTCATGATTATCACCGCGATGCCGCTGGTGAAACCCGTCACAACTGGGAACGGAATGTATTTGATCATCGTGCCGAGATGACACGCGCCGAGCACAAATAAAATCACCCCCGCCATCAGCGCGCACACCGCCAACCCTTCCGGCCCGAACGCGCGGCCATCCGGTCCCATCATCACCACGATCGGCGCGAGCAGCGGCACGAACGCGCCCGCCGGGCCGCCGATCTGCACGCGCGAACCACCGAGCAGTGAAACCAAAAGCCGCCGATAATGGCGGTAAAAATACCCACTTCAGGTTTGAGTCCCGACGCGATGGCCAGTGCCAGGGCAAGCGGCAAGGCGACGACGCCCACGGTAAGTCCGGCGGTGAGGTCGGCAACAAACGTCTGCGCTGAATAGTCCTTCAGCGAATCAATCAGCTTCGGTCGAAACGAAAAATAGTTCTTCATCCTGTGGAATTACAAAAAATTCCTTGCGGCTGATTCTGCGGTGGGCGGGCGAAAAGACAATTGAAATTGCTGTGCAGAAATTGGCCACTCACGCTCTCGGATGCGCTGCATCATACGCCTGCTTCAACCGCTCCGTCGTGACGTGCGTGTAAACCTGCGTCGTGATGAGATGCGCGTGGCCGAGCAGTTCCTGCACGCTCCGCAAATCCGCGCCCGCGTCCAGCAGATGCGTCGCGTAGCTGTGACGTAATTTGTGCGGCGTCAAACTGGGATCCAACCCGGCGGCGGACAAATAAATTTTCAAACGCCGTGATAATTGCAACGGCGACAACGGCGCGCGTTTTTTTGTCTCGGATAAAAAAACCGGCGATGCCCCGCCCGGTGGCTGCTGAAGCGTGTTGAAATAATCCTGCAGCGCCATCAACGCCGGTTTACCCACTGGCACAAGCCGTTCTTTTTTTCCCTTGCCACGAACGCGAATGAGTTGTTGCGACCAGTCAATGTCTTCCGCGCGCAACCCACACAGCTCGCTGACACGCAAGCCGCACGAATAAATCGTCTCCAGCACCGCGATGTCGCGCAAACACGCGGCGGTGGAAAGCGGACGCCCCGCGCCCGTTTTATTTTTTTGCGCCTCCAAAACTTTCACCGGCGCGATGAGTAAATCTTCCATTTGCTGCTGCGTCAAAAATTTCGGCAAGCGCTTTTCCGCTTTCGGCAGCGACAGATTTTTGATCGGCAAACTTTCCACGAGACCGTGTCGCATCAAAAATTTGTAAAATGTCCGCAGCGCCGAAAACCGCAGCGACACGGCTGCGCGGCTTAATTTATTTCTCCCGAGATAACGCAGGAACGAGCGGAAATCATCCCGCTGCAATGTGTCCCACGCCACTGCTGACTCACGTTCCGCCAGATGCCAGCGCGCAAATTCCGTCAAGGCCTGCGCGTAATTACGCTGCGTGTAAATGGACGCCCCGCGATCCGTCGCGAGGTGCGCGAGGAATTTTT
>JANYCI010000064.1 GCA_025360325.1 Limisphaerales bacterium | reverse complement strand
CCAATCAAGCGCGCACGGCCACAGCGGTCGCCTCGGTGGGGAGCGGCAACGTCAAGACCATTGACGTGACGGACGGTGGCGCGGGCTACCTCACGCCGCCGCCGGTGACGATTTATGGCACGCCCGGCCCGGCGTGGGGCGGCGCGACGGCGACGGCCAGCATCTCGCACGGAACGGTCGTGAGCATTACGGTGCAAACGGTCGGCACAAATTATTTTCTCGGTGCTTTTGTGAGCGTGGCCGCGCCGCCGCCGAATTTTACCGTAATCAGCAAGTGGAGCAACAACGGTTCCAGCGTGGACGGCAGCGAGCCGAGTTTGCCGGTATTGCTGCCGGTGGCGAATGGTTTATTCAATGTCAATTTGGGCGCGTCGCCGCAGACGGTTTATCTCGATCCGCTGATTTTTACGAATAGCGATTTGCTCCTCCGTATCTGGTTCAGCGGCGACGGCACGAACTATCAACAGCTCACGCCGGATCAACCGTTCACGGCCACGCCGTATGCGCTGATGGCGGCGAATGCGGCGAACGCTTTCAACGCGCTTAATGCCGTGAATGTGTTGGGGACAATTCCCGGCGGCGGACTCGCGGGCACTTACGGCAGCACGGTGAATTTTTCCAACGCGGCGAATTATTTTTCTGGCAACGGCAGTAACCTGACCGGCTTGAATGCGTCGCAATTAAATTCCGGCATCGTGCCGGACGCGCGGCTGGCGAGCAACGTGGCGCGGTTGAATGGCAGCGCGATTTTTACCGGCGGCGTTTTCGCCACCAACTTCACCGGCGCGGGCGCGGGCTTGACCGGGCTTAATGGCGCGGCGATCAACGCGGGCAGCATCCCCAACAGCGCACTCGTCGCTTCAACCGTCACAGCCAGCAAAATCGCCAGTGGCCAGGTGGTGAAAAGTTTTAACGGCCTGACGGATGCCGTGACGTTGAGCGCGGGCAACAATGTTTTGCTCACCACCGTCGGCAACACCTTGACCGTGGCGGCCACTGCGACGGGTGTGCCGTGGCAAAAAATCACTACCACGAATTTTCAAGCGCAGCCGAACAGCGGCTACGTTGTGACCAATGGCCTCAATGTTGCCGTGACGTTGCCAAGTTCGCCGAACTTTGGCGACATCGTGCGCCTCTCGAACATCGGTCCGGGGTTTTGGCAGATTTTTCAAACTACGAATCAAACTGTGATCACGGCGAACCTGCTGGGGCGCACGAATGGGGAGGTTTCATATCAACATGAAATCAATCGTGACTGGAGAAGCGTGGCCAGTTCCACCAACGGCGTCAAACTCGTCGGCGTCGTGGCCGCTGGGTTTATTTTTACCTCCGTGGATTCCGGCACGAATTGGACGATGCGCGGCAGCTCGAACAACTGGTCCGCCGTCACCTCGTCGGCGGATGGCAGCAAACTCGCCGCCGCCGCAGCGGGCGGTCAAATTTATACCTCCAGTGATTCCGGCACGAACTGGGCGGCTCATGCGAGTGTGCAAGCCTGGTCTTCCCTCGCCTCCTCCACGAATGGCAATAAACTGGTGGCGACAGTTTATGGCGGACAAATTTATACGTCCACGGATTCGGGCGCGACATGGACGCCGCACGCGGCCGTAACGAATTGGATTTCCGTCGCGTCGTCAGCTGATGGCAATAAACTGGTGGCGACGTGCGGGACGACATTCACGGGGCGAATTTACACGTCCACCGATTCGGGCGTGACGTGGATACCCCGCGCTTTCGACGGCGATTGGGCGGCGGTTACCTCCTCGTCGGATGGCAATAAGCTCGTGGCCAGCATCTATTATTACGGCTACGATTTATACAGTAACCTCATCTATTTGGGCGCCGAGATTTACACTTCCAGCGATTCCGGCGTGACGTGGACATTCCGTGACAGCCTTTCGGCTTTTGCTTTAGCCTCTTCTGCCAACGGCAGCAAACTGATAGCGGCAGTCGGCTACGGCTACATTTATACTTCGATTGATTCCGGGGTGACGTGGATCACGCGCACGGGAGCAAGTTCGGCGGCCGCCGTGGCCTGCTCGGCGGATGGTGTCAAACAGGTGACGGTCGAAAGCCTGAACTCAAACTACGGCCAACCCAAACGCGGCCTGCCCTATACCTCCACCGATTCTGGCGTGACGTGGACACCGCAATATGGCGATGGTTCCTATCCCAGTGGCGTTATTTCAGGCAGTCAAAATTCCGCGCTCGAACTCCAATACATCGGCAACCACCAGTTCCTGCCGATCAGCGTGATCGGCAACATTTATTCGAATTAAAAATCTCAAAATAAATTTTTTGACTCAAAAAATTGCCATGAAAAAAACCAAGTTCGTCCTTGCCGTCATTACCTTTGCCAGCCTGGCCGGTCTGCGCGTTCTGCCCAAACCCAACTGTGATGGCTGGCTGCCGACGCACCGCGCCGATGCCGCCGCCCAAGATGGAATTCCAGCCATACGCCATTCGGCGTATTGGGGAATTTCCATTCTGGCTGCATGATTGTCACCAATGAAAACTTTGTTTCAAAAAACTATTCTCATACTCGCATTGTTCGTCAGCGCGCACGCGCCACTGCAAGCCCAAGGCACGGCGTTCACTTACCAGGGCCGGTTGAATTTCAACGGCGCTCCGGCGGCGGGAAATTTTGATCTGCGCTTCGCCGTCTGGGATGCCAACACCAACGGCAACCAGCTCGGCGGCACGCTCACGAATTCCACGACGACGGTGACGAACGGCCTGTTCACTGTGACGCTCGATTTCGGCGCGGGCATTTTCACCGGGCCGGATCGCTGGCTGGAAATTGCCGCGCGCACGAACAGCGGCGGCGCGTTCACGCTGCTCACGCCGCGCCAAGCCATCGCGCCCACGCCGTATGCCATCTTTGCGGGCAGCGCCAGCAACATCACCGGCGTCATCAACTCCGCGCAGCTCGGCGGCGGATTTGTGGGCAATGCGTTTCAGTTCACGAACAATCGGAACGTATTCATCGGCGACGGCAGCGGCCTGTCCGGTGTGAATGCGAACAGCTTGAACGGCCTTCAGGCCGGAAATTTCTGGCAGACGACGGGCAACGCGGGAACCAGCCCAACGAACGGAAATTTTCTCGGCACCACGGACAGCCGGCCGCTGGAACTGCGCGTGAACGGCGTGCGCGCCCTGCGGTTGGAGCCGGACCTAACGGGTATTTACGCCCCCAATTTGCTCGGCGGTTCGGCGGTCAATCTGATTGCTGCGGGAGTCAAGGGTTCGTCAATTGTCGGCGGCGGAGAATCGCTCTACCGGAACGCCATCTATTCTGACTGGGCCGTCATCAGCGGCGGCACGCGGAACAGCATCGAGACCAATGCCGCCTATTCCATCATTGGTGCCGGTAACTGGAACACCATTCGGACGAATGCCTTTGACTCGGTGATCGGCGGCGGCTCCGTGAACACCATCGAGCCGGATGCATCGATGGGTGTCATCGGCGGCGGCACGCAAAACCTCATCCAGTCAAACGCCTTCTATTCGGTCATCAGCGGTGGCAACGGAAACGTCGTCCAGCCCGGTGCCTATCTTTCCACCATGAGCGGCGGTGGTGGCAACACCATCGGCAGGATCAATTCTGGATCCACCATCGGCGGCGGGGAAGAAAACACGATTGCGCAGAGCGCTAATTCCTCCACCATCGGCGGCGGCTTCAGCAACACTATTCAGACAAATTCGGCGGACGGCACGATCGGCGGTGGCGTCCTAAATACCATCGAGAGCAACTCGGTCGCTTCGACCATTGGCGGTGGTTATCAAAATAAAATCGTCGCCGGAGGCATGTCATCCGTCATCAGCGGCGGGGAAGCAAACACCAACAACGGCCAATATGCGACCATTCCCGGCGGCCAGGGCAACACGGCGGGCTACTTCGGCTTTGCCGCCGGACGCAATGCCCGGGCCGTGCACCCCGGCGCATTCGTCTGGTCGGATTCCTTTGGCTCGGTCTTCTCCTCCACCGCCATCAACCAGTTTGCGGCGCAAGCCAGAGGTGGCGTGTTGTTCAATGCGGGGACGAACAACGTGGAAATCGCCAGCGGCGGCCTCAAAGTCACCGGCGCAGGCATCAACACCGGCACGACGGCTTTCACGCATCTCACCTCTGCGGCAACCATTGTCGGCAATCAGACCACCATCAACAATCCGTTTTGCAACAACGACCCGGACGCCATCCTGATCGTCACCCACAACTTCAATCCCGGCGGCGCGTCGGTCTTGACGCTGCACAACCATCCGATCGGCGTCGTCTATAGCTCCGGCAAATGGAAAATTTACAACGATGACGTGTCCAACATGGCGACCAACATCGCCTTCAACGTGCTGGTCATCAAAAACTGAACCGTCACAAAAAATAATCCATGAAAAACAATTTCCACAAGCTGATGCTGCTGCCGGTGTATTTCTTAATCCTGCATTCCACCTTCTGCTTTCATGCGCTGGGGCAAAACTATTCCGTGGACTGGTTCAAAGTCGCGGGCGGTGGCGGCACGAGCAGCAGCGGAAATTTTTCCATCAGCGGAACCATCGGCCAGCATGATGCGAGCGCGCCGCTGACGGGCGGAAATTTTTCCGTGACCGGCGGGTTCTGGGCGCTCATCAACGTCGTGCAAACGCCCGGCGCACCCACGCTCTACATTTCGCGCGCTGGCAATTCGGTGACGGTCTATTGGCAAAATGTGGCGGGCTGGAATTTAATTCAGAACAACAATCTGACGACAGCCGTCGCAAGCTGGAACGCGAGCAGTAGCTCGACGCTGGCGAACGGAACAAATTCGCTGACGCTCGTGAACCCGGCGGGCAATTTATTTTTCCGGCTGAAAAATCCATGAGCAAGATTTGAATCTGGTGGGTCAAGTTGCGCTACAACTTGACCTGACCGCTAAGCGGTCACCATGAGAGAGGAGAGATTTTCAACGCACGAACGATTCCGTTGCCTGACCTGCTGCGACGGGCGCGAGCACGGCGGTCACTTCGCCTCCGCCTTCGTCCAACTTCGGCGGGACAAGCGACAGAACCCACGACCACTCGATATGCCGACCGGTAAACCGCTTTTCTTGATCTCCTTAACTGCGTTTAATCCGTTTGCTTTCGGCTATTAAACATGACGGAATATAGATAGAATTTTGTTAAATACTTATTTTCATTGAGAAAAATGGTCGGGGCGGTGAGATTCGAACTCACGACCTCTTGTACCCGAAACAAGCGCGCTAGCCAGACTACGCTACGCCCCGAACCAATAAATCACAGTGTTAATCGTATCGGAATCATTATGCCCGAACGAACTCTAAGCGCAAGATAGATTATGTAAACTCTCGTGTAGTTTTAAAAACAGGACAGCCCCGTGATGGAACCAGGCGCTATTCAGCATGACGACGCTGCCCGGGCGGTAGTTCGGGCAGCAGTGAACTAGGGAGATGCCCAATAAAGCCCAGATTTCAAATTTCAATGATTGGTGATGGCAGTTGATCCACAAGCGGCGGAAATTAATTTATGTGGCTTGGGTTTGCGACTAGTTCTGGTTTGGGAGGCGGGGTTGTGCCGCCTTTTTTATCTCTTTAACTGGTTTGATTCAGGGTTTTTTCACTTCGTGGCGGTGCGTCCGCCAATCACCACGTTGGCGAGTCTAAAGAGCGTGTAGAGTTGATGTCCGTTCTTGGCCAGTCCGCGATAGCGCACCTTCCGCCGGCGAAACAGATTCTTCACGATGTGAAACGGATGTTCCACAAACGCTCGTACCGAGGCTTTGGCTTTTTCGACGGCCTTGATCGTTTCTTTCTCTGCGCCTTCAACCATCCTTTTGAGCTGCCCACGTTTGCCCGCTAATCGTGTCGATCTTGATGAGGTAGTGAATATCTCACTATGGGTAGAGGGGGTAGTCTTCAAAACAGCCCCGCTTTTTTTTATCGCCCGAGTTCATACATGTTTGCGGCGTCTGCGCAGTTTGCGATAAAATTCTTGGGCGTTGTGATGCGTCCGCAGATTGTCAATCAGCGGATTGCCGTGGGCGAGGTCGGTAATTAATTCGCTGGCGACGAAGCTAGCGGAATCTGGCCTAGCCAGTATGGGTGGCAGAGAAATTTTTCTTCTGCTAAACAAATGCCTGCACTGGACAATTTCCTTTGATTGCGGCAGGCTCGCGGCATGGAAGCTCCCCCGATTTTGCCGAAACCAGTTTCGTCCCCAAAGCGTAAGGGGCGGAAAAAATACCTCTTCGTGGCCATCATGTTCCTCGGTCTGGTAGCCTGGGCGGCGGTGGCTTCGCTCAAGAAAAATGACTCGGCCATCAGCGTGCAGACGGAAAAAGTTTCGCGCCACACACTCACGGAAACGGTGGTGGCGAACGGGAAAATTTATCCGGTGAAACAGGTGCACATCAGCCCGGAGGTGAGCGGGGAGATCACGGAGTTGCACGTCAAGGAAGGGCAGTTTGTCCATAGGGGCGATTTGCTGCTGAAGATCAAACCGGAGTTTTATAAAGCGTCGTTGAATCAGGCGGAGGCGAATTATCAGTCGTCGCTCGCATCCAAAACCACGTCCGCCGCGAACCTTGAAAAAGCGGAGGCGGAGTTCAAGCGGAACAAGGAATTGTTCGGGCAGAAATTGTTGCCGGAGTCGGAATACATCAGTTTCAAAGTCGCGCATGACGTGGCGAAAGCGCAGGTGGAAAGTTCCAAACACCAAGTCGAAGTGGCGAAGGCGAATGTGGATAGCGCGCAGGAATCGCTGGATAAAACGACGCTGCTCGCGCCGATGGACGGCACGATCACAAAATTAAATTCGCAGGCCGGCGAGCGTGTTCTCGGCACGGTGCAGAACGCGGGCACGGACATCATGGTGATCTCGGATTTGAGCGCGATCGAGGCGCGCGTGGACATCGGCGAGGCGGACATCGTGAATTTACAGCCCGGCCAAAAGGCAAAAATGGAAGTGGATTCCTTCAAAGACAAAAAGTTTGTCGGTATCGTCACGGATGTGGCGAATTCTTCGGAAGGGCTGGATGCGCGCTCGGCGCTCGGTGCCAATTCATCGTCGCAGCAGTCGGCGACGTTGTTTCAGGTGCGGATTTTGTTTCAGGAGGTGGAAAATTTTAGACCCGGAATGTCGGTGACGGCGACGATTGAAACGCGCACGCGGACGAATGTCGTCACCGCGCCGATTGCAGCGGTGACGGCGCGTAATTTGAAAAATAAAAACGGCGGGACGAATTCCGTGGCTGGCGGTGAAACGAACACGGTGAGCGCGGAAGTCAAAAAGTCCGACGGCAAATCGGGAGACAACCGCAACAAGCCGACGGAGGTTGTCTTTGTGGTGGACGGCGAAAACGTGAAGGCGGTGCCGGTGAAACTTGGCATCAGCGATGACAGTTTTTACGAAATCATGGATGGCTTGAAGGAGGGCGAGGAAATTGTCATCGGTAACTTGAACGCCATCACGCGGACTTTGGACGACGGGAAAAAAATCAAGAAAACTCCCGGCGGCAAGGACAAGGATTTCACCGAATGAAAAATGAAATGAACGGTGTTGGCTCAATTTCAGAACTGGTGGGGCGAGCGTCCTCGCGAGCCGCGAGAACTGTTTGGCTCACGTCGGCTCGCGAGGACGCT
>JANYCI010000207.1 GCA_025360325.1 Limisphaerales bacterium | reverse complement strand
CGCAGCACTTCGATGATGGCGACCTCATGTCCGTCGAGCCGCGCGGTGAGTTTCTTTTCCAACGCGGCCAGTTGCTTCGCCAGTTCCTTCGTGCTGCCGAGCAAGTCGCGCATCTGCACAAACGCCCGAACCACAAACACGCTCATCCGCACCGCTTCCGGGCTATTGAGGACGTTCGCGGCCATGATCGCGCCGTTTTCGGTGAAGGCGTAGGGAAGCTTGCGGCGACCGCCGTGAGAACTTGAAATGCCAAATTGGTATTTCAAGTTTTCAAATTCTCCTGAAGACAATTGAAACATGAAATCATTTGGAAATCGTTTGCGATTGCGCAGCACGGCACGATTCAATGCGCCGGTTTCCACGCCGTAAATGCGCGCCAAATCAGAATCCGAAATAACTTTCTGCCCGCGAATTGTGCGGATGACCGAAGTAATGGTTGCAATCTGATTGCTCATAAATTTCCCATGCGGTCGCAATTTGCGACCGGTTACGTTTGACATCGCAAATTGCGATATCAAGTTTCACCTTGTTCAAGGTCACAAATTGTGACCTTAAACATTTTCATTTCTTCTTCCCATGCACCTTCGCCGCGACTTTCAGGCGCAGGCCGTTCAGGCGGATGAAGCCCGTCGCGTCGTCCTGATTGTAGGCTTTGGTCGGGTCGGCTTCCATCGTGGCGATGTGCGGGTTGTAGAGGCTCACCGGCGACTTACGACCGCTGACCATGATGTTGCCCTTGTAAAGTTTCACGCGCACCGTGCCGGTGACGTTCTTTTGCGATTCCTCGACGTAGGCCTGGAGCGCGTAGCGTTCCGGCGCATACCAGAAGCCGTTATAGACGAGTTCGGCATACTTTGGGATGAGTGCATCGCGCTGGTGCATGACTTCGCGGTCCATCGTGAGGCTTTCCATCTGGCGATGCGCGAACAGCAGAATCGCGCCGCCGGGCGTCTCATACACGCCGCGCGATTTCATGCCGACGAAACGATTTTCGACCATGTCCACGCGGCCAACGCCGTGTTTGCCGCCGATCTTGTTCAACGCTTTCATCACGCCGAGCGGATTTAATTTTTTGCCATTCACCGCGACGCAATCGCCTTTCACGAAATCGAGTTCAACAAATTCCGGTTTATCCGGCGCGTCTTCGGGCAGCACGGACAGCGTGGTGAAGTAACTGCGATTCTTCAAATCATAGGAATCAAACCACGGGTCTTCCAAAATTCCGGCCTCGTAAGAAATGTGCAGAAGGTTGCGATCCATCGAATACGGTTTCTTGGCGCTGGCCTGCACGGGAATCTTGTGCTTGGCGCAGTAATCAATCATCTCCTGACGGCCGGGAAATTCCGCGCGATAGCGTTCGTCGCGCCATGGGGCAATGACCTGTAAATCCGGCGCGAGCGCGGCGGCAGTCAGCTCGAAGCGGACTTGGTCATTTCCCTTTCCAGTCGCACCGTGCGCGATGGCATCCGCTTTTTCTTTGCGCGCAATTTCCACCATACGCTTGGCGATGAGCGGACGCGCGATACTCGTGCCGAGAAAATATTGGCCTTCGTAAATCGCCCCGGCGCGCAGCATCGGAAAAATAAAATCGCGTGCGAATTCTTCCTGCAAATTATCAATGTAGATTTTCGACGCACCCGTGTTGATGGCTTTCTTTTCGAGGCCGTCGAGTTCCTCTTCCTGCCCGATGTCGGCGCAGAAGCCGATCATCTCGGCGTTGTATTTTTCCTTGATCCAGGACATCAGCACCGAGGTGTCGAGTCCGCCAGAGTAAGCAAGAACGATTTTCATGTGGCGCAGATTTTAACCGCGAAGCTGGGTGAAACGCAAAATGGAAATGCGCCGCCGGAATTTTTTTAACCGCTCATCTGCGCTTATCCCCGCTAATTTTTCAAGACGGATGCGGGCGTTTTTTTATCAGCGCAGATTAGCGGTTAAAACTATTCCCATCCCGACATCGAATCGTAGCGGAACGTCATGTCGTTCGTTTTGTAACCATTGAACCATTTCGCGTGACCGTCGGCGAAGAGGAGGTTCTGACCTTTACTATGCGCCTGCCATTCTTCCCACGGAATCCCATTCGCCGGGCCGCCGACACAATTTTGAGAGTAATCATCCTTGTCCGCATCCGCCGGATCAAAATCCAACGTGTCGCCGGAAACCACCAGCGCGCTGGGGAATTGAATTTTTCTGACGTCCACCGACGCGGCATTTTCTCCCGCCGCAATGAACGCCGCGCGGGCGCCATTGAAATAATTAAACCGCGATTGCTCCGCCGTCGGCAGTATTTTATTCGCCGGACAACGATAGACATTCGTGCTCTGCGTGTAAGAAACAATCTGCTGCATCCACGCATTGGTCGGCGCATCAGGATTGACGGTGTTCCACGGGATGCTGCCGCCGGATTGCGGATAACGACTGTTCGCTTCATCCGCATACATCGCCAGGCCGAGACTGATCTGGTGGAGATTGGAATTGCACGCAATCGCCCACGCGCGTTGTTTCGCAGCGGCCAACGATGGCAACAACATCGCTGCTAAAATTGCGATGATGGCGATGACTACTAGCAATTCGATGAGCGTGAAAGCGCCGTTCCTTTTCATGTGAAAATAGACGCGCAAAAAGAATCTGCGTTACAAAAAAACTCCTGCCGCGCCGCCAAAAATACGCTACCCTCAAACCATGAGCGACTCTCCCCATCCCGTTGAACGGCTTTTCCCCTTCGTCCAGCGCACGGGCATTTTGGTGGTGGGCCGCGAGCGGTTGCGCGGCAACCTTGGCAAATTGCATTTCGTCCTCATCACCGAGGACATCGCCCCCGAACATCGCGAGGAAGTCTTGAAAGATTTCCGGCACTACCCCGTCGTGCAATTTTTTCTGCCCGCCGACTTTGAAAGAAACTTTGGCATCAAGGGCTGCCGCGCCATCGGCTTTCTGAAATCCGGGCTCGCGCAATCCATCTACGCCGAACTCAAGCCGCACCGCATCAATCAGCCCGTGACGCCGAAGTCGCCCACCACCGCCCCGAGCGTTCGGAAATAGTTTTTAATTTTTAATTTTTAGCTTTAAGTTGGGGCCGCCCGGTTTTTTAACTCAAAACTAAACATTCAAAATTAAAAACTGACGACCATGCGCACCGCGATTTATCCCGGCAGTTTTGATCCGCTCACCAACGGCCATCTGGACGTGGTGCAGCGTGCGGCGAAATTATTCGACCGCGTCATCGTGGCCGTGGCGAAAAACGAGAGCAAACATGCGCTGTTCTCGCAGGCCGAGCGCGTGACGCTGGTGAAAAAAGCGGTCGCCGGTTTGCCGAACGTCGAGACAGATTCCTTCGACGGGCTGCTGGTGGAATATGTCGCGTCGAAAAATGCGCGGGCGGTGGTGCGCGGTTTGCGCGCCGTGTCGGATTTTGAATTTGAATTCCAGCTCGCGCTGATGAACCGCAAGCTGGACGAGAACATCGAGACGATTTTCATGATGCCCAAGGACACCTACACGTTTTTGAGTTCGCGCATCGTGAAGGAGATTGCGCGGCTCGGCGGCGACATCAGCCAATTCGTGCCGCCGAACGTGCAGGCGGCGTTGGTGAAAAAATTAAAAACCAGTTAAAACGCAAATAGCTGCCGCACAATTACTGTTCGGCTACATCACACGACATGGCTCATAATCGCAAACTTGTTATTGGAGGGGCTGCGCTCGTAAAGGCGAGGCTAAAGAATACAGGCCCAGCTATTACAAAGGTTCGCGACGAGTTAGAGGGAGTGCTTATCAGTGCAGGTTGGTTTCCGGCTGCCCCCTTTGGTTGGGTGGGTCTCATCATCCGTTACGGCCTCAAGACGGAGAGCGAGCCTCACTACCAGCGCATCAATAAGACGCACGGTGATTTGCCGATTGCCATCGAGGTTGACACGAATCACATTCTCGACATTCATACGGAGCCATCACGTCTGAAGGATTTCTTCAAGCGGGTCACGCTTGATTGCCTGTTGAGCGTTGCTCGGCGTTATGATTTGCCCGCAGAAACACTTAAACATGAGAGAGACACGATTGTTATGGCCTAGGTCGCCGGAGCCAACCGTCGTGCGCGCTTTTTTTTCCACGATCATGGTTCAGATCGCGCGTCCGCGCGGCATCTGTTTTACATTCGATGTTTTCAGTTTTGCAAATTTCCGCTAATCTAAATCATGTCTCTGAAATTCAATCTCCGCCAACTGGAGGAAAACGAAGTTCGCTTGAAAGGTGAACTGCCGGTGGCGGAGCTGGACTTGGGCGTGACGGATGAACTGGTGCGCGCGGAAAAGCCATTGCGTTACAATCTCAAGGTGCAGAAGCTGCACGACAGCATTTTGGTGACGGGCAAGCTGGTGTTGCCGCTGAATTGCGAGTGCGGGCGCTGCCTGAAACCGATCACGCAGGACTTGGTTTTGAACGACTGGGCGCTGCACTTGCCGCTGGAAGGCGAGGATAAGGTGTCCATTGAGAACGATTCCGTGGACTTGACTCCGTTCGTGCGGGAAGACATACTGCTCGACTTTCCGCAACATCCGTTGTGCAAACCGGAGTGTGTGGGATTGAAGAAAAAGAGTGTCCGCGCAGTGGAGGCCGATGAAAAACCGGTCAAAGCGGTGTGGGCGGAGTTGGATAAACTAAAACTGAAATAAATTTATGGGCGTTCCAAAAAGAAAACCGTCAACGAGCCGGCAGCATATGCGCCGCGCTTACAACAGCGTGCTGAAACTGCCGCAAATGAACAAATGCCCGCAATGCGACGCGCCGTCGCTCCCGCATCGCGTGTGTCCGGCCTGTGGTTTTTACAAGGGCCGCCAAGTTCTGACCGTCACGGCGGGCGCTTGATTTTTTGCGAGGGCGCGGAAAATGTTTTCCGCGTCTTTTCATTTTATCTATGCGAATCGCAGTGGATGTCATGGGTGGCGACCACGGCTGCAAGGTCGCCGTTGCGGGCGTCAAACTGGCGCTCGCGGAAGACGATTCCATTTCTTCCGTGCTGCTCGTCGGGCGCGAGGTGGAAATTTCTGCCGCACTCGCTTCTCAAAAATTTTCTGATGCGCGCGTTCAAATCGTCAACGCCACTGAAGTGTTGACGATGGAGGACAAGCCGCTCGAAGGCATCCGCAAGAAAAAAGATTCTTCGCTCGTGCGCGCCATCGAACTCGTGCGCCACGGCAAGGCGGACGCCATCATTTCTCCCGGCAACACCGGCGCGCTCGTGGCCGGTTCCATGAAACTCGGACGGCTCGACGGCGTGGAGCGTCCCGCCATCGTCGCGCGGATGCCGTCGCGCTCGCATGATTTTATTTTGCTCGATGTCGGCGCGAACGCGACGTGCGAACCGCTGCATCTCGCGCAGTTCGCGGTGATGGGCAACCTTTACGCGCAGCAGCTTCTCGGCGTGAAAAAACCGCGCGTGGGCGTGTTGAGCAACGGCACGGAAGAAAGCAAGGGCAACGAACTCACGAAGGAAACGGCGAAGCTGTGCGCGCAGCTTGATCTGAATTTCATTGGCTACACCGAGGGTTTTGCGCTGTTCAACGACGGCGTGGATGTGGTGGTGTGCGACGGTTTCGTGGGCAACATCGTTTTGAAAACAGCGGAGAGTCTGGGCTACGCGATGAAGGACATTTTGAAGGCCGGGCTGACGTCGTCGCCCATCAGCAAGCTCGGCGCGTGGATCGCGCGCGATGGTTTTCGCGGCTTGAAATCGCGGATGGACCCGGAAGTTTATGGCGGCGCGGCGGTGCTTGGCCTCGACGGCGTGGTCATCAAGGCGCACGGTTCGTCGCGCGAGCGCGCCATTGCGAGCGCGGTGCGCGTGGCCGCGCAGGAGATCAAACACAACTTGAAGCAGACGCTGGTCGAACACATTGCGCGTGCCAATACGATCTTGAACCGGCAGAATTGAACTCGCGCGCCGGTGAACAACTGCGCTGAAGTGCGTAATGAATGAAGGGATAAAATTTCGTTAGGGAAGCACTGATTAAAGACTGTTTCGCGAACTTCACCTTGCAATTTGCAGGCGTTTCGCCACGTCTTTTCGTAGCTGGGCGATTAAATCAGTGCTTCCTTAGGCTACTTCGCACCACCATTATTTTATGAGCATACTTGGAAGTTTGTTTGGCAAGAAGAAGGACGAGCAAGCAGTTCTCGTTTATCTCGACGGCACAGGTTTGCCCGATGAGGTTTATCGGGATTGCGATTTGATGACGATTGAGGACAAACTCACCGAGATCATTGAGCGCCGGAAGCTCGGCGTATTCGACGGCAATGAGGTCGGCCCGAAAGAGACGACGCTTTTTATGTATGGCCCGGACGCCGAGCGGTTGTTTTCCGGCATTGAGCAGACTTTGCGCGATTATCCACTTTGCAAGGGAGCGCGAGTCGTGATTCGCCAAGGCAAGCCAGGAGCAGCGCAGAGAGAGTTGAAGCTAGCATGAAAAAAAATTTCACCAACCCGCGCGCGAAAAATAATTTTCAGGGCCGCACCTGCTCCATCACGGGCGTCGGCTCGTATGTGCCGGAACGCATTTTGACGAACGCCGATCTCGAAAAAATGGTCGAGACCACGGACGAATGGATCACGTCGCGCACGGGCATCAAGGAACGTCGCATCGCGGCGGCGAATGAATTCACTTCCGACCTCGCCGCCAAGGCCGCTGAACGCGCGATGAAAATGGCGGGCGTCACGGCGGAACAGATTGACCTCATCATTGTCGCCACGCTCACGCCGGATATGCCGTGTCCTTCGACCGCGTGTTTTGTGCAGCACAAAATTGGCGCGGCGCGGGCGGCGGCGTTCGACATCGGCGCGGCGTGTTCCGGTTTTATTTATGCGCTGGAAGTCGGGCAGCAATTTATTTTATCGCGCACTTACGAAACGGTGTTGGTCATCGGTGCGGAAAAATTGTCATCCATCGTGAATTGGACCGACCGCAACACCTGCGTGCTGTTTGGCGATGGCGCGGGCGCGGCGATTTTGCAGCACCGCGAAAATTCCCACGGCCTACTCACCGCCGTCATGGGCGCGGATGGCAACAAGGCGGATTTGCTTTCGGTGCCCGGCGGCGGCAGCGCGTGTCCCGCGACCGCGCAATCGGTCGCGGCGGGCGCACATTTTCTCCGCATGGATGGGAAAGAGACTTTTAAGAACGCCGTGAACGCGATGGTTTCTGCTGCGAATGAGGCGATGCGCCGCTGCGAGATTGACATCACCAAAATCAAATGCGTCATCCCGCATCAGGCGAACCAGCGCATCATCAGCGCCGTCGGCGACCGGCTGAATTGCACCCCCGAACAGGTGTTTGTGAACTTGCACAAATACGGAAACACCTCCGCCGCGTCCGTCGCGATTGCACTGGACGAGGCCGTGCAGTCCGGAAAAATTTTGCACGGCGACCTCATTTTGCTCGTCGTGTTTGGTGCGGGTTTGACGTGGGGCGCGGCCGTGATCGAGTGGTGAAAATATTTCGCGCCGCCGCCGTGCAGTATTTTTTGTGGTGCGAAACAATAATTTGACGCGTCGCGTCAGCGTGTTAATTTGCAGAGTATCTTATGAGCGCAAAGAAAATAACCGGAACGGGAAAATTGGAAAACTTGGTGAAGCTGGCGGGACGGGAAGCCACGCTGGACTTGGCCGCAGAAAAAGTTTCCATCCACAAAAGCGGCATTGAATTTCGCAGTCCTTCGCCGTTCACCGAATGGTCTGAAATGACCGTCTCGTTGCAATCGCCCGTGGACGGCAGCAATCTCTCCTGTCACGGCGTGGTTGTCGCTTGTGCCGGCACCAAACACGCGGGTTATCACGTCTCCATGCTATTCACCGGCATGACGCCGGAAGCGGAAAAACGGCTTGGCGATATCGCCCGCACACAGTTTGGCACGCTCTGACGTTCCGAATTTTCAAATTCAATTGCACCCTCGAACAAGCGTTCGGGGGTTAATTTTTTTGACCCGTCGCGTAAAAATTTTTAAGCTGCTCGGATGAAAATTTTGCTCACGACTACCTCCTTTCAAGACACGCCCGGTGCTCACCACGAATTGCTCAAGCAGACCGGCTGGGAAATCATCACCGCCCGCGGCCCGTTGAATGAAGCGGACACGCTTGCGCTGGTCGGCGAGGTGGACGGCTACATCTGCGGCGACGACGCCATCACGCGCCAGGTTTTGGAGAAGGCGCGACCGAAGCTCAAGGTCTTGAGCAAATACGGCATCGGCGTGGACAAGATTGACGTGAAGTCCTGCACCGAATTCGGCATCCCGCTGCTCTTCACGCCCGGCGTGAATCACACCACCGTCGCCGAGCACAATTTCATGCTGCTGCTCGCGCTGGAGAAAAATTTCCTGTTCCACACGGACTCGACCCGCAGCGGTGGCTGGAAACGCAAGACCGGCCACGAACTGTTGGACAAGACCATCGGCATCATCGGCCTCGGACGGATTGGAAAAGAAATGGCCATTCGTTCCCGCGCGTTCGGCATGAATGTCATCGCCAACGACAATCATTTCGACGAAGCGTTTGGCCAGCAGCACGGCGTGAAGCGCGCCGCGACGTTGGACGAAATTTTTGCCGTGGCCGACTACATCTCGTTGCACACCAATCTGACGCCGGAGACGCGCGACATGATTTCCGCAAAGTCGTTTGGGAAGATGAAGAAAGGTGTGTTGATTTTGAACTGCGCGCGCGGCGAAGTCGTGAACACGAACGACATGGTGGCCGCGTTGAAATCCGGTCAGGTCGGCGGCTATGGCACGGACGTTTTGGATCACGAGCCGCCGGCGGCGGATCATCCGCTGCTCAAGCTGCCGAACGTCGTCTGCACACCGCACGTCGCGTCACGCACTTACGAGAGCGTGGTGCGGCAGGCGACCTGCGCGGTGAAAAACCTCATCCTCGCGATGAACGGTGAAAAACCCATCGCACAGGTCAATCCCGAAGTGCCGGTGAAGAAAGTGATTTGAAGTCGCGGATTTTTCGCCATGCACATCATCACCCGCAAACGGTTGAACGAGTTTGCCGAAAGGCATCCCACGGCAACCAGCGGGCTGGCGCATTGGTATCGCGCGTTGAAGCGGAACAATCCCGCAAACTTTGCCGAACTCCGCAAACTGTTTCCGCACGCCGATCAAGTTGGCGGACTGACGGTATTCAACATCGGCGGCAACAAGGCTCGCCTCGTTGCCGCGCTTCACTATAATCGCCGCAAGGTGTATATTCGTGCCGTGCTGGCGCACGCCGAGTATGATGCCGGCAAATGGAAAGAGAGATGATTATGTCCACCGCACAGATTGAAAAAACATTTGAAGTCTGGCCGCAAGTCGAGCCGACGTTGCGCGTGCCGCACAACGATCGCGAATACCGGCAGCTCGTGAAACTGCTCGACCGTCTGGTGGACGAAGTGGGCGAAGATGAAAATCACCAACTCGCCTCACTGATGGAAGTCATCGGCGTGCTCATCGAAAAATATGAGGACGACAACGTGGCGGAACTGGCATGAGCGCGCAGGTGAATCCCGAAGTGCCGGTGAAGAAAGTGGTTTAGAATTTTTGTTCATCCCAACGGGATGAAAATCATTCAGCCTAGGGTTGCAAGGCACGAGCTACCCTAGGAAATCAGAAACAAAACTATCAACCCTGCAAGGGTTGAATCGGTGGAATTTTTTCGAGCGGCAGGATGTGTGGGCGCAGATTTGATTCAACCCCTTCAGGGTTGTGATTTTGTTAATTGCCTACCCAGGGTAGTCGCTGCGCGCCAACCCTGGGCTGAATGATTGCCATCCCTTTGGGATTGCCAGCAGCGGCGAGGACGGCCAGATTTTATTGAAAGCGATGCTAACATTAACGAACAAAAAGACAGCCGGCGCGCAGGTGAACTCCGAAGTGCCGGTGAAGAAAGTGGTTTGATATGCAGTGTTGCGAATGGCTATGTTTTGACCATTATGAAAATTAACTTCTTAAAATATTCAGGCGTCACAATTCTTTTGATTATAATCTTAGGCCTCGCAGTCAGCTTAGCGCTCGTCGGCAATGAAAAAAAGGAAGCGAAAAATAAATGGGATTTGACGACTACTAAAGATGGGGTTGTTTACCGTATTAACAAACAAACTGGTGAAGTCTCATTGATTGCTGGAACTGGCGCGATAGAAGTTGAAGGCACTGAAACTTCTGAAGGCCAAACAAATCAGATTTCCGGCGCGGTAAATTGGCCTTCTGCCAAAATGGAAAGCATGAATCTTGTTCTGAATCTTAAAACAAAATGGCGTGCAGGAACTTTATTTTATAATTTTGGCGTTTCAAAAAGCAACAAACTGGAACAAATCAAACAAAATTCGCCAAATGCTAAATTCACAATCTTGTTACTCGATGGAGATGGATTTATTGTTTTTACCATGCCAGTAATGCTATCAGATATGGCTAGCGCCGAGGATTCTGGATACGATTTTAGTGGGAGCGTTGTTTGCGGCCTAAATAAATATAAAAACATTAAAACGTGGAACATCTGGTTCAGATCAAATCTTCAAGTCCCGCAGCCATAAACAACGTAATCAGGGCAAACACCTGATTCCATGTTGCAAAAAACAATCCGAATTGAATTTGACAAAAATGAAGAATCTTCAAATTGTCAGCTCGTGCGTGCTTAGCCTTATTGCTGTTTATATTGCTTGGCGACACTGGTGGACTGATGAATTGAAAAGAAGACGTGATCTGCACGAGCGCCGCCTGAAAGTTTACGAGGCATTGATTGATTTTCTGGAAGATTTTGAAAATGCCAACGGCAAGGAATTTCTTCGGCAAGTTAGAGAAAGTCCGTTTCTGTTTAGCGATGAGATTTCCAGTTATTTGGGTGAGATTCACTCGAAATGGGTGAGATACAAAGTCATTAGAGGTATATTTGCTGATCCTTCGAGCAAGCCTGCGGATGAACATCCAGATTTTTCTAAACTTTCAAAAGAAAGAGAAGAACTAGGATGGTGGCTACATACGCAAGCTCCGGTGGCCACCGGAAAATTTGTTAAAGAAATGTCATTAAACGATTGATTGCCGAAATTTAATTTTGTTTCCAAAATTTTTATGCCCGAAACCTATTACATCATCCCCCAAGAAAAACACGACACGCTGGTCACCAAGGCGTATTTGAAACGCGGTTACGATGTCGCCGAGGCCGCCGCCGGCGCGCGGTTTTGCGCCAGCGCCGCGTATTACGGCATCCGCACGCACAACGCCATCAAGGCGCTGCACCTCGACGAATTGTTCGGCAGCAAGGTCGGCCGCTGGACGCCCGGCGCGAAGATCGAGAAGCTGCCGTCGCGCTTCGCCGCGTCGGAAATCTGGAATGGCCACAACAAGCTCGGCCAGGCCGTGGCTTACGAGGCGATGGACACCTGCATGAAGCTCGCCGACAAATTCGGCGTCGGCATGGTCAGCGTGGACAACGCCACGCATTATCTCTGGGGCGGCGGTTACGTCATGGACGCCGCGCTCAAGGGCTACATCGCTTACACGAACTGCACCTCGGCCACGTCCGAAGTCGTGCCGTTCGGCGGCAAGACACCGACGATGGGCACGAACCCGCATTCGTGGGCGTTCCCCACGCAGGACGCGATCGGTTTTCCCATCGTGATTGATTGGGCGACTTCCACCATCGCCATGGGTCGCGTGCAAGTGATGAAACGCGAAGGCAAACAACTTGCGCCCGGTTGCGCCGTGGATGCCGACGGTAATCCGACGACCGATCCGAACAAGGCGGTTGCGTTGCTGCC
>JANYCI010000189.1 GCA_025360325.1 Limisphaerales bacterium | reverse complement strand
ATCTGGGTGCCGGGTTTACGGCTTTTGAGCCAGTTCTCCACGGCGGCTTCTTTGAAGGCCGCGTCGTAGCGTTTGCGCTGTGGCGCCGCAGGCGCGGTCACGGTCGAAGTGGGTTCGGTCGGCTGGTGCTTATTCATGGGCGCTTTCTTTTAACCCGCCGCCGCCAAGGTGTCCATCAATCCGGGTTAAGCCCACCAGACCTCGAAAGAAAGAGTTTTTTTACGGAGAAAGATTACTAGTAAGACAAATACCCGCTAAACCTCCGTATTCTATATTGGCTTGTTATGTCAATGAAAGTCTAGTGAACGATAATAACAGCATGATAATTACAAACTGTAAGGCCGGTTGCAGCTTGAAATATCTTATCGGTATTCTGAACTCTCGCCTGATTTCATTCTGGTTTATAAATACATTTGGCAAGTTACAGCGAAAAGTATTCCCCCAATTTAAGGTTAAGGAGTTAAGAATTTTCCCGATTCGAGAAATTGATTTTCCCAAACCCGCCGATAAAGCGAGGCATGACAAAATAGTTTCGCTGGCAGAGCAAATGTTGTCGGCCAAAAAACAACTCGCATCCGCACAATCAGACAAGGATAAGGATTTTTACGGCAACAAATGCGAGTCACTCGACCGTCAAATTGACGCGCTCGTTTATCAGCTTTACGGCCTGACCGACGACGAAATCAAAATCGTTGAATCATCCGGCAAATAAAAATGTCCGGCGGTTCGCAAGCTGCCGCCGCCATCGCCCGCGCTTTGAAAGTTTCCGTCGCGTGGCTCTTTGGCGAAGGCCGCTGAATCCGTTCGCCGCGTTCAACCCCTGCTCGAAACGGGCAATTTGACTTCCTTTGAATGGCAACTGATTTGTTGACATTGCCAGCGGGAAGCGGGAAATTAAATTCGTTATGAGACAGCCACAACGCGTCGCGCCAAAGAAACCCGACTACCCGGCAGAAACGTCCGGCAGCCGGCTGGCCGCCAAAGCGCGCAAGCTGGCAAACAAGCTCACACCGGAACAGCGCCGGGAACATTTCAACGGGGCAATGGCGATGATTTATGGCGGCGCAAAAGAAGCAACTCTCGCTCGACACTAATTTCGTCTTTGATCTCGCGGAAGACAAAGAGTTCGCCCACGATTTCCGGGAGATTTTCCAGAGCAAAGGTTACGCCTTGGTTTTGCCACCCACGGCGGCGCACGAATTGCATCTCATTTTCACCCACGGCGACAGCGCGGCGGAACGGGCGCTGGCGCGGACGGCGTTGACGCGCTTGCTGCAATGGGGCATCCGCCCCTTTGACCTGGACTCGACAGCGGAAGCGATTTGCGGGCAATTCGTGCGCGGGCTGCTTCAGCAACGCCTGCTTCCCGATGATGAAATGAACGATGGCCTGATTCTGGCCGAAACGTCGCTGGCGAAAATTCCATTACTGGTGACTTCCGACAAGCATCTTTTGGACATGGACGAGGACGCCTTGCAACTGGCCTTCAACGAAGCCGATCTTGTGCCGGTGCATCCGGTGCATCCCAAGAATTTGCTGCGGGCGCTGCGGTAGCTTCCGGCGTTAATTTAATTGGCCGCACGCGGGGAGAAATTTCAGTTCGCGCTTTGCACCGCGCCGCGCTCAATAACAGACGGGCGCAACCAGCGACGGTTTTCTCTTGGCGAATGTCTTGGCCCGCGCACGGTTGCCGGTCGCTCTCGCGCTAACGCGCTCGCCTGCACGCCTTCACCGGTTAGTTTGAACGTCACGCCCGGCGTGCGGACGCTTGCCCTCGTGCGCGGCATGGACGCTTTGTTTCGTTCGGATGCTGCCATTTCAATTCACCCGGCTTGGTGGTTCAACGTCACACGCGCACGAGTGCCCGGCAAGAAACCTCGTCGCTGGCGCGACTCGACGGGGAAAAGATGGACAGATATGTGGGTCGCGCATGAGAGGGCGGACGATCCCAAACCGGCGAAGCCCCGCCCGTCGTGAGCGCGGCCAGCTTTCGCTGCTTCGCCATTGCAGCTTCGCACCGAAACTGTCCGCCCTCACTCCCGAAGTCCGGCAATGGGCTGACACCCCGGCCATCCTGCTACGCGCCGGACGCTCCGCCGGTTGGTCGGGGAGTCAGCAGAGACGGGCGCGCACTCCGCGACGCGCCCGAACGAATCCCGCCAGCAGGTTTCCCCCGGCCTCGGATCGTGCGTGGCGTGTGCGAGATAATGCCCGTCGCCGGCGTAGAGATCGAACGCGGCCAGCGCTTCAAACTGGGCGAGCGGCGAGGGGCGCAGCGTGTCCACCCGCTGGCGCAGCAACGCGGAACATTCCGCC
>JANYCI010000188.1 GCA_025360325.1 Limisphaerales bacterium | reverse complement strand
ACTATCGCACCGAGCCGGCATCTTTCAGCGGCGGGAATCATCCGCGAACCCGGAACAAGTCGGCCTCGCCACGAGCCTCTGGCGCAAGCCAATCACCCATTCCAACCCCGCCGCGCACCGCTTTCGATGACGCCAATGTTTATAAATATACGCAACCCTGTCGCAAATAGCTCCAACCTTTGAGGCAGCCAACCAAGATAAAAGGAGCACCGCGCAAAAGATTTTTGTTCCGCAGATTCCAAAACCACAAAATCAATAAACCATGAAATATCCAATGGGAATCGTTACCTCAAGCCGTCTCCTGCAACGCGCGGCCCAACTGATGCCGCCCTCCGTTTTGACCATCGCGTTGGGAATCGTGCTGCTCGCCATTCCGCGAATCGCCCGCCCGGCAACCACCTGGGATGCCGACACCGGAACCGCCGGGGCGCAGGATGGCACTGGCACGTGGGACACCAGCACCGCCAAGTGGTGGAACGGTTCCGCCGACGTGGCCTGGCCCAACACCACGAGTGACACCGCCATCATTGGCGCGGGCAGCGGTGCGGCGGGAACCATCAATGTCAGCGGCACCATTACGTTGAATGCCCTGACATTTAACGCGGCGGGGAGCGGCAATTACCTTCTCTCCGGCGGCACGGCTTTGAGTTTTGGCGGGACGACCCCCACGCTAACCGCCACTGCGAATGCCACCATCAACTCGCCGGTGTCAGGCACTGCCTTGACCAAGGCGGGAACGGGCACGCTCACGCTGGGAGGCGTGAATAGTTTTGCCGGCATGACCGTAAGCGCGGGCATCCTGACCTTGGCGAATAGCAGTGCCGGAGGGAGCGGGACTATCGATTTTCGCGGCCAAACCCTGAAACTCGACGGGTCGGGCGGGAATATCCTGCTCGCGAACAGCCTGCTTAACAACGGCGGCACGCTCGTCAACGTGGCGGGAGACAATAAGATCACTTCGCAACTCAGCATCAACAGCGGTTTTACGCACTCGTATCTTCGGGTTGATGGCGGCACGCTGGAGTGCGCTGGGGATTACATCGCTGGAACCACGAGCCGGACACTCCACCTCCAGGGCGCTGGCAGCGGCACCTATTCGGGCATTCTGAAAATGGGCATCAATGCCGTCGTGAAGGAGGATGCAGGCATGTGGACGCTCACGGGTAACAACACCTTTACTGGCGGGCTTACGGTCAATAATGGAACGATCTTCGCGAGGACGAGCGGTAATGCTTTGGGCGGCACCGGCACTGGGGCCGTCACGCTGGGCGACACCAGCGGTTCAGCAAATGTGGTGTTGCAAATAGGAAACTCGTTGAATCTAAACAATCCGATCACGGTGCGTGCGGGCAGCAGCGGCACGGTGACCATCAACAACTTTGCCAATTACAGCCCCAACTTCAATGGCACCATCACGCTTAATAAAGATTTGATCATTTACAACGGCAACAGCAGCGGCGCGGCTACCATCACGGTCGGCGGCAACATTGGCGGTAACGGTGGACTTGTGATCACCGCCGCCTACCCGACCGATATTATCCGGCTTCAAGGGGTGAATAATTATTCCGGCGCGACGGCCATCAACTCGGGCACGCTGGCCTTGAGTGGCAGCGGTTCGCTGACGAGCCTTAATATCAGTGTGGCCCCGAACGCGACCTTTGATGTTTCTGGAGTTACCGGCGGCAGTTATGCCCTCAACGGCTCTGCCGTGCTGACCTTGGCTGTGGCCAAGTCGGGGGCCACGTTCAGCTCAGGCAAAATAAATGCGACAGGCTTCACCGCCGACGGCTCGTTGAAAGTCACGGCTAGCGGCGACACCTTGGCCGATGGTGACACGTTCACGTTGTTCAATGTCACGCCTGCCGGCACGTTTAGCACTTTGCCCACCTTTGCCAGCGGCGGCACGAATTGGTGGACGACGGACAACTACAAGACCATCAAATACAACCTGTGGCCGACAGCAGGCACCGCGACCTACCATCACAACCGGGGTATCCCACAGCAGTTCACCGTGGCCGACTTGTTGAGTCATGTTACCGGCGCCACCAGCGGCAAGACCATCACGTTGACGAGTCTGGCGGGCAGTTCGGATTTGACCACGGCGGTGAACTTGCCGTCCGGTGCCACCCTTCAGGCAAGCGGCCCGCTGACGAGCAGCAGCACGCTGATTCTCTACACGCCCGCTTCCACGGATAACGGCGACACTTTGACTTATTTGGTGGGTGACGGCCGGGGCGGCACGCCTTCGGGCACGGTGAGTCTGGTGGCTGACAACAGCTCGGTTTTTGGCAAACAAAGTCCGCAAATGACTGCCGATGGCAATGGCCACATCACGATCAAGTTCTATGGCGTCCCGGGCTTTTCGTATTATGTGCAGCGCGCGGACGACGTTAATTTCACTCAAAACGTGACGGAGCTTGGGCCCTATGCCGCGACGACCGGCAACCCAGTCATTTCGCTTACAGACAACCTCAATCCGAACGGTCAGGCCTATTACCGGCTCGAATGGAGACCATGAACGAACAATTTGGAAAGCTCAACATCGGTCAATCCTTTACCAAAACCATGAAAAATCAATTACTGCTCGGCGTGGTGCTGATGGCAAGTTTGCTGACGACTCAAGCCGGTCTCTTTTATCAAGGCACGGGGATCACCACCGCCGGCGGCACCGGCGAGGGAATCGTGGCCAATAGTGGAACGATCTATGACGGCAGTCCCGTTGGGTCGGCTTTCACGATGGATTTGGGCGGCGCGGGGCTGGGCAGCCAATTGACGGACATCCAGGTGAGCCTAAATGTTTCGGGCGGGCTGAATGGCAACCTGTATGCGTATCTGGTGGCCCCCGACGGCACCTTGGTGGTGTTGCTAAACCGTCCGGGAGTGACGGGCGGCAATCCGTTTGGCAACACGCAGTCGGGGTTGAATCTGACGCTGGCGAATAGTGGGGCAACGATCTTGGCCAGTTCGGATTTAGGTAGCGGGATGTATGCGGTGCCGACGGCGAACGGAAACAGCCTGGTGAATTTTGGCTCGGCGAGCAGTCCGGGGGTAAATCCGAACGGAACATGGACGCTGTTTTTTGCCGACATGGTGGCTGGGGGCGGCAATGCGACGTTGAACGGTTGGAGCCTGGACATCACGGCGGTGCCCGAGCCGGTGAATATGGCGCTGGGATTTTTTGGTGTAATTGCCGCCGGCGTTGTGGCGTGGAGGAGGCATGGTTCGGCAGTCAAAAATAATGAATGAGCTTCTGCTACCAGCTAGTGTTCTGTGTTGGGGTTACCCGTTCTTGCAATGTGCTCAAGTGAGCCGCTCCGCTATTGGTCGCGACCGCCTGTCTTCCCAGCGTGGGAAACGCAGATTAGTCCTTTTGGTCTAACGACGTCAGGGAGATAATGCGATAGTGTATTGATATTCCGTTAAAATATATGCAAATCTGTCCCAATCGGCTCCAGCTAATGATGCAGCCAACCCAGACAAAATCAGCATCAAACAGGGGCTTCACCTTGATCGAACTTCTGGTCGTCATCGCCATCATTGCCATTCTGGCAGCCATGCTGTTGCCGGCTTTATCCTCGGCCAAGGAACGGGCCATGCGCATTTCATGCGTCAACAATCTGAAACAGATGGGCGTGGCAATGGTAATTTATTGCAGCGAATCTGGAGAGTTACTACCCACGAAGACCAGCAATATAGATTCCTTCCCCCAAAACGGCTTCTACCTGTTTGCCAGCTCAACCGCCAACCCGACGGCGCCCGCTTCTGGGGCCAACGGACAGTTCGTGGATGACACGCGCCCGGGATTGAATCACGGGTTGTTCTACCGCCAGAAGACTATCTCCACGCCCAAGAGTTTCTATTGCCCGAGCATCAAGAAGGGGCAACCGAATGCGTCCATTGCGTATGAGGATTATCTGGATGTCAATAGTCGTTGGCCTGCTTACGACAACAATACGGGGAACAACCCGTATTGCCGGTCAAGCTATTGCTATTATCCGCAGTCCAATGTGCAGTTGAATCCGGTCATCGCTTATTTATTTAAGCTGGCATCCAAGCAAACGCAACTGGATCCCAACCACGCCGTCATGACGGATTTGATCTCAACTTATTCCGGAATCCCTCATCGCAGCGGCAACAAGCCGGGATCGCTCAATGTTCTCTGGGGTGACATGCACGTCAGCATCTCGACGACGAAGGCTGCCTTCGACCCAGCCCTGTGGACTCCCGCGCCCGCCAGCGATCCGGCCAACTTCCAAAAAATTCTTGGCACCCTGAAGCCGTGAAATTGAAACCGGGCTGATGACGAAGAACTCTTTTCCGCAGATTCCAAACCACCAAACACAACGAACCATGAAAAATCCTAGAAATAAAGTCACCTCAAGCCGTCTCCTGCAACGCGCGGCCCAACTGATGCCGCCCTCTGTTTTGACCATCGCGTTGGGAATCGCGCTGCTCGCCATTCCGCGAACCGCCCGCCCGGCAACCACCTGGGATGCCGACACCGGAACCGCCGGGGCGCAGGATGGCACTGGCACGTGGGACACCGCCACGGCCAACTGGTGGAACGGCAGCACTGATGTGCTCTGGCCCAACACCACCAACGATGTGGCGGTCTTCGGTGCCGGCAGCGGAGCCGCAGGCACCGTTACGGTCGTGAATACCAACGTCGTGAACGGCCTGATATTCAATGCGCCAGGCAGCGTTTCTTACACGATTACCGGCGGCAAACTCAACTTTGGCGGCCTCGCGCCGTTCATCACGATGAATGCCGCCGCAATCGTCAGCAGTGTGATCATGGGAACGAACGGTCTGACGCTGGCGGGCGCACAGAGCATTAATTTTCAGCAGACGGCCAACACTTACACGGGCGGTTTGCTGGTTAAATCGGGCGCGGTCACCGGCCAGACTGGCGCGAATTGCCTGGGGGCCAGTTCGGGAACCGTCACGCTGGGCGATACCGCCGGCGCGGCGAACGTGACGCTGTCCATCGGAACTTCCGCGACCATTCCCAACGCGTTCAGTGTCCCGTCGGGTAACAGCGGCGCCATTCAGCTGGATAATTTCAGCGGCAGTTATAGTCCGATCTTCAGCGGCGCTTTCACTTTGAACAAGAATCTGACGGTGAGAAACAAGAAGAACAGTTCCGCCAATACGGTGACGGTCAGCGGCAGAATTGCCGGTCCCGGCAGTTTGACCATCACGGCCGCCGCCGCCACGGCTCCGGTCAAGCTTTCCGGCAGCAACACTTTCAGCGGCGGGCTGACGTTGAGTTCGGGCACGCTGGCGATCAACAGCACCAATGCCCTGGGCTCGGGACCATTGACGATGGCCAACGGAACCATGCTGGACAACTCCAGCAGCGGAGACCTCACCAATCTCGTGAATAACAGCCAGGTGTGGAATGGAGGATTTATTTTTATCGGCACGCGGAATTTGGATTTGGGTTCCGGTAGTGTGACCTTGGGTGCCAGCTCTCAGGTCACCGTCACCAACAATCTCGAGGTCAAGGGCGTTATCAGCGGTGCCGGAATGGGCTTGACCAAAGCAGGGCCGGGCACGCTGAAGTTGGGCGGTGCCAACACCTACAGCGGCAGCACGACGATCAGCGCCGGAACCTTGGCGCTGCGGCCCGGTGCCTCCTTGGACTTATCTTCCGTTTCCGTGGCAAGCGGTGCGACATTTGATGTTTCCACCCTGGGTTCCTTTAATCTGGGAAATGGGACGACCCTGACCGGCAGCGGCACGGTGAACGGCTCTGTCTCCCAGCAATCGGGAGCCACGATCAGTCCCGGCAGCGGCACTGGCACCCTGACGGTCAGTGGCACGACGACACTCAATCAGGGCGGCAATCTCGCGTATGATCTTTCCAATGATCCGATAACCGGGGTGAACGATCTTTTGTCGGTTGGCGCTTTGAATTGTGTCGGCACCAACACGGTGTCCTTGAAACCCACCGGGACGGATTTTGGGTCGGGCAGTTATACGTTGATCAATTACGGTTCGTTGACAGCGGGTGGCGCCAGTTATTTCAATGTTTTCACGCCTGCCACGCAAAGCCGGCGCACGTTCGTTTTCGATACCTCAACTTTTGGCCAAGTTAAATTGAACGTGGGCGGCAGCCCGCTGGCAACCCTTTATTGGGCCGGAGATGGTCTGGCCAACATCTGGAACTACAACTCGTCAGCCATCTGGACCAATGGTGCCGCCCTCGATGTTTTCAAACAGCTGGATACAGTCGTGTTTGACGACACGGGTTCAACTGTGCCAGCGGTCAACGTCGTGGGCGCGCTGTATCCCAACTCTGTCACCTTCAGCAATCAAAGCGTTAATTACACGCTGGCCGGCGGCGGCAGCATCAATTCGCAGAGTCCTTTAAATATGCAAGGTTCAGGATCAGTGACCCTGGCCGGCAGCGGGTCCAATTCTTTCCCCTCGGCCCCCGTCGCCAACGGGACATTGATTCTTTCCAACGCCACCGCTGTGGTCAGCCCGAGCTTGTTCGTTTTTGGCGGCAATTCGTTTTTGGGATTGAGCGGCGGGTTTACTTACAAGTCAGTGCAGCTTTTACAACTGGGGGGTAAAAACACGGAAATTCCGGTGCTGGTCAATGTCTCGGGCACCAATGTCTGGCAAGGTGCTGCGACCATGAACTCGGGCGGCGGCATATTTGAAATTCGGTCCGATTCCGGCAAGCTCATCATGAACGGCGGCATCACTTGCGTTCCGACGGGCGGACGCACGTTGTATCTGGAGGGTGATGCGGATGGTGAAATCAAAGGTGCCATTGCCAACGGGGCTGCCACGGTCGCCGTGACCAAATACGGGGGCGGCACTTGGACCCTTTCCGGGACCAACACCTACAGCGGCGCTACGACGGTTGGATCACTTACGCCGACGACGGGCGGAAAACTGGTGGTCAACGGCCAAATCGGCGGCGGTGCGGTCACCGTCTATAGCGGCACGCTTGCGGGCTACGGTTCGATCAGCGTTCCGGTAACAATTTATGACAACCTCGACCTCGGTTCCGCCATCGGCACCCTGACCATCGCCAACACCCTTTCCCTTCAGAGCACGGTGAATCTCAAAATCGCCCGAAACGGTTCCACCGTTACCAATGACCAGATTGCCGGCCTCAGCACGGTCACGTATGGCGGCACGCTTAACCTCGCCACGAACTCCAGCGATACGCTGCATGTGGGGGACACGTTTAAGCTTTTTTCGGCTGCCAGCTATGCGGGCGCTTTTGCGACGATCAATTATCCGGTCGGATACACCTTCACGAACCGGCTCGCGGTGGACGGCACGATTGCCGTTTTGACTGCACCGGTCACCGTCCCCACCACGCCCACCAATCTCACTTTCTCAGTGACCGGCGGAGTGTTGAACTTGTCGTGGCCGGCGGCATATCTGGGCTGGAGCCTCCAGGTGCAGACCAATAATCTTTCAAACGGCTTGGGCACGAACTGGGTGACGATTCCCGGATCCGAACTGGTAACCTCGACCAATCTTCCCATTGTCGTAACGAATGGCGCGGTATTTTACCGGATGAAATATGTTCCTTGATAATAAATTTTTGGGGTAACGGGTAACAATGGCAGGAGCGTCTGGGGTTGGCGCTCCTGCCTTTTTTAGAACAACTCTGAAAATTCATTTTACCAGGGCACAAAGCAATAAAGAGAACAATGAAAGCTTACCGCAAAATATTCTGGCAGGTCGGAAGACCTTTGCTTGCGGTAATTTGTGCTTACATCGCCGCCGGAGCAATGGCTCGGGCGGAGATACCGCTTTATCTGTCTCCCACCGGCAACGACTTCACGGGGAATGGCAGCATCACGAATCCGTGGCAGACGGTGGTCAAGGCGCGCAACTATATCCGCACCTCGGGCCTGAACAGCAACCAGTCGGATGAAATCGTGGTTTATCTACGCGGTGGCCGTTACGAGCAAAGTCAGACATTGGCATTCACCCCGGCGGATTCCGGAACCAACGGATTTTATATCACCTACAAATCCTACTCCAACGAACTGGCCTCCATTTCCGGAGGCAAGGCCGTCACTGGCTGGGCGCAGGTTCCAGGAAAACCATACTGGGTGGCGTCGGTTTCAACGGGTTCGGGTTTTGCCAATTACTTCCGTCAGCTTTACGTGAACGGCATTCGAGGCGAGCGGGCTCGCTCGGGTTGGATTGCAGGTGTTGGCTATTGCAACGACCCGGCTACCTCGCAGGCTGTGGACGGCATTTCTTTCAACCCTGGAAGCTTTAAGAATTACTCGAGCGTCACCGATCTGCGCCTCCTGCACATCGGGAGTTTTAAGGTGGACGAGTTTCCGGTGACCGGCATCGTGACCAACGCCACCAATGGTCTTATCGAAGTCCGTTTACAGCAGCCTTACTTTCAGGCGCGTTACGATTATGCCGGCGGTCCGCCCAACAACTTTCTGGCAGCGACCGACCAGTGGATGTTTGTGCAGGCTTTTGAGGAATTGGACGAGCCCGGCGAATGGTATCTGAACTGCGGCACGCAGCAGGTGTTTTACTATCCGTATTCGTATGAAAATATGAGCACGGCCCAGGCTTATGCTCCGGTGGTCCAGACATTGATCAGTTTCACTGGGACTTCAACCATCAACAAGGTCCAGAACATTCGCTTTCAAAACTTGGTTCTGGAGCATGGTAACTGGTTTTTTCCGCGCGACTATTTTATTGGTGGCACCCAGATTGAAATTTTATTTCCGGGCGTGCCGCCCACGACCTCCGGTATTTCTTACGGCTATGAAATGCCCGGGCAGATCATGCTCAACAATACCATGGGCATCCAATTCATCAGAAACACAGTTCAGCACATGGGCAGTTGCGGCATTCATCCGTATAATGGCGCTTTGAACACGCTGATTCAGGGCAATAGCTTTTATGATCTGACGGGCTCGGCGGTAATGGGAGGACGCTGGACATATGATGCCGCAATTCCCAACGAACAAACCTGCACCAACACGATTATTGCCAACAATGTTATTCGTAAAACCGGCCAGGATTTTATGGCCTCGGCCTTGATTGATAATTTGCGGCACTACGGCTTCCAAGTGTTGCACAACGACATGGCAGACAGCCAAAACGCGGGCTTTCATGAGCGGTTCGACATCACTTCCGGCAGCAACGTGGGCGGGACAATCGTTTCCTATAATCGAGTTTCCATGGCGAATTGTGGCAGTCGGTATGGATCACGCGATAGCGGGTTCATCTATAGTTTCGGGGTCTGGCCGAACAGCACCATCCAAGGCAATGACATCAATGACGTCAACTTCGCCAACGGCGACTCGCACGGTATTTATCTGGATAACAACACCGGGGGATTTGCCGTCATCAGCAATGTGATGCGCAATGTCAAATCCGGCATCTGGGGATATAAACTCATCCGTGCTTACGACACGAATTCAAACATTGCGATTGGCAATTTTGGCGACGCCACGGTCAATATCTTTACCTCGGTAGCGAGCAACCTCAATTTCACCACATTTTCCCCGGGGGCCATCCCCGCACCCGCCCAAGCCATTATCAACGTTGCCGGGCTAGAGCCGGCCTACACAAATTTACTGAATCAGGTGTATGCGGGAACCAATCTGGCGCGGGGCAAATTTGCCTGGGCATCCAGTCAGGTGGGTGGTTCGATCACGGCGAGCGCGGCAGTGGATTGGAATTTTTCCACCCTCTGGCAACCCGCAGCCAGTGGCACTAACAATTGTTGGTGGGCGGTGGACTTGGGCGGCGCGTATGCTATTCAACGCATCGAAATCGCCCCGCAGGTTGATCTGAATGTTCCGGACACGCGGTGCAATTTCCAGGTGCAGGGCGCCAATGATTCCGGTTTCACCAACGCGACGGT
>JANYCI010000171.1 GCA_025360325.1 Limisphaerales bacterium | reverse complement strand
CCAATTTGTGCGCCACCGCCGCCGCCGCACTGCTGCTGCTGCCGCTGGCGAGCGTGTAGCCGGCACCGCGTTCCCAAATCTCGATCTGGATGTTCGCGCGGTCGAGGACTTTCAGGAACTGCACGTTGGTCTTGCGGGGAAAATTCGCGTGCGTCTCCAGCAACGGGCCAAATTCATGCGCCAGCTTCGCGCTGATTTCTGGCAACGGCAGGACGCAATGCGGATTTCCAATCGTCGCCGCGCAAAAGGTGAACTCGCGTCCGCCGACGGAAATCTTTTCGTTGATGACCTCGCGTTTCGCGCCGGTCACGGGAATTTTTTCGCTGTCAAAACTGACCTTGCCCATCTCCACGCGCACCATTTTGCCGCCGTCAAAAACGGTGGAGCGCACGATGCCGCCATCGGTTTGTAAGGCGAATTCTTCATTGCCCACAAACTGGATGTCCCACAGGTAGCGGGAAAAAATGCGGACACCGTTGCCGCTTTTTTCCGCGATGCTGCCGTCCGGGTTGTAAATCTTCAGCGCACATTTTGCAGTGGTTGAAGGCAGCGGCCCGAGAAGAATGCCATCCGAGCCGACGCCGAAGTTGCGGTGGCAAATGGTCTTTACCTGTTCGGTGGTTAGCGGCGCGGATAAATCTTTTGGATCAATGACGATGTAGTCGTTGCCGAGCGCGTGGTATTTGGTGAAAGCAATTTGCATAGGCCAACGATAATAATTTTTGCGCGCGGTGTAAAAACAGAAGTGACGTTCGCGCCGAAATTATTATTTATCCTCGTCCTCGAGATGGAACTTGTGCAGGAAGCGATGGATGATCGGCGCGAAAATAATTCCAACGATGGCAACGAGGGCGAGTCCGCTGTAGAGCGCGTAGCAACCGGCAAAAAGTTTTCCGTCGTCAGTCTGCAACGTGCCGACTGGCCCCATGCCGGAGAGAATCATCGCGGCGTTCACGAAGGCATCGAGGCACGACATTTTCTCAAAGTGATGATAGCCCGCCATGCCGATGATCAAAGAAAACACAATGAATACAAGGCCGATAACCACATTGCGGACGGCGCGACGGTAAAAAATTTTACGCGGCAGCAACGGCTTGGAGTGATGTTCAAACATGGCGAGTCAGTTGGCAGAACCGACGGCGGCGCGCAAATCTTCGTGGCCGGACGCCGCCAGTTTTTCGCGCAGGCCGGCGACAATTTTTTTGGCGAGGCCGGGACCTTCATAGACGAGACCCGTGTAGCATTGCACCAGCGATGCGCCCGCCGTGATTTTTTCCCACGCATCGTCCGCCGAAAAAATTCCACCGACGCCGATGATGGGAAGTTTGCCATTCGTCTGTTTGTAAAGATGGCGAATAATTTCCGTGCTGCGAGCGCGCAACGGTTTGCCGCTCAAGCCACCGGTCTCGGCATAAATTTTTTGCAGCGCGGCGTCGCTGGTTTGCGGGCGGGCAATGGTGGTGTTAGTCGCGACGATGCCCGCGATGTTTCGCGGCGCGACGAGTTCTAAAATTTCATCGAGTGCGGTGAAGGATAAATCGGGCGCGACCTTCACCAAGATGGGCTTCTGAATTCTGGCTTGTGAATTCTGGCTGCTATTTTGTTCCTGAATCGCCGCGAGAATTTCATCGAGCGCACTTTTATCCTGCAATTGCCGCAGGTTTGGCGTGTTCGGCGAACTGACGTTGACGACGAAAAAATCCGCGAGATCGCGCAGCACGCGAAAGGAATTGGCGTAATCTTCAGCGGCTTTATCCAGTGGCGTAATTTTGGATTTGCCGAGATTGATGCCGATGGGATGACTCGGCCAGCGCCCGGATTTTTTCCACGCGGAAAGTTTTTCCGCCATCGCTTCCGCACCGGAATTATTAAAACCCATGCGGTTGATCACCGCTTCATCCGCAACGGCGCGAAACATCCGGGGCTTGAGATTGCCGGGCTGCGCGTGCCACGTCACGCCGCCGAGTTCGGTGAATCCAAAACCGAGCGCGGCCCAGCCGGGAACGGCGGTCGCGTGTTTGTCCATGCCCGCCGCGAGGCCGACGGGATTGGGAAATTTCAGTCCAAAAACTTCCGTGGGCAATTCGGGCGCACCGTAAATTTTTTCGACAAGACCAAGCAGCAATTCATCGCGACTGACTAGCGCGAGTTGACGGACGACGGCGTTGTGGGCGCGTTCGGAGTCCTGTCGGAAGAGCAGCGGACGGATGAGTTTCTTATGGATGAAGCCCATGAAAATTTTGTCGTGCCGATTCAATTGCCCAAGGCGCTTTTGTAGTCCGGCGGCGTTTCGCCGTAACCTTGTTTGCGGCGGGCGATGGCCGGCTCAATGATTTCGCTGCGGACATTAATTTCTTTGCCGAAAAGTTCGCGCCACAGCCGCCGCGTGTTTTCGGGATAACCGTTGGGCGCGTCTTCCTCGAAAGCCGGACGAAACAAATCTACGGCGTTTTGCAATTCGCTTTTTAATTCCGATTCTTCGGGATGACCGGTCAATTGGAAGGTTCGCTTGAAAGCCGTCAGGTCTTTTGGTTCCAGCCGGTTAATTTTGCCGATCAAGATGTCGAACGGATGCGGAATGGTCAGCGTGATGTTTTCCAATTGAAAAACCTTCGCGCGTTGCCGCCAGCGCGGGCTGGTGCGAAAACTCAATTCAAATCCCGCCTCCAAATAAAGGCCGCCGTGGGATTTGTCCAAACCCGCCGCCGCAATGAATGAGGTCAAGTCTTCATCATCATCGGAAAACACATCCACATCGCCGCTCAACAAGTGCCGGTCGAGGGTCAATTGCAACGGCGCAGAACCGTAGAGTGTCAGGTGAAAGGGGCGTTCCTTGGGCAAAGACGCCAGAAATTTCTGGAGCAGTTCGCCCGCCGGGGTTGCCCAGTCAATTTTTCCCGCCCACCAATTTTTGATCGAAGTCATGTTTGCGCGGGCCGATGCCCAAAAAGTAAAGTGCCTGCTGGATCAGCCGGTTGCTCACCTCGGCGTCCGCGCTTAAACGGCGGGCCAAAGCCAGTTCACGCGGACGCAGCGGACGGGATTCGCGGCAAAGCAACAGCCGCGCCGCCACGCGCGATTTGCGCCAGGCGGTGTCAGCCTTGGTTGCCTTAAAA
>JANYCI010000133.1 GCA_025360325.1 Limisphaerales bacterium | reverse complement strand
CCCTCACCCCGGCCCTCTCCCCTAGGAAGGGAGAGGGAGAAGCCGCGAAGTTTGGTTTGCTCCAATCACCAAGCTCTTTCCGCGCATCGTATTCCTCGCCGTCGAAATCATTGTTCGCGAGAATCGGCCCGTCCGTCGTGAGCTTCCACGATTCATCGCTGACAATTTCTTTCACCGAACCATCCACAAATTCAATCCGCAGATTCAACAGCAGTTTCGGCCAGCCAAAACTCACCGTGCCCGCGTAGGTTTTGCTGCGATCCGCGTAAAAACGTCCGTTGCCTAAAATCACGCCGAGCGCATTCGCACCGCGCGATAGATTTTTCGTCACGTCGTAAGTCACATAAAATTCCCGCCTGTCGTATTGCGCAAACGCAGGCGACAACACAGCGTCGCCAATTTTTTTCCCGTTCACATACAACTCCGACAAACCCAGTCCACAAAAAGAAACCGTAGCGCGGGAGATTTTTTTCTCCGCCGTAAATTCCTTGCACAGATAACGCGCGGGCTGGCGACGGCTCTCCGCCGAGCGCGGGTTCGTCCACGGCTGCATTTCCGCCGGGCCGATTTTTTTTGCCGCGACCCACTTGGAATCATCGAAGCCCACGGTATTCCAGCCCGCTTCCAAATTTTTGGAAACTTTCCACTGCTCGTCGGTCTGGATGACTTGCGTTTCGCCGTCCACAAATTCAATCGTCAGCTTGCCGATCACGCCCGCCGGATTCGGCGCCTCGCCTTCGTTGCGTCCGACGAGTCCGAACACATACGTTTTGCCCGGCTCCAGCCGGCCGGTAACATTATTCCACTTCACTGTCTTGAAATTATTCCGCGCACCGAGATCATTCTGGTCAATCCAGCCGCGACATTCGTTGTCGCCGGTGTATTCAAAGATCGCCTGCTTGATTTTGCGTCCGGCGGGCAGCGTGATAACGCGGCGAAAATAATTCGTCTCCATCGGCGCAGTGATTTCCGGCTGGCCTTCGGGAAACCAGATCCACGACGTGCCGGACAAAATGTTCGTCGTGTCCACGCCGTCCTGGCCGATCCATTGTGCATTCCAGTCCGCCGGATTCAAAATGCCCATTGTCCACTTCGCCGTTTCGCTCCACGCAGAAACTTTCCCATCCGCGCCCCACACACGGACGCGCCAAAAACATTCCATGCGCGACGCCAGCGGCTTGCCGGCGTAGGCAACGAGGACGGATTCATCCGATTCAACTTTGCCGCTGTCCCACAAATCGCCGTGGTCGCCGCCCAGTCTGGCCGCGCCCGCGACGACAACGATTTGATACGCCGTTTGCTTCACGCCGCGTTCGCCGGACGCGAGCTGCCAGCTCAGGCGCGGCGCGGCGACATCAATGCCCTGCGGGTTTTCCAAATGCTCGCAGCACAGATGGCCGACGGAAATTCCGGCGAGCGCGTTGAAAGCGGTGGCCAGCAGAATAAAAAGCGCGGAGAATTTTTTCATGATTGCGTGCAAGGATTTTGGCGCAGCCGGCGGTGTGAAACGAGCGATGATTTCAAAAGTTTTGCTATTTCGTTTTCAAAAACTGCGCGTCGGCAAAATCCAGAAACTTGTCCCAGTCCGACGGCAGCACGTCGTGCTTGCCGACGTGGCAGTTCAGCCAGAGGTCGTGCTTCAACGGCTGATCCAGCAGCGGAAAGCTGGTTTCCGTGATTCCCGTCTTGCCAAACAATTCATACACCGGCGTGGCGGCGCGGGCGGCGAGAAATTCACCCATCGAATCCGCCCACTTGTCCTCGCTGCCGGAATTCAAAAACAACGGACGCGGCGCGATGAGCGAAATGAGAAAATGCGAATCCACCGGCAGCGCGTTCCAGCGGTTGGAGAACTGCTGAAAATTCCCGCACATCCAATAGCCGAAGCGTTTACAAACATCGTCCACCGTCTCGCCGTAATCGCGACGCGAGAGCGCCGCGCCCATTTCGCCGGAACCGTTCGCGATGACGGCGGCGAAGCGCGTATCCTGCGCGCCGGCCCACAAAACCGTTTTACCAAGCCGCGAATGGCCGAAGAGAATCACGCGCTGCGCGTCCACGTCTTTGTCCGTCCACAAATAATCCAGCGCGCGGCTTGCTCCCCACGCCCATGCGCCGATGCCGCCCCAGCTATTTTTCTGCGGCGATGGGAAATTTTTACGCACGCCGTATTTGAATCCCGCGCCGTTCGCGAGGTCAGGTTCAATTTCCGTGTAGCACACGATCGCCACGCCGTAACCGCGCGCGATGGCCTCGGAAATTTTCCAGTTCCGCGCCGCTGAACCGCGCACGGGATTCACTGGCATCCCAAACTGTTTCGTCTTCCAGTTCCACTCGGGGAAAATCGCGATGGCAGAATCGTCAATCGCCGCGTGGTTGCCGCCGAACGAGAGGCACAAAAAAGTCGGCGCGGAAATTTTTCCGGCGGGCGTGTAAAGCAGCAGATGCGCGAGCGGGCCATCAGGCGTGCCGGAAAAATTGATTTCGATTTGCTTCCGCACGGCTGCGCCGCCGAGCGCGTTGGTGGAAGTTTCCCAGACACTGAAGGTGACGTTCGTCCCCGCGTCCGGGCTGCGGCCAAAAATATTTTCGCGGTAGAGCTCGAGTATTTCCGCGCGACGTTTCTGCGTCCATGTTTCCGCGTTCGTCACGCGCGAGCCGTCAACACACACGAGCGGATCGGGCAGTGTGTAAGCGCCGACGTTGGTCTCGTCATAGTTGGTAGCGTGCGCGGCTAAAGTGCCGAAAGCGACGACGGCGACGCAAAACGTTTTGAATTTCATTTTGAGTTTTTTGAATTTTATCTCGGCTTCAGTTTCAACACGGCGGCGCTGGCGGCGGGCAGATCCACAAAAATGGCGAAGGCCTTTTTGTCAAATGGCGTGAGGATTTTTTCCCACCGGCCATTCCATCTGGCATTGTCGGAGATTTCCGCGCCGCCGAGCGTCGCGCCGGTTTTGGCCGAGACGTCGCCGTCCGCTGCCGCAAGGCGGATGACTTCGGCGTTCGCCCAGCCGGCGATTCCGTTCGCGCCGATTTGCACGGACAGATTCGTCGCCGTCGCGCCGTGCGTTTGGTTAATGAGCGTGACGTAGAAATTTTTGTCGGCACCGCGCACAGCATAGGCGGCAAAATTCAAATTCGTTTCCCCGCCGGAAATGTTCACCGGCAAAATTTTCCCCCGGCTGCCGAGCGAAAACATTTTTTCCGCGTAGCCAATCGGGTGAACGTTGTAGCCGCTGGTCGTCGTCCAAAAGCTCGCGTAGCGGCAAGGCTTGTTCATGTCGCGCGCGGCCACCTTGTCACCGGTGTGGAAATTGATGCCGCCCATGCCGTGCGTGGCCCACCACCATTGATAATCCAACGCCCACAGCGCGGACGCAAACGTGTCGCTCGCGTCGGTCGCGCCACCATCGTAAAAACTGTTCGCCTCCTCAAAGCGAAACGCGAGGCCGTTGGCAACCACGGCGGGGACAAAGTTGGCGGCGAACTTCGCGTAGCTCTCGTGTATCGCGGGTGACAGAATTTTTTCGCGCGCGGCGGCGGCGTTGGTGGCGAATTTCCGCGCATCGCCGCCGGGATAATCATGCTGCGAAATGAATTTCAAAAGGCCGCTGCCGCCGAGATCGTTCGCAAATTGAGCCGACCATTTCTCATGTCCGGGCGAGACACTTGGCCCGCAGAATTTTGCACCGGGCGAATTCGTCGGTGCCGTGATTTGCGCGGCATAGCGTTGCCACTCGGCGACATACACGCTGTAGTTCGTGGAAAAAACATTCGGCTCGTTGCCGATGGCGAAGCAGTCGAGCCGGTCTTGGTAATGCTGGGAAATGTAGGCGGCCATTTTCACCGCGCCGTCACGGCTGCCCTGATTGAGCCGCAATGTGAAAATGATTTTCACATCGGCTGACTTCGCGAAGGCAAACAAGTTGTCCACGTCCGCTGTTGTCGGTGTGGGCAACGTCGGGCGATCCGCCGTATTGCCGCCAACGCGGAGATTTTTGATGCCGAGCGTTTTGAAAGTGGCGATGAGCTTCCGATTTTCCGCGCTGAAAAAATGCCAGCCGTTCGTGTCCGCCAGCACGCGCTGCATCTCGAAGCTCAAGCCGACGAAGTCCGCCGGAATTTCCGCGCCGGGAATTTTTTGGTCAACCGTGACGCAAATCACGGGCTGCGCGGCGAGTTGGCAAACGAACCCGGCGCACGCCACGGCACCGACGAGCCGCGCGCGCCGATTTTTTTTTGCGGGGAACATTGCCCGCCAGATTGCCAGAAGCTGCGCGGGACGGCAGCGGAAAAATTCACGGAGAAACTAGGTGCCTGACCAAGCCGTTTCTGGAGAAATGGTGCCAGCGAGTGGAATCGAACCACTGACCTCGGGCTTATGAGTCCCACGCTCTAACCAACTGAGCTACGCTGGCCACCGAAACGGATTGTTATTTTGCGGACATTTTGGCGGCTGTCAAACCGGGAATTTCAACCAGCCGGGCGCACTTTGAGAGTGACGCGGCGCGAGCGATTGGTTATACAATTTTCTTTGGATGAAAATTCCCGGAACGATTGAAGCATGAAACATCTGTTGTCATTGGAAAAACTGCCACGCGCGGACTTTGAAACCATTCTGCGCGCCGCGAAAATTTTCAAACGCACGCGCGGCGCGCACAAAACCCAGCCGCTCAAGGGCCAGACGTGGGCGCTGATGTTCTCGAAATCGTCAACGAGGACGCGGGTTTCCTTCGAGGTGGGCATCCGCGAACTCGGCGGCAACGCGCTATTTCTCAACGCCAATGACATCCAGCTCGGTCGCGGCGAACCGATTCAGGACACGGCGCGCGTCATCGGGCGCATGGCGCACGGCGCGATCATCCGCACTTTCGCGCAGAGCGATGTGGAGACGTTCGCGGAGTTTTCCAAAATCCCGACGATCAACGCGCTCACCGATGACGAACATCCGTGCCAGGTGTTGACAGACATTTTTACGTTCGAGGAAATGCGCGGGAGCATCAAAAATAAAATTATCACGTTCGTCGGTGACGGCGCGTGCAATATGCCGGTGTCGTGGATTTTCGCGGCGGCGAAATTAAATTTTGAACTACGCATCGCCGCCCCCAAAGCCTTCCAGCCGGACGCGAAAATTTTGAAACGCGCCGGTGGGAAAGTCATCGTCACGGAAGATTTGCCGGCAGCGGCGAAAGGTGCGGATATGCTTTACACCGATGTGTGGGTTTCGATGGGCAAAGAAGCGGAGGCGGCGAAGCGGATCAAAATTTTAGGCGGCTACCAGATCAACGCGGCGCTCGTGAAGCTCGCCAAAAAAGACGCGCTCGTCATGCACTGTCTGCCCGCGTATCGCGGAAAAGAAATTGACGCGGCCACGTTTGAGGCGCACGCAGACACCATCTTCACGCAGGCGGAAAATCGGTTGCACACGCAGAAGGCGATTCTGAACTGGGCCGTGAGTTGAGCACTAAGGTTTTTTGACAGAATGACAGAATTAGCAGAATGGGAAACCATCCCGTTTTAATTCTGAAAATCCTGTCATTCTGTGAAAAATCAATTGGCGTATTGCCGCAGATACTTCACGGCCACTTTCAAATCTTTCGGCCACTCGCTTTTGATGGTCACGAGCTCGTTCGTCACCGGATGCGGCAGAGTTAATTCCTCCGCGTGCAGCGCGGTGCGGCCGATCAGCGGACGTTCCTCGCGACCCGGTTTCAAATAAAAATCTTTTTTCAAGCGCGAGAGCCACAATTCTTTTCCACCGTAAATTTCGTCGCCCACCAGTTGCACGCGGGCGTGTTTCAAGTGGGCGCGGATTTGATGAATGCGGTCGGTGCGTGGCGTGCAGCGCAACAGACACCAGTCGGAAAATTGTTCGAGGACGGAAAAATCCGTGTGGGCGTGTTTGCCGTCGTTCGGGTTCACGCACATCTGGCCGATCTTGAGCGGATGCAACGCCAGTTTGGCCTCGATGGAAAAATCTTTTTCCAGCGGGAGTCCCCACGCGAGGGCGGTGAAATGGCGCACGGGCGTTTCCGCGCCGAACAAATTAGCGAGCGCGATGAGCGCGGCCTTGTTTTTGGCGAACAGCAACACGCCGCTGGTGTCAAAATCCAGCCGGTGTGCGTGCGTGAGATAATCCAGATTCCGCTCCCGTGCCCACGGTTTTTTTTCGGCAATGGCGGCGCTGATGAGCGTCGCCAAGTTCGGGCGGGTCGCGTCGTGGCGATCGGGTGAGACGAGCAGGCCGGCCGGCTTGTCGAGCGCGAGCAGATGCTCGTCCTCAAACAGCACGGGGATTTCCCAAAAGCCGCGCGCCTGCTCCGCCGTGGCTGGCGCAGAAAGTTTGATGGTGAAACTCACTTGGCCGAGTGCGCGCCGGTCATTTCGGCATAGACCGGCGTGTCGTGCAGTTCGCGGTTGGCCTCAAGCTGGAGCCATTCATTGAACGCCTGGTTCTGCCGCGCGCGGCGAACCTGCGTGATGAACTGTGGCAGCTCGGTGGTTTTTTTCTTGGCATCCACCGGCTCGAGCGACTGCGGGGAAAGGATAAATCCGCCTTCGCTGGTCGGGATGAAATTGCCAACTTTGCCGACGGGCGTGGTGAACGCGGCTTGTTTCAATTCACGGATTTCAGCGTGGTTGCCGGCTTCAGGGATTTCCAGCGCATTCAACGCGAACGGTTTTAACAGCACCGGCGGATACCCGGCGGTGGTGGCGGCGGCGGCAAACGTTTTGCCGGCGGCAATCTGCGCGGTGACGTTGGATTGAAACATCATGCCAGCGCTGCGTGCCATGCTTTGTGCGGTCATGGCGCGGAAGTCGTCGGTGGCGCGGCGGCGAACTTGTTCGAGCGGCGGCACGGTGCTGGGAATTTGTTTGTCGAGCGCGAGCAGATAAACTTCATCGGTGCCGTTGACCAACCCGGAGAACGACTGCTGCTCGGCGACCATTTTGAAGGCGGCGAGGACGAAGGATTCCGGGAGGTTCAGCACATCGGCGGCGGCGGCATTGTTGGCAAACGGCACGGTGGTGTGGACGGCCAGGCCTTTGCGCTGTGCGACGGCCGCGAGGTTGGTCTCGGCATAAACGGCGTTGACGAAATCAAAGGCGACCGGCTTCAACAGCGCGGCTTGCTCTTGGCGCAGGATAGAATCGTGAATAATTTTCTTGGCGTCTTCCGCTGTTTTTGCGCCACGAATCCCTTCGACTCCATACTGGCGGAATTGTGATTCGACGCTGTTATCAAGGTTCGTCTTGCCGATTTTTAGTTCCGCTGCCGCGAGAAAATTCGACAGTGGGAACACGACGTAACTGACCTGCACGCGGTCGGGTTCGCGGTAGGCGGCCATGTTTTTGTTGTAAAAATCTTCAATCGCCGCCGGCGTGGATGTGACCGCCGCGAGATAATTGGAGTAAGAAAAGAAAACCGCCTGCGCGGAAATTTCCTGATTCTCGCGGTCGTAAAGCTGCGCGGCTTCCTGCGGTGCGACCAACGCGCCGGAGAGTCCCATCGCCATCATGGTCTGCTGCACGGCGATGTCCGAGCGCAGATAATTTTCCAAATCTTTCGCCGTCAGCCCTTGCGGCTGCAACACCTGCTGCACGAATTGATCCATTGGCACCGGCTGTTTACCGTTGCCCAACTTGCGCAGCGTTTCCGCGCCAGCGGCGATGACTGCCTCGTCCGTCACGCGGACGCCAAGTGCCTTCGCCTTTTCCGCGATGAGCAAGCGGATGTAGCTTTCGCGGTGGATGGCTGTGTCCGTCACGCCTTCGCGCGCCGAGGGCCAGCGGCCATTATAGTTGAACCAATAATACAGCAGAAAATTACGGCGTTCAGTTTCCAGCGCGTCCGGCGTGACCTCGTGGCCGTAAATCGTGCCCAAGCTGCCGCCCCCTGCGCCCCCGCGACCGCCGCGCGATGGGGCGGAGTTCATATACCAAACAAAGGATAAAATGGTAATCGGGATGATGGTCCACCAGAGCACCGCCGAATGTTTGCGAATTGTTCCAATCATAGTGAAAAAAAGTGAATGGCCAGCCTAACCTGCTGGCGGAAACATGGCAAACGCAAAACGAACGCAAATCAAGCTGCCGGCTCGCTGGCCTTGGCGTGAGACTTTGCGTCCGCGCGCCTTTGCGTTAAAATCCGCGCGCATGGCAGATCAAACCAAATCCTTCCGCATCGGCTCCGTGCCGTATCTCAATGCCGCGCCGCTCACGCGCGGCCTCGATGGCGAAATCATTTACGCCACGCCCGCCAAACTCGCCGCTCGGCTTCGCGGCGATGAACTCGATGCCGCCCTCGTCAGCATCACCGAAGTCCTACTCACCGACCGTTACGACATTCTCGACGGCGTGGCTATCGCCTCGTTCGGCGAAGTCTTCAGCGTTTTTCTCGCGCACAAAACCCCGCTGGCCGAGGCGCAGGAAATTTTTTGCGACCCCGCTTCGCTCACCAGCGTGAAACTGTTGAAAGTGCTGCTCGCGGAGAAAAATTTATTCCCGCAGTTCACGCCGCTGGCCGATTACGCGGCGGCGGCGGAGAAAGATTTCGTCCTGCTCATCGGCGACCGCGCGATTGAATTTCAACGCGCTCCCCACGCGCATGAAATTTTCGATCTCGGCGCCGCCTGGCTGGAGCTGACGAATCTACCCTTTGTTTACGCGGTCTGGGCGCTGCGGCGCGGCGTGGAGAACCGCGAGTTGCGCGCTGACCTTCGTAGCGCCAAACATTTCGGGGTGGAGAATCTTGACGAAATCATCGCGACGCGCGAGGAATTTGACGAAGCGTTCCGGCGCGATTATTTCGAGTGGCACATCCACTTTCATCTCGCGGAGGACGAAAAGCGCGGCATCGCGAAATTTTGTGAACTACTTCAAAAACACAACTTGGGCCCGGTATTCGCGCCGAACTATGTGCGGTGACTTTTCCAGCACACAATCTAGGCGCCCCACCGCTCGCAACCCAAAGCCGCCTTGCCGTCGCCCACCAGCATCCGCATAATTGCCCAAATGATTGAAAAATCAAAAACTTTGCCTCGTTCGGTTTGGGTCGGGTGCAGTCTTACGTTCAGCTTGATCGGCCTCGCGGTGCTGGTGTCGCTGCTGCAAAACGCGCGCCCAAAAAATTCGGCGCTGCCGGTCATCAGCCGCGTCGCTGAATTTACGCTCACGAATCAAGACAGCCAAATCACCACGCTCGCGGATTTGACGAATCACGTTTGGATCGCCGACATCATTTTTACCAGTTGCGCCGGGCCGTGTCCGCACCTGACGCTACAGATGAAATCGTTGTCGGAACATTTGCCAAAATCCAGCGGGGCAAAACTCGTCACGCTGACGACCGACCCGGAACACGACACGCCAGCGGTTTTGAAAAAATACGGCGTGCGCGGCAACGCCGATTTCAGCCGCTGGAGTTTTTTGACCGGCGACAAAAAGGAAATCATCGCCCTCGGCAGCGGCAGCTTGAAATTGCCTTCGCAACCGATCGCTCCCGCCGACCAGAAAAACGCGGCGGATCTTTTCATCCATGGCACTTTGTTTGTGGTGGTGGACAAGCACGCGCAGATGCGGGCATATTTTGAAACGGACGGCGTGGACTGGACGAACGGGGTGCTGCCAAAAATTCTCGCCACGGTGAACGAACTAGAAAACGAACCATGACCATCCAAGACCTGCCCGTCGTCAACGCCACGCTCAACGGGTTGAGCGCAGTTTTTCTCGCGCTCGGTTTTTTCTCCATCAAACGCGGCCAGAAAATCGCGCATCGCAACTGCATGATCGCCGCGTTTTGCACGTCGGTGATTTTTCTCGCGTGCTATCTGACGTATCACATTTGGCTCGGCGTCGTGCTGCACCAAGGCCCGACGCATTTCTTGAAACCGGAGTGGTTCCGCCCGTTTTACTTGGCGATTTTAATTTCCCACACCATTCTCGCTATCGTCATCGTGCCGCTGATTTTGCTGACGCTGAATCGGGCGCGGAAAGAAAATTTTGAGGCGCACAAAAAAATTGCGCGCTGGACGTGGCCGTTGTGGATGTATGTCTCGGTGACGGGCGTGGTGATTTACTGGCTGTTGTATGTGAAATTTCCGCAGTCTTAACCGCAAGACTTTGGCTTGCGAGGGCCACGGCGCGTTCCTAACATCGCGCAAGATGGATGAGGCGTTTATGAGCGACGAAAAAACTTCCCAAAATAAAACGGCGAAAAAACAGCCGCCCGCCGCCAGCTTTTTCCCCGCCGCCTTCGACAAAGAAAAAATCACGCGCTTCATCTGGTGGCTGATCGGTTTGGTGGTGGGGTGCAATGTGGTGGCCGTGTGCGTGTATGCCTCGCAAAGAACGTTGGCGGATTATTTTGATTCCAAAAGTTACGAGGCGTTGCTGGCCACGCTGCTGATTCCGTTGCTGCTCTCGCTCATCGCGCAGGCTTTTAAGATTGATGAAAAAGTGGAGGCGGAAAAATTACAACGGGAGCAAAAACAGGAAGCGGCGGAGTTGCTGGCCAAAGAATTAATCCGCAAACGCCAGACGGACACGCTGGAAAAAACCAACGCCATGTGGAGCGAGCTTTACCGCCTGTCCACCGAGGTGGCGTATTTCAAGGCCGGTCAGGACGCGGGCTCCATCCGCGAGACCCGCAAAAAACTCGAGTGCCTGATCAACTCGGCGGAAGAGATGCTCAATCTCTGGTATTTGAATTTCCCCCAAGTGGTGCTGGAAGTTCAGGAGCAGGCGCTAAACGGTCTCAACTTGCTGTTGTTGTCCGCGCTAACCGTGGCCGACATGGTGGAAGACAAAAAGCGAACCGACGCGAAGGAAATGCAAAATTGTCTGCTGGTCATTCAGGACGGCGTCCGCTTCGGCCTGCATTATTCGCTGATGCAGATTTTTCATTATGCGATGGAAGATAAAAAATTTGACCTGCAAAACCAGATGTCGCAATTGGCCTACAGGGGAAAAATTTTCAAGGAATTGTTACGCGACCAGCCGCCAAACCTGCCGCTGAATACGCTGGCCGATTCACCCAGAAAACTCCGGGAAGAATTTTTGGCCGACTACCAAGCCAAATGCACTGCGTCCAAGGCCGCGTGGGATCAGATGTCCAAGAAAATCACCCACGCCGACCGGGATGATGAAAAAGAGCAGATCGTCAATTCAGCGGAATTTGGTAGGATGTGGGCGGCATTCGGCCAGGCCGAGAAGTCGGCCAATCCAAGTCTGGAAAAATACCGGCAGGCCGTCAAAGACTGCCCACCGAATCTGCTCGGCGTTTCTCGGAAACAGGTTTTTTCCGACGACCAAATCAAACAGTTCACGGCCGCCATGTTTTTGGAAACTGACCTCATCCGGCTGAAAGCGTCCGTTTGAAACGGCTCCCCGCGCTCAAAAAATTTTCAGCGTGTCCAGCACTGCTTGGATGCGCGGAACCTCATGCGTGCGGAACAAATCCGTTTTTCCCAGCGCGGCCAGCACCGCGAAGAACGGCTCGGCGCAACGCACCTCGTCCGTAAAAAATTCAAACGCGTGCGGCAGCGCATGGCAAACGGGAAAGCCCAGTTTGCGCAAACGGAACGTGTTCAGAAAAATATTCATCTGGTGCCGCACTCGCACCGCGCTGTCTTGCAAATTTTTGTAATAAAATCCGAGGCCGGGGTCGATGAAGATTTTTTCCACGCCACATTTTTGCGCGAGTTCAATTTGGCGCGCAAAAAATTCGCGCAACTTAGGAATGGGATCAGCACTCAAATCAAAATCGCCCACTGCGCGGACATTTTTTCCGGCGACGTAGCAGATGATGACGGCGGCCTCGTGCGCGGCGACCATGCGGAAAATTTCTTGCGACGCGGTGGTGCCGGTGAGGTTCAAAACATTTGCGCCCGCCGCCAGCGAGGCGCGCGTGACGGCGGGCGAATACGTCTCGACCGACACGAGAATTTTTTCCGCGCGCAAACCTTTGATGACCGGAATCAATTTGGATTTTTGCGCCGCACCGGTCACGCGCGCCGCGTGCGCGAGCGTAGATTCCGCGCCGACATCAATGATCTGCGCGCCTTGCGCTGCCAGAATTTTCCCGCGAGCAATCGCTGAATCCGCCGACAAACAAACGCTTTCGCGATACCATGAATCGGCGGAGAGATTCACGACGCCCATGATGGCGGGCGACGAATTAAAATGAAATTTTTTGCCGCCGATGGAAAATTCCTGCACGCGCGCCGCCGCCGCGGCGCGGTTTTTTTCAAACAGTCCGGCCAGTTGTTCGAGCGTCAGCATGAAAGATTTCTACCGCGCAAACGTTTCCCGCAGCGAACCTTTTTCCGTGCGGATAATGGTGCCGGGTTCGATGTGATGCCGCGCAAACCAGCCGTCCGATGTTTCCAAAACAAAGCGGATGTCTTCGCTCGCGGCTTCCACGCCGTTAGTGTCGTTTTTTTCGAGGTGATGTATTTCCTCGATGACGCCGTCGGCATTGATGTAGGCGGCGGAGATGGATTCGGGGCAGTTCTTCATCCAAAAGTTCGCGCGCTGCGGCAGCCGCAGGTCGAACAGCATGGTGTCGGTCTCAAGGATGTTGGAGCGATACATCATGCCGGTGTGGATCTGCTCGTCGCTCAACGCCAGCTCGGCGTCAATGATCTCGGCGCCCAGAAACATTTTCATGGTCGGCAGTTTTGGTTGCGCGTGCTTGGGCAGCAGGTCGTCAATCGAAGTTACGGCTGCGGGTGCGGCAGGCGTTGCGGCGGGCGGGATGGATTTGCCGCAGCCAGAAAATAAAACGGCGGCGAGCAATCCCGCGTAATAATTTTTTAAGTTCACGCGGATAATTTGCCGGAGGCGGCGGCGGTTTTCAATCAAACGTATTATTCATCAAGCGCAGGATGCGCAGATCGCGCGCGGCAAAAACCACCGCAATTTACCACCAACAAATCGCAAGCCGGCAGCAGCGGAGAAATTGAAAACGGATTAGTCTTGGCACTAAATCTTTCCGTCGCTGGTTTGACTTGTGCGCCGAAAGATTTATTTTTGTCATTGTGAAACCCGCTGAACCAGCGCCGCCGACCGTGCGACTCGATGAGTTGCCGCCGCGCGTCTGCGCCGTGGTGCGGAGTGTTGCGACGGACGACGAGGCCACGCAACGCCTGAAAACGCTGGGCATTTGCGTGGGTCGCCGTGTGGAATCGGTGCGCGTGGGCGATCCGCTCATCCTGAAAATTTTTGGCTCGCGGCTCGGCCTCTCCGCCGAGCTGGCTCGCCGCGTGCGCGTAGAAATTTGTTTGCCCGATCATTGCGCGCTGCGTGAGGACGAGGCCGTGTGAACGATCATTACGACAACCTGCCCGCGCCCGCCGCGCGTCACGCTTTCACACTGGCGCTCGTCGGCAATCCCAACGCGGGCAAGACCACGCTGTTCAATGCGCTGACCGGCTTGCGCGCCAAAACTGCAAATTTTCCCGGCACCACCGTTGAGCGCAAAGTGGGTCGCCTGCATCTCAATCACAAACAGATCGTGGTCATTGATCTGCCCGGCCTTTACAGCCTCGACAGCAAATCGCCGGATGAAAAGCTCGCCGCCGATGCCTTGCAGGGAAAATTGGAACACACCTCGCCGAGCGCCGCGCTCATCGTGGTGGACGCGACGAACCTTGAACGAAACCTTTTTCTCGTCAGCCAGATTTTGGAGTTAAAAAAAATTCCGGTCGTGGTGGCGTTGAACATGATGGACATGGCGCGGCGCGATGGCATCCGCATTGACGTGGCGAAGTTGCGCGCGGAACTCGGCTGCATGGTCGTGCCAGTTTCCGCGCGCCACGGCGAAGGTTTGGCGGAATTGAAAACGGAGCTGGATCGGCTCGCGGCGGGCGCGATGCCGGAATCGCTCGATCACGCCGACCCGAACTGCGGCGGCTGCACCGGCTGCACGTTTCAGGCGCGCTACGAATGGACGGAAAAAATTTCCACGAAAGTCATGGACGCCGCCGCGCCGCAACGTTCCGCGTGGACGGACCGGCTCGACGATGTTTTCACGCATCCCATTTTTGGCGTTGCAACTTTTCTCGGCGTGATGCTGGCGTTGTTCGCGCTGATTTTTTGGGCGGCAAAAATTCCGATGGACTTGATTGACCGTCTGTTCAGCAGCATCGGCGGCTGGGTGGGCGCCAAAATTCCTGATGGTGATTTGCAAAGTCTGCTCGTTCACGGCGTCATCGGCGGCGTGGGCGGCATCCTGGTTTTTCTGCCGCAGATCTGCATTTTATTTTTTGCACTTTCGATTCTGGAAGACACTGGCTACCTCGCCCGCGCGGCGTTTGTGATGGATAAATTGATGCGCCGCTTCGGCCTGCCGGGCAAGGCGTTTGTGCCGATGCTCTCGGCGCACGCGTGCGCGATTCCGGCGATCATGTCCACGCGCGTCATCGAAAATCCGCGTGATCGGCTCGTGACGATTCTGATCACGCCGCTGATGACGTGCTCCGCGCGCATCCCGGTTTATGCGATGGTCACGGCACTGCTATTTCCGCACTCGCCGCTGAAGGCTGGCGCGATTTTCACCGGCGCGTATGCGTTTGGGGTGCTCGCCGCGCTCGTGATGGCGGTGATTTTTCGCGGCACCATTTTACCCGGCGGCAGCCAACCGCTGATGATTGAACTGCCGTCGTATCGCGTGCCCGGCCTGCGCGTCGCGCTGTTGCACACATTCGACCGCGCGATGATTTTCGTGAAGCAGGCCGGCACGATCATCCTCGCGATCTCGCTGATTTTGTGGGCACTGTCGTATTATCCCAAATCCGCGCCGCCCGCCGCTGCCGTGACGATGACCGCGCAAGCAGCGCAACTTGAAAAATCTGGCGACGCGGATGCCTCAAAAAAATTGCGGGCCGAAGCCAGTCGCCTGGCCGCGCAAAATTCGCTGCAACATTCCTACGCCGGAAAAATCGGACACGTCATGGAACCGTTCATTGCGCCGCTGGGTTATGACTGGCAGATTGGCATCGGCATCTTCAGTTCGTTCGCCGCGCGCGAGGTCATTGTCTCCACGCTATCCATTGTGTATGGCGTGGGCGACGACGCAGATGACAACAACCGCACCTCGCTCTACGACTCACTGCGCCGCGCGAAACGTTCCGACGGCACGGCGATTTTCAACACCGCGACCTGCGCCAGCCTGCTGGTGTTTTACATCCTCGCCGCGCAATGCCTTTCCACCACCGCCGTCGTGCGGCGCGAAACCGGCGGTTGGAAATGGCCGCTGTTCCAAATTTTTTACATGAGCGGTCTCGCCTACATCGCCGCGCTCATTGTTTATCAGACGTTACGTCACTTTGGCCACGCGTGAGGATTGCGCGACGGCCTTGCCACCCTTCGCCGGGTAGTAAAAAAAGCGCGTGCCGACATTGCTGCCGAGTAATCTTGCTTGCCAAAACTGCCCCGCCCCGCCATCATTTCGGCTCAATTTTTTAATCAAATTTATGGCTGACGCAGCAAACAAATACTCCGAGAACGCCAACGGCAAATACTTCGTGGACAACCAGTGCATTGACTGTGATCTGTGCCGCGAAACCGCCCCGGCCAACTTCAAGCGCAACGACGACGGCGGCTACTCCGTCGTTTATAAACAGCCCGCCTCGCCCGACGAGGAAAAGCTTTGCAAAGAAGCCATGGAAGGCTGCCCCGTGGAAGCCATCGGCGACAACGGCTAAAAATTTTCATCTCCGAAAGCCAAGCCCGCTGGATTTTTTCCGGCGGGCTTTTTTTGTTTCGGTAGGGCGTCGCTGCCGCGACGCTGGCGTGAATCGCAGTTCACGCGGGGGGAAGGCGGCGCAGCAACGCCGCCCTACCAACCACAAAAAAAGAGCCGCGCTTTTTGGAAAGCGCGGCGCGGCGTGGATTTCAAAAATTATTTCGGGTGCAGCAAAACGAATTCGCCCCGGCGGTTTTTCGCGTAGGCGGCTTCGCTGTGACCGGGGTCCGCCGGCTTGTCCTTGCCGTAACTGCGGACGGCGATGCGGTCGCCGCTCACGCCGTTTTTGATCAGCGCCTCGCGGAGCGCTTCCGCGCGATGTTCACCGAGCGTGCGGTTGTATTCTTCCGTGCCGCGTTCATCGCAATTGCCTTCGATGAGCACGGCCCCCGTTGCGTCAGTCGCGAGCGTCTGTGCTACGAAAGCCAGATTGACCTGCTCCTTGTCCTTCACCACGGCACTGTCGTAATCGAAATGCACCGTGTTGGCCGCGAAGGCGGAACGGTTTTGATCCATGATATCAGGGTTCAATGTTGTTGACAGCGGCGTGCGACCGAACTGATCTTTTTTACTTCCTTCGTTTCCTGGTCCGTTTCCCGTTCCGTCATCAAACTTGACAGGCTTGGTCTGGAAATCTTCTGGGTTGCCAACTTGACCACCGTTTGAATTTTTCAAGTTGGTGGTTTTCCCGCTGAAGCCATGTTTGCAGCCGGTCGTCGCCAGCATCGCGACGAGCGCGAGCACCAGCGGCAGAATGAGTTTGTTCAATTTCATATTTTTTATTGGTTAAATTTTACTTGTTAAAAATGGGTCAAAGTTGAGTCACGAAATTTCGATCGCAAATGGGAAAGTCATTTCGCCCAAGCGGGCTGGGAGTTGCTTCCCGCCGCTCGCGCACAATCCTTGTATTGTTTAGTGAAAACGTCAAGCACAGACAGCACTTGCCGGTGGTTGATGCTGTGGTTGAAGACGAGCGTGCGCGAGTTCGGCGACCACGACGGGTTCTCCCCGGCGGCGACGACTGTGGCGGGCACGCGGCCATCCGCCGACATCACGCAGATGTCGAAATCGCCCGCGAGCCGCGTGAAGGCGATCCACTTGCCGTCCGGCGACCAGTCCGGCTCGGACGGGCTGGCCATGCCGGAAGTGTTGAACGGGATCACCGCGCCGCCCTCGGCAGAAACTTTCGCGAGGCGACGCCGGCCGCTAATTTTTGCCGCGAAACAAATCCATTGTCCGTCCGGCGACCAACAGGGCGAGGAATCTTCGTTGCCGGTCGTGATGCGTTTCAAATTTTTTCCATCCGCATCGCACACCCAGATGTTCGGGCTGCCGGCTTTGCCCAGCACCATCGCGACCTTCGTGCCGTCCGGCGAAACGGACGCGCTCGTGTTCAGGCCGGGATAGGCCGCGATCACTCGGCGCTGGCCGCTGGAAAGGCTGTGCGAAAAAATGTCCGGATTGCCCTTCGTGTAGGACGTGTAATACAACGCCATCCGGCCGGGCATCCACGCGGGTTTCGCCACAATCGCGTTGTCCGAGGTCACCGGCTGCGCGCCGTGGCCGTCAAAATCGGAAACAAAAATTTCCCCTTCGCCACCGGCGGACTGTGACTTGAAAGCGATCTTCGATTTGCCAATTCCTTTCAGACCCGTGGCCGCTTCCGCGATGTCATCCGCCAGCGCGTGTGCCTGCCGCCGAACGTTCGCGCCGTTGTAGCTGCGCGAAAAAACGGCGCGCTTGCCCAAAGTAAGCGTGCCCGTCACATCGCCCGCATTGCTGCCGCTGACTTGATACACCGCTGCCTCCGGCGAAACAAAACTGAAGCCCTGAACGTAGAGATCAAATTTCAAAACCTCCAGCACCTCGCCGCTGAAACCGCTGATGGAAATGGGCACGGGCTTTTTGCCGAAGCCATCGCCCGTGTGGGTAATGTCAATTTCCTGCGCCCGCGAGACCGTGAGCGCCAGTGCCGCGAGACCGAGGGTAAATAATTTTTTAATGTGAGTGTTCATCCGTTCATCCGTTTCGATTTGAGGTTAAAGTTGATGATAAAAATTTTCTGCGATTCTTTTGCGCCGTCGGGAAATTCTCTGATGAAATCAACGTTGCTCAGCGTGCGCCGCACGCTCGCGTCCACGCGCGCATCGCCGGAGGGATTGACGATGTGCGATTCGATCACCCGGCCATCGCGCGCAATCGTCACGCTCACCTTGGTGTTGGCGTCATCGCTGGCGGCGTCATCCGGTGCGCGCCACTTTGCTTCGTAAATACTTTTCACCACCGATGCGTAACTGGCGAACGAGACGCTGGCCTCGCCGGGCATTTCCACCTTAGTGGAAGTGGATAAACTATTTTCCAATTTTTCCGTCAGTGAAGCGACTCTGGCAGCCCGCGCGGCAAGCGCTTTCTCCAAACGTTTTTTCTCACGCGCCTCATCCGCCGCCGTCGTGTCAACCACCGTTGTTTTCGGTGTATTTACTTTCGGTGCGTTCCGCACCATCGGATGCTTCAAATCAATTTCAATCGTGTGCTTCGGCGGCTTTGGCGTTGGCCTCATCGGCACCGGCTCATCGCCATGCGTCTGATCCGGCGGCGTCACGGGTTCAACTGGATCAGCCGGCTTGACCGGTGGCGTGGGCGGTTTCGGATCTGGTTGCGGCGGCTCTGGCGGCTTGGTGATTAGGGTAAGCGGCGGCGGCTTGGGCGGATTTGGCACGCCGCTATTCAACGCGGCTTCCACCACGTTTTCTGGAATCACATCCAGCAATTGCGTCTCGTCCAGTTTCGGTTTCGACGAAATAAAGCCGGAACAAAACAACAGCACAATCGCCAGCAGGTGTGTGCCTGCCGTGGCGATGAGACATTTTTTTTGCAGCCGATTCATTTTTATTTCGCCGACGGATCGGTGCGCCACGAGTAGCGCTTGATGCCGTTTTTCTGGCAACCGTCCATTAACTGCGCCACGAGATCATAACGGCAGTCCTTATCCGCGCGGATATACACCACCAGATTTTTGTTGGCGTTGTAATCGTGCGCGAGTTGCGGCAGCAATTGACCGAGGCTCTTAAACGTTTTTTTATTCAACGCATAAATACCCGACGCGGAAACTTCCACCGTGGCGATGTCGCTTTTTTCCAGCTTGGTTTCCGTGCGCCCGCCGTGCGGCAGATTGAGTTCGATGCTCTTCTCCAGCAACGGCGTGGTGATGACGAAAATGATGAGCAACACGAACGCGAGGTCGAGCAACGGCGTGATGTTGATCTCGCTCAACGTCACCAGATGACTGCGTTGGGAAAACCTTCTCATGGTTGCAAGTTGCAGGTTGCAGGTTGCAGGTTGGCGTTCACGCGCGTTGGTTTTTTCACACGGGAGTTCGCCGCGTAACCGTCGAGGTAGCGGATGAAGGCAGAAAGTTTTTTTGACAGCGTGACTGATAATTCACGCAACAGATTAAATTCTGTTTCAGCAATATATTTTTGATCCACGGCGACGCACAGCTGTGAGCGGACTTCGCCGTTCGATCCTTTGGCAATGTTCAAAAACTGAATAAATTCTTTACGCGATCCACGTTCAAAACCTTCCGCAATGTTCGACATCGTGGAAACGGCAGCACGACGAATCTGGTCGCGCAAACCAAAATCCGCATTGAACGCGCGGACTTTCGAGGCTGTATAAATAGCAGCGACCAACTGCCGGGCTTCCTGCCAGACATTCAAATCTTCAAATTGTTTTACCGTTGCCATTATTCAATAACCTTCAACTTTCAACCTGCAACCTTCAACTAATCGTCTTTGAGAAATTCCGATTCCATTTTGGAAATGAGTTCCTGCGCGAAATTATCTAGCTCCACCGTGAACGCGCGCAAATTGTGGACGAGCCAGTTGTAACCGAACATCGAGGGAATGGCCACGAGCAGACCGGCGACGGTCGTGACGAGCGCGGCACTCACGCCCGGCGCCATCGCGGCCATCGTGGCCGAGCCTTCCTGCGCGATGCCGGCGAATGTATTCATCACGCCCCACACCGTGCCGAGCAGACCGAGGAACGGCGCGCCGCTCACTGCAATCGCCAATAGAATCAAGCCTGATTCCAATTTCAAACTTTCTTTCGCGACCACATTTTCGATAGCGCGCTTGATGTGTTCCATGTTCTTGAGACTGATATTTTGCTGGGCGCGTTCACCGCTCGGCCCGCGCAACCGTGCATCGAGCTGCACGCAACCGGCTTGATAGACCGCGTAGAGCGGGCAGCCGCTCACTTCCAATTTGCGGTCGAACATTTCGAGCACGTTTTTTTGCGCGGTGAATTCGGCGCCGAAGTAGCGGTTTAATTTCCGCGCGCGGTGCATGGAAATGACTTTCGTCACCATCACAAACCAGACGGCGATGGAGAACACGAAGAGGATGGCGATGATGACTTTCGCCTCCATCGACGCAACTTTCCAAATGTAAAACGGATCAGCCTGATTAGAGGCCGCCGCGATGATTGCAAAAGGTAACCCGCTCATAAAAAAATAAACTTGGTGGTGAGGAACCGGTTTGGGCCAAGTGGCGGCACTCCGAGCTGTCCGTCCGCCGCCGCAGAGTATCTGTGGACGGCGGGAAAAATGCAAAAACTTTCTGGCAATTTTCCACGCGCGAGGGGTTGTGCGTGGCGGAAGACTGGGAGCGCTGGCAGCTTGTCGGTGGATCAGGGTTCAATCCGCCGGCTGGAAGCCGGCGCTCTCGGTGGGGAAACCGCGCCCTGAACTCATCGAGTTCAAAAACAAGCAGTGTGTCAAGTTGGCCTCCGCGCGGGCGGGGCAGACCGGTTCAGGCGTCGTCGTTGAGCTTTTTCCACAAGCCGTCGTTGAGGACGGCTTTGTGGAAATGTTCGGTGCCGCCAGCGGCAGTTTCGCCGCGCGGCGGTTGGAGCGGCAGGCGCACGGTGATGACGTTGCCGTTGCCAGGGAGGTTGCGGGCCTCGATCTTTCCGCCGTGATGGTGGGCGATAAAGAAACAGGCCATGAGGTTGATGCCGTATTCAGACGGGGTGCCACTGGTGACTTGAAATGGATCGAGGATAATCCGCAGGGCTTCCTGCGGCAGCGCGGGGCCGTCGTCGGTAAGCGAGATGTGCATATCGGCGTCTTTTAATTCAGCGGTGAAAGCGATGCGGCAGCCAGTGGGCAGCATGGCCAACTCATCCTTCAGCAACAGTTCAATGAGCCGTGTGAACTTGGGCTTGTCCACGTGCAGCGGCGGCAGGTCGGCGGCAATGTCGTTATGCACCGAAATTTTTCGAGCGGCGAAAGCTCCAGCCACGTCTTTCAAGATGGCGTTGATGGCCGGTTGCAGTTGGATGCTCTCGGCAAAGGGATCATCCGATTGCTGGTCGGAGGCCGTGCGGAGGTCGCCGAGGAGAGTATTGATTTTTTCAATCTGGCCTTGGACGTTGCCGTGGTAGTCGCGCCAGAAATCAGGATCGCGCAAACTTTCCGCGCTGTTTTTTTCCTCGGCCATCTTGAGCGGCGCGAGTTCGAGAAAGGTTTTCACGGCGACCATCGAGTTGCGGATGTGATGGCTCAAGCCGGCGGCGAGGAGGCCGAGGCTGACGACTCGGTCGGCAATCATCATGTTGCGCAACACGGACATTTTTTCGCGGAGCAGTTCATCGCGCTCGGTGGTGACGCTGAATAATTCCAGCGCTTGCCGCAGGGTAACCTCCAGTGCCACCGGATCCCACGGCTTATGAATGTATTTGTAGATGGCGCCGTCGTTGATGGCCGCGATGGCGTCCGTTACGTCTGTAAAGGCGGTGACGAGCACGCGCAAGATTTGCGGCTGGATTTTCTTGGCGTGTCCCAGCAGCCAGACGCCTTTTTCTCCGGGCATCCGTTGGTCCGTCAGCAGCAGGCCGATTTCTTTGCCGTGCTTTTCGATGATAGCCAGCCCAGCCTGCGCGTTGATAGCGGTAAAGATGCGGAAATCCTCCCCGAACGCGCGCTGGAAGCTGACGAGCGCCTTCTCCTCGTCGTCCACGTAGAGGATGGCGTATTTTTTGTAATCAAATTCAATCGGCATGACTAGTAGCGGTTACATCGGCCAGACTGGCCGGCAACTCAAGATTGAACTCGCAATATTTTCCCGCCTCGCTCGTCACGGCGATGCTGCCACTGTAGCCGCGCATGATGCCGAAGCAGATGCTCAAGCCCAAGCCGGTGCCTTTGCCGACATCTTTGGTGGTGTAGAACGGATCAAAAACTTTGGAGAGGTGCTCGGGCGCAATGCCCGGCCCGTTGTCGCGCACGTGCAGGAAACTGCGTCCGTTCCGAGCCTCGCCGGTGATGCGGATGAGCGGTGGCTCGCCCGCAGGTAATTTTTTTTCATCCAGCGCATCAATCGCATTTTCCACCAGGTTGACGAGCACGAGGATCAGGTGGTTGCGGCTGATCCAAGCCTTCTGCCCCGGAGCCACGGTGGTTTCCACGCTGACATTTTTATCCTTCAATTCGCTGCTCACGAAACGCAGCGCCATGTTCAGCACCTCGGCCACATCCGCATCCTCCGCCGCCTGGCCGCCGGGATGCGTGAACGTGCGCAAGTCGGACACGAGGTTGTCCACGCGCTTGAGACCGTCATCCACGTCGGTAAGAATCGCCTCGAACTCCGCCTTCAATTCCGGCGGCAGGTTGCGGCATTTTTTGCGGAGCGTGAACGTGCCGGTCTTGGCGTAGTTCAATGGGTTCAACACATCGTGCATCAGCCCGGCGCTGAACCGTCCAAGCGAGGCGAGCTTCTCGGACTGCACGAGCTGCATTTCGGCGGCGCGGGTTTCCTGGTTGGCCTTGGCCAGCGCGA
>JANYCI010000092.1 GCA_025360325.1 Limisphaerales bacterium | reverse complement strand
GAAATTTTGCAGGGCGTTGTCAACGCCTCCGCACAAAGCGGCTGGCTGCCTGCGTGGGCCAGTCCCGGCCATCGCGAGTGCATGGTGGGAAATAATTCCTTCTCGCTGCTTACCGACGGCTGGGTCAAAGGCGTGCGCTCCTTCGACGCGAATAAGGCTGTGGATGCGATGGTTCACGACTCGCAAAACAGCGGTCCGATTGGATCCATCGGACGTGATGGTGAGAAATTTTATCACAGCCTCGGCTACGTTCCGTATTCGCCGGTGAAAGGCGAAACCAGTTTTGGCGAGGCCACGGCTAAAACTTTGGAATACGCTTACGACGATTTTTGTGCGGCCAAGCTTGCGCTTGCGACAGGCCGCAAAGCCGACGCGGAAAAATTCGCCCGCAGCGCGATGAACTGGACGAACGTTTTTGACGCGAAGATCGGCTTCGTGCGCGAACGCAAGGAAGATGGCTCGTGGGTCGAACCGTTTTATCCGAACCAATGGGGCGGGGGATTCACCGAGGGTTGCTCGTGGCATTGGACGTGGTGCGTGTTCCACGACATTCCCGGCCTCGTGAAACAAATGGGCGGCGACGATGCGTTCATCGCAAAGCTCGACGGCGTTTTCACCGCGTCGAGCGATGTCCGCACCGGCACTTACGGCGGGATGATCCACGAGATGACTGAAATGGTCGCCGCCGACATGGGCCAATACGCGCACGGTAACCAGCCGATTCAGCACATGATTTATCTCTACGATTACGCGGGCCAGCCGTGGAAGACGCAGTCGCGCACGCGCTGGGCGATGGGCAAGCTTTACGCGCCCACGCCCGACGGCTATTGCGGCGACGAGGACAACGGCCAGACCTCCGCGTGGTATGTCTTTAGCGCGCTCGGTTTTTATCCCGTGTGTCCCGGCGACGAGAATTACATCATCGGCAGTCCGCTGTTTGACAAGGCGACCATCACCACCGCGAAGGGAAAAACTTTTACCATCACCGCCGAAAATAACGGCCCACTCAAGCCGTATATCCGCGAGGCAAAATTAAACGGCGAGAATTTCAACAAAACATTTTTGAGCCACGATGAATTATTGAACGGCGGCGAAATGATTTTCCACATGACTTCCGCGCCAGAAAAAAACTGGGGCAGCGCGCCGGAAAGCCGTCCGCCATCCGGGATGTCGGCGTTGAGCGAACTCATTGGCGGCGAAAAAAAATAAAATTCCGATCACGTCTTTGGCGATTGGCAGGGACAGCGCGCTGTCCCTGCCTCCAGCATTAGTGAACCCGGATCATCCCGGCCATTTCGCGTTTTAGAATTCAGCCTCAACCCCGAATCCAGCCAGCCGATAGGAAGGAATTGGAGTTTAGCCTTTAACTCGTTTGGCAAGTCGTGCGAATATCTTGGCAATCAGTTTCAGGCGGAAATCCTAATTTTAATACTCGTGAAGAACTTATTTCAAAGTGCTGCCGTGGTCGCGTTGCTGGCCATAAGCCTTATTCCTATCACCGCTCTCCGCGCCCAAAGCCTGCCGGGTTACGGCGTGGCCTCGACGCCCGCCGTGGATGCCGAACCGCTGCTAGTCATTTCAGCCGATGTGAATGGCGATGGCCGGATGGATTTGATCGTCGCTTGCTACGATGCCGACACGTTGACCATGCTCACGAACAACGGCATCGGCGGCTTCACGCTCGCCGCTTCACTGGACGCGGGCGTGGGCAACGGGCCGGTCTCGCTCGCGGCGGCTGATTTCAACGGCGACGGCAAAGTGGATTTGGTGAGCGCAAATTACGGCACCAACACCCTCACGATTTTCACGAACAATAGTGCGGGCAACTTCGTGCTGGCCACATCGCTGACGGTGGGAATGCGTCCCGCTTCCGTCGTGGCGGCGGATTTTAATGGCGACGGTAAAATAGATTTGATCAGCGCCAACAACACCGACGCCACGTTGACCGTGCTCACGAACAAAGGGAGCGGCAGCTTTGTGCTCGCCTCTACGCCCGCCGTCGGCCCCTATCCCTACTGCCTCGCCATGGCGGATGTGAACGGCGATGGCAAACCGGATTTGATCAGCGCGAACGAGGGTAACGACACGCTGACCGTCCTGACGAATAAAGGCGGCGCCATTTTTGCACTGGCCGCCACCTTGGCCACCGGCGGCCTGCCACGATCCGTCGCGGCGGCAGATGTGAATGGGGATGGCAAGCCCGACCTGATTTGCGCGAACGTCTATGACCACACGCTGATGGTGCTGACGAATCGCGGTGGTGCCAACGGTTTTGCGCTGGCCGCCACGCTCAATGTCGGCAACGGTTCCGGCTCGGTCACGGCGGCAGACGTGAACGCGGATGGCAAAGTAGATTTGATCAGCGCCAACCTTTTCGCCAATACGCTCTCGGTGTTGACGAATAATGGTCTCGGTAGTTTTGGTCTAGCCGCCGTGCCGGTCGTGGGTCGTTACCCGACCTCGGTTGCCGCCGTGGATGTGAGCGGCGATGGCAAAATAGATTTGGTCAGCGTCAACAATTTGGCCGACTCGCTCACCGTGTTATTCAACCTCCCGCAATTGTGCATCCGCCGCAGCGGAAACCAGACCCAGATTTATTGGCCCAATCTGTTGAATTGGACATTGCAGCAAAGCGGCGATCTCACTCAGCCCGGCAGTTGGGCCACCAGCAGCGGCGTCACCACCGTTGGCGGGACAAATTTTCTACAACTCGCAAACCCGCCCACGAACTTTTTCTTCCGCCTGAAACATCCGTGATTGGCCGCCGCGCTCGCCAAAGCGCTTGGCTTGTCCACAGCGGAGCTTTGCAAAGGGGTGGACGCGTGACCGGAAAACGCAAACAGTCCCAAGCTGCGCGCTCCGGGACTTTATGACTGCTACTCTCAAGTCACTACAACACCAAACAACATTGGGCTGCTGTTGGATGTCCTGAACGCGCAGTGCAAAATTGATCTTCGGAAAAACGCGGACGCGCTTCCGCACTGGACCTTTGCCCGGCTTGAGAAGCGACTCATTGAAAAACATGAGCGAGCTGTTTTTGTGAAAGCAAAATCACGAAACACCCAAGGTAAAATGCAGTATGCCTATGAGGAACTCGTTTACTGTGATCAACCGAGTATTCAGCGATTTGTGGAGCTCGTGGTTAAGCGCAACATCGTCTTTGAATTTACAATGCACGAGGAGCCAAACGGGCGCATTAGAAACCACGGGTATCCGTGGCGGTTGTCACGCGACGAGTTTCTCGATCAGTTGTTCGCCTTCCAAATAAAACTTCGTTAGCCCGTGTCTGACAGAAACGTTCGTTCGTGATGGCGCGCCGCAGCAGCCGCGCGCGCCGAGCGCAGGAATGTCAGTCAACGGAAGTTAGGCGGTGGGGAAGGTGGTCCGTTCGGTGCCGCTGGGTTCCCGGAAATCGCTGAGGCGACCTTTTTTCACGGAGCCATCCTTCAACTTCACGATGATCTGCGGCGGCCAGCCGGCCTGCGCTTCAGCCACGTTCGTCACCACACCCATGGCGCGGGAAAGTTTGTGGACCATGACTTCACCGAGAAAGCCTTCGCCGGTGGCGGAATTTTTAGATTTACCCATGTGGCCAGTGTGCGGAAATTTTTTGGCACATTCAATGTCCGATTGCCAGTGCTGGGATTATGTCGTTAACCAACGTTGTCCGCAGATTTCACGAGGTTCGCAGATGAAGAAAAACGAATCGGCGTAAATCGGCGAAATCGGCGGATGAAATGTAGTTCAGTTTGTAAGGTGCCTAATCCCGCGAGCAGCGGGGCGGTATTACTCGGCAGCTAAAATGGCGGAGGCAAATTCTAAAAAACAATCGGCGCGTTGGTAGGGCGTCGCTGGCGCGTTTGGGGTTAAGCCGTGGCCAATTCATGTCACATGATTGTGGCGGCACGTTCGGTTAACCTCTGGCACAACTTCAGGGCGCATTTTTGCACGGGGTTGTTTCTCAATTTTAATTTATGAAAAAAATTCTGTTGTCCGCTTTTACTGCGGTGCTGTTCGCGTCCGTTACCGCCTCGGCGGAAACGTTCCGTCCGCCCGCTGTGCCGCTCGTCACGTTCGATCCGTTCTTGAGCATCTGGTCGCCCGCCGACAAGCTCACCGACCGCACCACGCAGCATTGGACGCGGCGCGAACATCCGCTCGTCAGTCTGATCCGCGTGGACGGTCAGACGTTCCGGCTCATGGGCAACGACCCGACGAACGTGCCGCCATTGCCGCAAACCGGCCTGACGATCACGGCGACACGGAGCATTTACGAATTCGAGAACGCGCAGGTTCACGTCACGCTCACGTTCATGACGCCCGCGTTGCCGGATGATTTGGACGCGCTTGCGCTGCCGTTGAGCTATCTCACCTGGCAGGTGCGTTCGGTGGATGGAAAAAATCATGACGTCGCCATTTACGACAGCACGAGTTCGCAACTCACTGTGAACCGACACAACGAATCGGTGGAATGGGCGCGCGAAAAAGCGGGCGATCTGACAGCGCTCCGCATCGGCACGGTGGAACAGCCGGTCGTTGGCTCGTCGGGCGACGATCACCGCATCAATTGGGGCTACGCTTACGCCGCTGCCGTGGGCAAACAATCCAAAGCCGCCATCGGTGCCAATGAAACTCTACTCAAAAAATTTATCGCCACCGGAGAATTGCCAGCGCACGACGATACGCGGATGCCGCGCGCCGCGAATGACGAGCAGCCCGTGATGGCGTTCGCTTTTAATCTCGGAAAAGTTTCCGCCGAACCCATCACGCGCCAGGTCATCGTGGCTTATGACGAAATTGTCGCGGTCAAGTATTTCGGAAAAAAGCTGCTGCCGTTTTGGAAACGCAACGGCGCGACGGCGGCAACGATGTTGTCAAAAGCCTCGCGCGATTATGCGAAGCTCACGGAACGTTGCGCAAAGTTTGATGCCGATTTGACGGCTGATGCCACCAAAGTTGGCGGCGCAAAATACGCGCAGATGGTGGCGCTGGCTTATCGTCAATGCGTCGCCGCGTGCGGCCTAGCTGCGGACGCGAACAAACAACCGTTGTTTTTCACCAAGGAAAACACCAGCAACGGCGACATCGGCACGGTGGATGTTTTTTTTCCGATGGATCCGCAATGGGTTTTGTTGAGTCCCACGCTCGCGAAGGCCACGCTCGTTCCCATCTTGAGTTACGCGTCGTCGTGGCACTGGAAATTTCCAAACGCGCCGCACGATCTCGGCACTTACCCGATTGCGCGCGGCACGGATGATGGCGGCGAAGGGATGCCCGTCGAGGAGAGCGGCAATATGTTGATTCTTTGCGACGCCGTTTCGCAGATTCAGGGCGATTCCAAATGGCTCGATCCGTGGTGGCCGCAACTCACGCAATGGGCGAAATATCTGGAACAATACGGCCTCGATCCCGAGGAACAACTTTGCACGGACGATTTCATGGGACACTTGGCGCACAATGCAAATTTGTCCGTGAAGGCGATTCTCGGCCTCGCGGCTTACGGCGATTTGTGCAAGCAACGCGGCGACAAAGTGAACGCAGAAAAATA
>JANYCI010000055.1 GCA_025360325.1 Limisphaerales bacterium | reverse complement strand
GCTCGCCCGCGTGTTTATGAAACTCACGACCGGAGGGCGAGCCGCCCGCGCTCCGTTCCGCCGAGCGCGCAATTGCACGCCGCGTTTTTTTCGTTTATTGTCGCGCATGGTTTTTTCCCGAAGCACGGTTTTTTCCCTACTCACGGCACTCTGCCTCGCGGGCGCGGGCGGCTGTTCGCTGTCTGACTCCGGCTCGTTGGACGAGGAAAATGAGCCGCACTTCATCCTCGGCAAAAGCCGCGTGAACGCGCTGGATTATCCGGCGGCGATTGATGCTTTCAAAGATTCGCTCCAAGTGAACCCGCACTCGGCGGCGGCGCACTATCAGCTCGCGTGCCTGTATGACTCGGAGAACAAAGTGGCTGATCCCGCCGCTGCGATTTATCATTACCAAGAATTTCTCCAGCTCAATCCCAAAGCCGAGAACGCCGCCATCGTGAACCAGCGCATTGAGGGCTGCAAAGTTCAACTCGCCCACGCCGTGATCTCGTTGCCCAGTATGCCCGCCTCGCAAAAACTTTTGGAAAGCCTGTCGGATACGAACCGCGCCTTGCAGGCCGAGGTGGATAAATGGCGCGCTTATTACGCCGCGCAACCACCGGCCGCCAGCCGCGCCGCCACGCCCAGCGCGCAAAATAATTTCACTCCGTCAGCGCCAGACAACAATGAGCCGACCGGGAAAAAATCTCCACCGTCCAAGCCGCCCAACTCCGCCATAAAAAATAAATCCCATGTCGTCGCCAAAGGTGAATCGCTCGCGATCATCGCGCGGAAGTATCACGTCAGCCTCGCGGCCTTACAGTCGGCCAATCCGGGCGTGAACTCCAGCAAGCTGCGCGTCGGCCAGTCCGTGAATATTCCGTGACGTGGCCATGCGTTTGCGCCTGTCATTTCTCGCCATCGCCGCCTTTTGGGTGACGATGAATGTCCTGCTCTGGCGCGCGGAATACGGTTCGCGCGGCGGTGACACGCCGGTGCCTTTCGAGCTGGTCTGGCGGAAAATTTTAACCGCGCCCGACCCCTCGTCCTTGAGCGTCTATCAAAACCACGAACGCATGGGCTACTGCGAATTTTCTACGAGCGTCGGTCAACAGATGGCCGCCCTCGACGACGCCAATCCGCCGCCGGAAGGTTTGGTGGCCAAGGCCGGTTATCAGGTGCATCTCGCCGGCAATGTCGCGCTCGGTGAATTCACCAACCGGCTGAAGTTTGACGGGCGCGTGCAGTTCCGCAACACCCGCGACTGGCAGGAATTTCATTTCAAAATCTCCTCGCGCCTCGCCGTCGTGGAACTATTTTCGCAAGCCAGCAATCAGGTGGTTCATGTGAAAATCACCAATGACGGCGGGCTGATCGAGCGCGACTTGGCCTTTGCCGATTTGCAAAAACCCGAGACGTTGCTCCGTGCCTTTGCCGGAAATTTCGCCGACACGCTGCTGGGTCTGATGGATTTGCCGGAAATGCCCACCGGTGAGGCCGCGCAAAAAATCGCTTGGGACACCCGCCGCACGCGCGTCAAAATCGGCACCGAACTCGTGCCCGTTTACCGGCTCGCCACCAGCACGCTCGGCTATGACGTCACCGTGGATGTCAGCACGCTCGGTGAAATTTTGCGCGTGAACTTGCCGGGCGGTTTCTCCGCCCGCGTGGATGACCTTAGCCGCCCATGATTCAACTCGAACATCTCGTCAAAAAATTCGGCGACCTCACCGCCGTCAACGACCTCTCGCTGCAAATTGGACGCGGCGAATTTTTTGCCATGCTCGGCCCCAACGCCGCCGGCAAAACCACGACGATTAAACTGCTCACCGGTTTGATGAAGCCCACGTCCGGCTCCGCGCGCATCTGCGGCTTCGACATCCAAGCCCAGCCGCTCGAAGCCCGCCGCCGCCTAGCCTACGTCCCGGATTTTCCGTTCCTTTACGACAAGCTCACCGCGTGGGAATTTTTCCGCTTCACCGGACAATTGTTCCAGCTCGACGCCGCGCGCATTGAAAAAAATTCGCGCGAACTCGTCGCCCGCTTTCACCTCACCGAATTTGTGGATCGCGCGCTGGAAGGACTTTCGCACGGCACGCGCCAGCGCATCGCCATCGTGTCTGCGCTGCTGCACGATCCCGAAGTGTTTGTGATTGATGAACCGATGGTGGGCCTCGATCCACAGCACGCCCGCGTGGTGAAAGACGTTTTGAAAGAACGCTCACGCGCTGGCATGACCGTGCTGGTTTCCACGCATCAATTGAGCATCGCCGAGGAAATGGCCGACCGCATCGGCATCATCAACGGCGGCAAACTCATCGCCGTCGGCACGGCGGATGAACTACGGAAACAAAGCGGCCACACCGGCGCGCTGGAGGAAATTTTTCTATCGCTTACCGCCGCGCCCACCACCGCGTAAGCTTTCCCAAGTTTAACCGCTAATCTGCGCTTATCCTCGCTGATAAAAAATTGCAGCCATCGGCGGTGTTTTTTTTGATTAGCGAAAATCAGCGCAGATTAGCGGTTAAAAACTTTTACGGCGGAAAACCAATCGCCAGTTTCACCGCCGAGTATTCGGGATGAATTTTTCCGTCGCGCGTGCGAATAATTAAATCCGGCTCCGTCCAAGTCTGCCCACGAAACCATTCCGGCAAATCTTCCGCGCGCATCATGCCAAACAACGCGACCAACGCCGGATCGCCTTCGCGAAAAACCACCGGGCGTTTGCGGACGATGACGAGATTTGAATTTTTTGCGGCATCCACGGCGCGCGCGCGCTGCGCTGCTTCGTGCGGAAAAACGCACGCAAAAAATCCGCCGGGCGTAAGGTGCTTCGCGGCGACAGCACAATAATCCGCAATGTTTCCGCGCAGTTCAAAGCGGCACGCGAGCTTTTGCGGATGCCCGCTTTCCACGCCGTGGCCGAGCGGAAAATACGGCGGGCTGCCAGTTATGAGATCGAATTTTTCATCGGCGTGTAAAATTTTTTCATCGCGAAAATCACCTTCGCGGATTTCGTAGCGCTCTTCAATTCCGTTGTAGCGCGCGGATTTTTTGGCGAGCGCCACGCTTTCACTTTGCGCTTCGACTGTGACAAATTTTGCGCCGGGCAATCGCCACGCGCAGATCATGCCCACGGTTCCGATGCCGCTGCCGAGATCGAGCGCGGTGCGCGCGGTCGGACACCATGTCGTGCCATACCAAGCGGTCAAAATGTCGTCGGTAGAAAAACGGTGGCCTGCGCGCAGTTGGAACAAACGGAAATATCCGCTGATGGCATCGAGCGTTTCGTGCGGCTCGACGACGGGCGGAACGCCGGCCTCCGGCGTTCCGAATCCCGGTGGCAACGGTCCCGGTTTGGCCCAGCCTTTGAAATGTGTTTCCAGATTCACAATTATTTTTTCAGCGGCTCGATGTGCACCAGCACGTCGCGCACGGCGGGGATTTCCGCGCGCAATTTATCCTTCACTTCATGCCCGATGCGATGCGATTTTTCGACGGTCATCTGCGAATCCACCACGACGTGAATGTCCACGAAAAATTGGTAGCCCATCTTGCGCACGAAACATTTGTCAATGCCGTCCACGCCGGAAATTTTTTGGGCGAGGCTGCGGATTTGTTCAATCAATTTGCGGTCGGGAGCCGTGTCCATCAGTTCGCCGAGCGCCGGACTCAACAGCCGCCAGCCGTTGAAAGCGATGACGAACGCCGCCGCGAGTGCCGCCCAGTTATCCGCCGTTTCGTAGCCTTTGCCGCCGACGAGCGCGATGCTCACGCCGATGAACGCCGCGCCGGAAGTGATGGCGTCGGCGCGATGATGCCACGCGTCCGTTTCCATCACCGAACTTTCGGCGTGCGCGGATTCGTGCAGCACGAAGCGGAATAAAATTTCTTTTACCACGATGACCGCAATCAAAACCACGAGCGTCCACGGCGACGGTGCCAAACGCGGTTCGACGATGCCGAGCAACGAGCGGATGGCGATGAAACCCGCCGCGATGAGCAGCATGATGGAGACGACGGCGGCGGCGATGGGTTCGGCTTTGCCGTGGCCGTAGGGATGATTTTCATCAGCGGGCGTTTCCGCCACGACGAGTCCGCGCCAGACGATGATGGAACTGAAAATGTCCGCGAGCGATTCCACGGCGTCCGCGATGAGTGCCTGCGAATGGCCGAAGACGCCCGCCAAAAATTTGACGGTCGTGAACACCACGTTCACGGCGAGGCCGAGGAACGTGGCGCGAAGACTGCGTTGCAGGCGGGTCGGCGGCACGGCCAATTATTTACTGCGCCGGTGAAAAATGAAACGAAAGTTTTTTTTGCGCGCGTCGGCGTTTGGTTTCGCCGGTTCGCCCTACGGCGATTTCACCCGGAAAAAACCGCTGCTGTTGGTGGGGCTGATGCTCGCGGGATTCGTAGATTGGGTGAGGTCAGACCAATTGGTTCCCAGACCAGCGTTGAGTTGCGATTGCAAGTGGCCGACGACATTGCTCGGCCAAGAAACCAACAGCGCGTTGTTGGTGCGCGTCAGGGAAATTTTCAGCGGCGCGGTCTGGCTCAAGACGCGGACGTAGTCCACCTGCATTTCGCCGGGAAATCCACCGTTGGCATTGATGGTGGCGAGGCTGGGATTGCCGACATAATTTCCGCCCACCGCCAGATTCAGGATGATAAATTCCGGCTTGTCGAATGGCGTGGGATAAGTGCCGACGCTGCTCGTCCAACTGGTTTGCGACTGATACAAATGCCCGTCCACATAAAACAAAAATGCATTCGTGCTCCAATCGAGAACGTAGTTGTGAAAGTTGGTCATGGAACCGCCATCGGGCAAAGTAAAAATCGCCGTCGGGTCGCCATTCGTGCCGCCGGAATGAAGGCTGCCTTGCACGTTCGTGAGTGAGGCGCCGCTGGTTTCCATCACGTCAATCTCGCCGCAGCCTGGCCAACTGACGGTGTTGATGTTCGTGCCGAGCAACCAGAGCGCGGGCCAGAAACCGGTGCCAGCGGGGCAACGCGCGCGCCATTCAAAGCGTCCGTATTTCCACGCGCGCAGCCCTTGCGTTTTCATCCGCGCGGACGTGTAGCTCAAGCCGTTGGTGGATTCTTTCCGAGCAACGATATGGAGCAGGCCACCGGCGACGGAGACGTTGTTGGTGCGCGCGGTGTAAAATTCCAATTCGCTGTTGCCCCAACCCGGATTGGAGCCGCCATTGCCGAGATCGTAAGTCCAAGTGCTCGCGTCAATCGCGCTGCCGTTGAACTCGTCGCTCCAGACAATGTTCCAATCCCCATACGGCGCGGTGCTCGTCAGATTCAAATTCAAGTCGTCAAAATAAACCGAGCCGTTCGAGCCAGCGGCATCGCCCTGCAACATGACTTGATAGCGCACGAAATAAGTTCCCGCCGGCGCGACGAGCAAATTCGCGGTGTTCGTGATGACGAAAGTGTTCGGGTTGTATTGATTCGTCACCGGCAGATTGATCCAAGTATTTTTAGGAAATCCATTCGTGGTGATCACGCTGGAACGATAGAGCGCGAGCGTGGCCGCATTGGCATCACGAAAAGAAACTTCCAGCCACGCGACGTTTTGACCAGCGAGCGCGTCCGTGGAAAGCATTTTGGCCCAACCATCCGCCGTGTAAGTCGCGCCCGGCCCGGAGATGTAGTCTTGATAAACACCGTTGTAATTCACGCTGCCGGTGAAGCCTTGAAACACCTTGAAAAAATTATTTCCGCTGCGGGCGTCCGCACCAGTTTCGTTAAACGTATTGCCCCACGGCTGACCATACCACGTCCAGCCGACAAGGTTTTGGTGTTGTCCGGGCGCATCCGATTCAAAACCGGGATTGCTCAAAACATTTGCTGCCAGCAGTTGCGTGCCGAGCAGTCCGCAAAACATTCCGAGCGCAATGACGACTTTTTTATTCATGCAACGCCGCCGTTTTGAATTCTTTCGGCTTCATGTCCGCATCGTAAGTCAGGCCGAAGCCCGACGCAAACAACGGCGATGTGGCGGGCGCGGCAAACGCGGCGCAGTTCAATTCGGAATTATCATGCGGCCACGGACGCGGGAGTTTGCCAGCGGGTTTGAAATCGCCGAACAAAACATCCGTGATACCTTCGCCTTCGGTGCCGGGCAGCCAAGCCGCGATGAAGGCATCGCTGGTCTCCAAAGATTTTCCCAACACCAACGGGCGACCCGAATACAGCAACGTGACGACGGGCGCGCCGGTGGCTTTCGCCTTGGCAATCAAATCCGCATCCGCCGCTGCCAAATTCAAATCAGCGCGGTCGCCCTTCATCTCGGCATAAGGTGGCTCGCCCACGACAACGATGATCGCGTCTGCCGATTTCAAATCACTTCCGTCCGGCGAATAAATAATTTCGGTATTCGTGCTTACCGATTTTTTCAACGCTGCCAGCAGCGTCGTGCCGCCAGACATGACGTTGCCAACTTTGCCCTGCCAGTCAATCGTCCAGCCGCCACATTGGATTCCCAAATCATCCGCCGCCGAGCCGACGACCGCGAGGTGTTTCAAATCTTTTTTGAGCGGCAACATTTGTTGCTCATTTTTCAGCAGCACTAACGACTCGCGCACGCACTCGCGCGCGACGGCGCGATGTTCCGGCGAACCGATTTTCGCCGTGAGCGCAGGGTCGGTCCACGGATTTTCAAAAACACCCATTTGGTATTTCACCGTCAAAATGCGCCGCACCGCGTCATCAATGCGGGTAGGAGAAATTTTTCCCAGAGTGATTGAATCCTTCAAGTCAGCAATAAACTCCGCGTAGTTGTGTCCCTCACCCGGCCCCGCCGGAATCATGATCATATCCAGACCGGCGTTGATGGACATTTCAATGTCCGCCTGATAATTCGTGCCGAGCTGGTCAATCGCCGCCCAGTCAGAAACAAGAAATCCCTGAAAGCCCATTTCGCTTTTCAGCACCTCCGTCAGGAGATGTTTATTGCCGTGCATCTTGACGCCGTTCCAACTGTTAAACGAAACCATGATGGAACCGACCCCGGCCTTGATGGATGGCTCGTAAGGCGTCACGAACATTTTCCGAAAGGTCGCCTCATCGCATACGGTATCGCCTTCATCCTGGCCATTCGTGGTGCCACCGTCGCCAGCAAAATGTTTGGCGCAGGCGAGCACGGAATTTTTCCCGAGCACCTCGCCTTGCAAACCGCGCACGGCGGCCGCGCCGAGTTCCCCGACGAGTTCGGGCGACGAGCCAAAACTTTCATAGGTGCGGCCCCAACGCACATCGCGCGCCACCGCGATGCAGGGCGCGAACGCCCAGCGGACACCCGTGCCAGCAACTTCCTCGGCGGCCACGCGCTCGGCTCGCTCAATGAGCTTCGCATCATGCGTCGCACCCAAGCCGATGTGATGCGGAAAAATTACCGCGCCATCAATATTGTTGTGGCCATGCACGGCATCAACCCCGTAGAGCAGCGGAATTTTCAACCGCGTCTGCAAAGCCTGCGCCTGAAATTCGTCGGTAAGCTTTTTCCAAGTGGCGGGTGAATTATCCGCCGGATCGGAGCCGCCACCACTCAAGACGGAGCCGAGAAAATATTTTCGCACGTCGGCCTTATCCTTCAGCGCGGCGGAATCCACCTGCACCATCTGGCCGATTTTTTCGTCCAGCGTCATTTGAGCGAGCAAGGCATCGGCATCGCTACTCGCGCTGGCGTGCAAGTAGGTTGGTGTGAAATTAAATCCGGCCAGCAAACCAACTAACCCGAAGGATTGAAGCGTCTGCCGGAAAAAATGGTGATACATAAAATTTGGTCTTCTAAGTTGAATGTCAGCCTAACTCCCATTGAGCTAGAATAGATTGGACTAAAATGAAGTAATGGCAAAGACATCGTTGACATCCGTGCTCAAGTCGAGCCACTTACCCGGCTCCACATGACCATCACACGCCGAGTAATTAGCGCGGCTATTGTGGCGGCAGGCCGCTTGTTTGTTAACTGGCACGGTCGTCCAACCCGAACCCGGAGCTGGAGTTATGACTGGCTTGATGACGGTGATGTCCGTGTAATAACTGGTCGGCAACTTATTGATGTTCCCGCCGGTTTTTGGAGTCCCAACATCGCCGACTAACCAAATCTGGCTGGTTCGGCTGATGGTGTTCATTTTTCTGGCGCCTTGCGGTTTGCCAGCTAGGTCTAGGTAGTAACGGATAACTCCCTTGTCAGGATTTGTAGTGTCTTCAAGCGGGCCATAGCCTTCGCAGGGAGAGCTGTAATAACTTACCGTGCCGGGGCTAATGTCCGCATCCGCCACCATCGTGCAGCGCCAGACATTGTTTGAACGCGAACTACTGGTAAGATAATTGCCGCTATCCAGTATCTTATACCACCAGTTAGCACTATGGGTCGCAAAGTTTTTGTCGTTCAATGGCGGCAGAAAGTCGCTATTGTCCCCGACATACATCATTATCCCCAAGCCGATTTGTTTACTGTTGTTGACGCAAGCTATCCCCTTGGCTTTTTCTTTGGCCTTGGCCAGCGCGGGCAACAGCATCGCCGCGAGAATAGCGATGATGGCGATGACCACGAGTAATTCAATCAACGTGAAACCCAACCTAGTAGCTTGCTTACGAAT
>JANYCI010000033.1 GCA_025360325.1 Limisphaerales bacterium | reverse complement strand
CGGTCAACCGGCCCGGTGATTTCCGTGCGGCGATCCTGCAAATCAGCCGGAATCGAAGCCACGCGCCACGACTTGTCGTCGCGAATGGATTTGGTCGCTGCGAGAAAATCCGGCATCGCGCCGCCGTCAATTTCCTTCTGCCGCTCGACGCGACGGGCGAGAAGTTTTTGGCACGTCGGCTCAAATTGGCGGCAGAGTTTTTCCACGAACGCCAGTGCTTCGGGAGTCAGGATTTCGGCCATCTGGCCTTCGGCTTTTGCTTTTAGTTCCATAGATAAATTATTTCCTACCGCGCGATTTATTTTTCTTCGCAGGAGTTTTGTCAAGCTTCGGCATGGCGAGCTGATAAAATTCGTGAAGCTTGCGTTGCAGCAATTTCCGGGCGGGCAGCGCGGTCTGGTATTCGGCGATGAGCGCGGGCGAAACGGCGCGGCTCAAGGCGTATTTCACGACTTCATTGTCCTTGGTCGCGCAGAGCAGCACGCCGATGGACGGACGTTCGTGCGACTTCTTTACATCGCGATCAAGCGCTTCGAGATAAAACTCCAGCTTGCCGAGATGTTCCGGCTGAAATTCTTCGATCTTCAATTCGAACGCGACGAGACATTGCAGTTCGCGATGATAAAACAGCAGGTCAATCCGAAAATCTTTGCTGCCGACTTGCAGCGGGTATTGCTCGCCAACAAAGGTGAAATCTCGACCAAGTTCCAACAGGAATCGCCGCAGGTTTGTGATCAAGGCTTTTTGCAAATCGGATTCTGAATGGCCGTCGGGCAGTTCGAGGAAATCGAGTAGATAGGTGTCTTTGAAAATGGTTTCGGCCACTGGATGCAATTGTCGCAGCACTGCTGAGACTTTTGCGGGATGCACAATCGTGCGCTCAAACAGCGCGCCGTTCAGCTGTCGCTGCAACTCGCGGCTCGACCAGCGTTCCCGCGCAGTGGTGCGCAGATAAAATTCCCGTTCCTCCGGCTGTTTACAGCGCGACAAAATCATCAGGTGATGCGTCCACGGCAATTGTCGCAGCAGTGCTGCGACTTTTGGGTGGCGGCGGTAAACATCGTAAAACTGACGCATCCGAAACAGGCTGGCGCGCGTGAAACCGCCGAACTCCGGGTGATGTCGCTTGATGTAACTCGCCAGTTCTTCCACCACGCTTTCGCCCCACGCAGCAGTTTCGAGTTTGCGACTGATGTATTGGCCGACGTGCCAGTAGAGATCAATCAGCTCCGTATTGACGGCCTGAAATGCACGGCGCCGCGCGGCGGCAATCAGCCCGACAATTTCGCGGAACGCTGGCTCGCGACTCTTGGCGACCGGCTTGGATGATTTACGCTTGGCGAGTTTCATGGCTCTCAATGAGATTGAATCCAACGCATCGTTTTCTCCGCGAGCTTGTCAAACGCGGTGACACAAAGTTCAAGATGTTCTTCCTTCGTGTCCTCAATCTTGTTGTGGCTGATACCGTGCAGGCTTTGGACGAACATCATCACCGTCGGCACGCCCGCCGCCGCGACTTCGGCGGCATCGTGCAACGGGCCGCTCGGCAGACGATGAACTTGGCCGCACGTCTCGCGGATGGCTTCGTCGCACAGCGCGATGAGCTCATCGTTGAATGGGCGCGGCGCGATTTGCCAAATACGCTCCCAAGAAACTTTTACGTTGCCTTCGCGCGCAAATATTTCGCTCGCAGATTTTGCCTCGGCCAGCATCGTGGCGAGCTTCGCCGAATCCAGATGCCGTTGATCCAAAGTGATTCGACATTCCTCGACGACGCTCGTGACGATGCCTGGTTTGGTCGTGCAAGAGCCGATGGTGCAAACGCCATTGCCACTGCGCGCAGCGATTTCATAAATCTCGGAACTCATCTTCGCGGCGGCGAGGAAAGCGTCTTTGCGACGATTCATCGGCGTGCTGCCGGAGTGTGCGGCTTGGCCGTGAAACGTAATCGCGTGGCGCTCGACACCAAAAGTTCCGAGCACCGCGCCGAGCGGCAAATCCAAATCCAGCAGCACCGGGCCTTGCTCGATGTGCAATTCCAAATACGCCGCCGCATTTTTTAATTCTACGCCGGCCGCTTGCACGTGTTCAAAATCAACGCCGACATTTTTCAATGCGTCTGGAAGTGTGATGCCCTGTTTATCCATGAGTCCGCGCGCTTCGTTCATGTCGAGTAGGCCGGAGCAGGCAGATGAGCCGAACAAACTTTTGCCGAAACGCGCGCCTTCTTCGTCCGCCCAATCCACGAGGCGAATCGTGATCGGAGGTTTGCCGTGGAATTGCGAATGGATGCGCCGCAAAATTTCCACGCCCGCCATCACGTTGAGGCAACCATCGAGCCAGCCGCCGTTCGGCACGGAATCCATGTGGCCGCCGATGAGCAGAGATTTTTCCGATTCGCCGCGCAAGGTTGCCCAAAAATTTCCCGCCGCGTCGGTGTGCGTTTCCACGGGAAGTCCCGCCAATTTTTCCAGCAACCACGCGCGCGTCTTCACCCACAGCGGCGTGAAGGCAACGCGTTGCGCGCCGTCCGCATCACTGGTGAGCGCGCGGAGTTCTTTGAGTTCGGCAACGGTGCGTTGGGGGTTCAGCGATGAATTCATGGTTCGCCGGGTTTTCCTTTTTGAAAAATTATTGTCGCCAACGCGCTCAAAGCGAGTTAAAAATAACGCGCGATTAACAAGGAATTAAACGTATGCCCACATTAGCCACCACCGTTGACGGACTGAAGCTGCCCAATCCATTTGTCATTGGCTCCGGCCCGCCGGGAACCAATCTCAACGTCATTTCGCGCGCGTTCAAAGAAGGCTGGGGCGCGGTCATCGCCAAAACCGTTTCGCTCGACGCGAGCAAAGTCGTCAACGTCACGCCGCGTTACGGCAAACTTCATTCCACCGACGGCAAAGAAATCATCGGCTGGGAAAATATCGAACTCATCAGCGACCGGCCATTCAAGTTGTGGGAGGACGAATTCAAACGCTGTAAAGATTTGCACCCGGACGGCGTGCTCATCGCGAGCATCATGGAGGAGTATGAAAAAGATCGTTGGGTGGAACTCGTGGAGCGTTCGCAGGCGTGTGGCGTGGCGGCGTTTGAATTAAATTTCTCCTGCCCGCACGGTTTGCCGGAACGCAAAATGGGCGCGGCGATGGGCCAAGACCCGGACATCCTCGAAGAAGTTTGCGGCTGGGTGAAGGGCGCGACGAAAATTCCGTTCTGGGCGAAGATGACGCCGAACATCACACACATCGAAGATCCGAGTCGCGCGGCCTTGCGCGGCGGCGCGGACGGCATCGCGGCCATCAATACCATTCGCAGTGTCATCGGCGTGAACCTCGACACGCTGCGCCCTGACCCGAGCGTGGAAGGCTACACGACGCCCGGCGGCTATTCTTCGCGCGCCGTGAAACCCATCGCGCTCCGCATGGTCATGGAAGTGGCGACGCTGATTCAAAAAGAATTTCCCGGACGTTCGCTTTCGGCCATCGGCGGCGTGGAGAGCGGCAATGACGCGGCGGAATTTATTTTGCTCGGCGGCGACACCGTGCAAGTTTGCACCGGCGTGATGAAGTTCGGTTACGAACACGTCAAACCGATGTGCGAGGAACTACTGGCGTTCATGGCGAAGCATAAGTTCGAGACGCTCGCCGATTTCAAAGGCAAGGCGCTGCCGTATTTCACCACGCACGCCGATTTGGTGAAACGTCAGACCGAACGCAAAGCCGCGCAAAAAGCCGCCACCGCGCCACAAAAGAAAATGGTGCAGGCCGATGGCGAATGGAGCGGTGATGATTTCGTGAAGCAATCACAAGCGCTGGCGCAATAAAGTTAATCCGTCTAACTGCCGCGCTGGTGCCGCGCGTCAAAGTTTCGCCGTCGTTTTCACGCGCGGCAGAAACCAATTTTCGTTTGGCGTTTTTCGTATTTGCATCGGCGGCGATTTGCAGAATCATTCCGCCATTCAATTGAAACATTTTTTTCAACGCGCCAGTTTCGTTTGCCTCGCACTTTTGCTTTGTCAAAGCTACTCGCGGGCGGAAATGGTTTCCATCGTCATCGCCTCCAACGCCGCGCCGCGCGTGGCGTTTGGCGCGGAGAAAATTGCGGCGGCGCTCAAGGCGGTAAAAGTGGACGCAGTGGTGGTGCCGTCCGACCCCCAAAAACTTTTAAGCGTATTGAACCATGCCATGCTGGAAGAGGGAGGCGGGCGGAAAATCTACGTTTCGCCCATGAGCGGCGGATGGGAACATGAAGCTTTCACCCTGACGCACTTGAGGGAGAGCAAAAATCTGGCGATCCTTGGCAGCTCGGATTCAGGACTGCTTTATGGTTGTCTAGAACTGGCCGGACGCATCCGCGCCGAAAATAAATTACCGGTGGCTGAATCCGTTGACTTTGTGGACGCGCCAAAAATGAAGCTGCGCGGCACCTGCGTCGCGATGCAGAAACCTTACCTTTTGCCGGGACGCAAAGTTTACGAGTATCCCTACACGCCGGAATTGTTTCCGTGGTTCTATGACAAAAAATTGTGGACGGAGTATTTAGATTTCCTCGTCGCGAACCGCATGAACACGCTTTATTTGTGGAGCGGCCATCCCTTCGCGTCGCTCGTGCGGCTCAAAGATTATCCGTATGCGGTGGAAGTTCCGGATGACATTTTTCAAAAAAATCAGGAGCAATTCCGCTGGCTCGCGACCGAGTGCGATAAGCGCGGCATTTGGCTGGTGCAAATGTTTTACAACATTTTCGTCTCGAAACCATTTGCCGAGACGAATCACATCTCGACGCAACTTTCCGCGCCGACGCCGCGCGTGGCGGATTACACGCGCAAATCCATTGCGGAATTTGTGAAGGAATTTCCGAACGTCGGCCTGATGGTTTGTCTCGGCGAGGCGTTGCGCGAAACGCCCAATCAGTTGGCGTGGTGCACGAACGTGATTTTGCCCGGCGTGCTGGATGGGATGCGCGCCGCCGGTTTGCAGGCGCAACCGCCCATCGTCATCCGCACGCACGCGATGGATGCGGAAGCCATCATGCCCGCGTGTTTTCAAATTTATTCCAACCTGTTCACTGAAACAAAATACAACGGCGAATCGCTCACGACGTGGGAGCCGCGCGGCAAAAGTCAGGCGACGCATCAAGCGATGGCGAAGCTGGGGCCGCATCTCGTCAACATTCACATTCTCGCGAATCTGGAACCGTTTCGTTACGGCGACACGGAATTCATCCGCAAATCCGTGCTCGCCGCGCGCGACCGTTTGGGCGCGTCGGGAATCCACCTTTTTCCGTTGTCGTATTGGAACTGGCCGTATGCGCCGGACATCGCGAATCCGCCGCTGCTGCAATGGGAGCGCGACTGGATTTGGTTTGAGGCGTGGGCGCGGTATGCGTGGAATCCCGATGTGCCGGCGAAAGCAGATCGTGCTTATTGGATTGGGCGGCTGGCGGAAAAATACGGCAACACCAATGCGGCGGAGAAAATTCTCGATGCCTACAACGCCGCTGGGGAAGTTGCGCCGCGATTGATCCGGCGATTTGGCATCACGGAGGGAAATCGCCAAACGCTCGCGCTGGGCATGACGCTGGATCAACTGGTGAACCCGATGAAGTATGGCGCGATTGAAGATTTGTGGCTCTCACAAGCACCGCCGGGCGAGCGGCTGGATGAATTTGTCCGCAAGGAGAAAAATGGCGAGCCTCATGTTGGTGAAACGCCGCAGTCCATTATTCGTGAAGTGAATCAATACTCCGATATCGCAAAAGTCAGGATTGAAAGGGCAGAAATGCTGACAACCAAAAGCCAAGATGAGTTGGCGAGATTGCGAAATGACGTTGATTGCATCTATGAACTCGCCCGTGTTTATGCCTGTAAAGTTGACGCTGCTTGGATGGTCAAGCGCTTTGACTACACGCATGACGATTGCGATTTAGAGCGCGCGAATATGTTCATGAATATGAGTTTTCAGAATTACACAAATCTGGTTGCGCTTACTGAGAAAACGTATCGCTTCGCGAATTCCATGCAAACCTCTCAGCGAAAAATTCCCGTGCCCGGCGGCAGCGGCGGCAAGCCGGCAAATTATCTTTGGTCGCAACTCGGGCCGTTTTACAAAAAAGAGTTGGAAGATTTTCGGGCAAAAGTTGAACAGTTAAAACAAAACACGAACTTCGTCGCGAAGGTTGACGACTCGCAAATCAAACCGTGGCCGGCGGCGGCGTTCAAATTGATTTCAACGAACGCGGAAATTTACAAAATTGAAACCGGCGTAAAAGTTTTTACCGACCGCAATTTTACAATTCAAAATCTCGCGCCACAATTGAATGGTTTGACCGGCATCCGCTTTTCGCACGAGGCGGCGAAACAGGGTTTGCCACCAATTGAATTTGAAGTTATCGAGCCGGTGTCGGTGTTGGTCGGTTATTTCGACAGCAACCAAAAGGCGTGGCTGCAAGTGCCGAAACTAGAATTTGCCGCGCAGGCGGATGAGCGCGGCGGCGTGGACACGGTGCTAGAAAATGCGGCGGTGATTCAGGAATGTCCCGCCGTGGATGCGCACGCGTTTCGTTATGAGGCAGGAAAACAAAAATTGGAATTCATCGGCAAAGGCAGCTTCGTGATTCTCGGCGTTGTGCCGCAATCGGTGAAGTTGGAGCAGCGTGATGCGTCGAAAGGAATGAAATGAATTTAGTTTTGAAAATGCAATGTCCGCCCTCACCCCGGCCCTCTCCCCCGGGGAGAGGGAGAAACGCTCCCAGCACCAGGTTCACGCGGAAGTTGCGTAATGTTCGTGCGGTTTTTTCGCGAAGTAACCAAGACGCGGCGACAGCCCTGAAAACATCCCATTCATCGGCAACGTTCAATCGCTGTTCCCTCTCCCTGGGGGAGCGGGTCGGGGTAAGGGTGAGCGTGAACACTAATTTAATTTTCACGCTGCTCGTGTCATTGCTTTGCCTTGCACCAAACATATTAGCTTCCGAAAAAAGTCCGTTCGCCAAAGTCGAGCCGCTCGCACTTGGCGAGGCGCGCTGGACAGACGGATTTTTCTTCGACCGTTTTGAACTATGCCGCACGCAGATGATTCCGGGCATGACGCGGCTGATGACGGGGACGAATTACACACAGTTCCTTCGCAACTTCGAGATCGTGGCCGGTTTGAAAGACGGACGCGTGCGGGGCGCAAATTTTAACGACGGGGATTTTTACAAATTTCTCGAGGGTGCGAGCGCGACGTTGGCGGCGACGAACGACGCGGGGTTGCAAAAAACTTTGGACGACATCATCGGCGTGATCGCGCAGGCGCAAATGACCAACGGCTACATTGATACTTGGGTGCAATGGCATCAGACGGAAACTAATTCCAAAGTCGCGCCGTTCCGCGACCGTAATAATTGGGAGGTGTATAATCTGGGCCAGTTGCTCACGGCGGCGAGCGTGCATTATCGCGTCACCGGCAAAACGAATTTTCTCTCTGTCGCGCGTCGCGCGGCGGACTGTCTTGACGACGTCTTCAAAATACCCACGCCGGAATTGGCGCTGCATGATATGTGTCCGTCGCACTACATGGGGATCATGGATTTGTATCGCGCGACGGGCGAGCCGCGTTATCTGGCGCTGGGGAAAAAATTTCTCGCGCTGCGCGATTTGGTGAAGGACGGCACGGCGGATAATCAGGACCGAATTCAATTTGAAAAACAAACCGAGGCGGAAGGTCATGCGGTGCGGGCGAATTATCTTTATGCGGGTGCGGCGGATTTATTTTTGGAAACGGGCGACCCGAATCTGTGGCAACCGTTGCTGCAACTCTGGACGAATGTGGTCACGGAGAAAATGTATCTCACCGGCGGCTGCGGCGCGCTTTACGACGGGGCCGCGCCGGACGGTGCGAGTTATCAATCTGGCATCACCAAAGTGCATCAAGCTTACGGGCGAAATTTTCAACTGCCGAACACGACGGCGCATAACGAGACGTGTGCGAACATCGGCAACGCGCTGTGGAACTGGCGGATGTTTTTGGCCACGGGCGAGGCGAAGTTCATGGACGTGGTGGAACTGGAATTTTACAACGCGGTGCCGGCGGGCGTGGCGCTCGATGGCACTAATTTCTTCTACACGAATCCGTTGCGCGTGACGGAGCCGCTGCCGTTGGCGTTGCGTTGGGCGCGGACGCGCGTGCCGTTCGTGAGTTCGTTTTGTTGTCCGCCGAATTTGGTGCGGACGATTGCGGAATCGGCGGGTTACGCTTACGCAAAATCGGACGATGCGATTTTGATCAATCTTTACGCGGGTAGCATGCTGCAAACAGAACTGGCTGGCGAAAAAATAAAGTTATCGCAAGCAACGGATTATCCCTGGAGCGGACGCGTGCGGGTGAAAATTGAAGCGTGCGGTAAAAAGAAATTTTCACTGAAGCTGCGAATTCCGGGTTGGGTAAAAAACGCCACGGTGCGGGTCAATAATCAGCCGATAGAAAGCGCGCTGGCGGAAAGTTATTTTGAAATCCGGCGCGAGTGGCAAGCAGGCGATTGGGTGGATTTGGATTTGCCGATGCCGGTGCGAATCATGGAGGCGAATCCGCTGGTCGAGGAAACTCTGAACCAAGTCGCGGTGCAGCGCGGGCCGGTGGTTTATTGTCTCGAATCGCCGGACTTGCCGATGGGTGTGAAAATTTCGGACGTGCGGATTCCGAATGACATGGAACTGCGGGCGCGCTTTGACGGCCGTTTGCTTGGTGGGGTAGTGGTGCTGGACGGAAAAGTTTTGACGCGGGTAGGGGAGAGCTGGAGCGGAAAATTGTATCGCGAAATCCAGCCGGAAAAATTTCAGACGAACGGCGTAAAATTCATTCCCTATTCCGTTTGGCAGAATCGCGGGCCATCGGAGCTGTCCGTGTGGCTACCAAAAAACTAACCGCCAAGTGGGAAGGCGGCGGCGCCGCGCCGCCCTACCAGTGACCAATGGGCCGTTTTATTTTTTCTCGGCTGGGAACGGGCCGAATTTTTCCGCTGAATCACCTGCGTGATCGTAAATATTTTTTCCACCTTGTAGGAACGGCGTGGCCATCGCCCAAGCCTTGCCATCGGGACGGTTGATGGGGGCGGCGCTGTATTGCGGCAGATAAACGCGGCGCATCCGGTTTGTTTTGTTCGGTCCGCTGCGGTGAAAAACGTAGCTATCAAACGCCACGATGCTGCCGGCGGGCACGATGAGCGGGTCGCCCGGATCAGCACCGGTGTAGCCGATGAGGTCGTTCGTGCCTTCTTCCTTGATGTGATCAATGATCTTGCCCTTCGTCCCGGCACGCGAGTGCGGCAAAATATAGACCGTGCCGTTCTCCTCGCTCACCGCGTCGAGCGTGCACCAGCAAGTGACGTAAGGCTTGTGGCTCGTGCTCGGGTCATACCACTTCACATAGCCGCTGTCCTGATGCCAAGAAAATTTCATGCCTTGCTCCGCACCCTTCACGACCCACTGCTCGTGGAATAATTGCGCTTCTGACCCCACCGTGGCTTCGGCCACTTTCGCCATCAGGTCGCTGAAAATAAATTGATGGAGGCGGCTGCTCAACCGGTAGCGGTTGTTGATGAAATAGCGTTTGCCGCGATGCGAAATGCCTTCCGACTGCACGCCCTTCGCGTCCATAATGGAATCGTAGTAGCCGAGATAGTAGGAACATTCCTCGCGCAGCATTTCAAGCAGGGCGGGTGGGATGATGGCGGGCAAAATCATGTAGCCCTCGGTTTGGTAGAGGTCGCGTTGTGCTTGGGTGATGGTGATCATGGTGAAAGGTTCGCAAAAAATGTTGAACGCATCTTCTCATTTTGCCCGCGACTTGTTATCATTTTTTGTCGTCATGAAAACCGCAAACACAATTAACCGCAGAGAACGCAAAGTGAAAATTCTCTGCGCTCGCTGCGTTCTTTGCGGTTAAATAATTTGATTCATGCGCCAAGAACTAAAACTTCCCACCGCCCTTGATGGCAATCTTTGGCATTACCGTCATCAGGGCCGCGCCAACGCCATGCACCATCACGCGGAATTGGAATTCAATCTGGTCACGCAGGGCAGCGGCCTGTATCTGCTGGAAAATCGCAAATACAAAATCCGCCGTGGCGATTTGCTCTGGTTGTTTCCGTCGCAGGAACACGTCCTCATCGAACAATCGTCCGATTTTGAAATGTGGATTGGCGTGTGCAAACCCAAGGCTGTTCAACGAATCGCTTCTGATCACAACGCCAAAATCTTGTGGCAAAAAAATCCGCTCGGAGAGTATTGCCGTCGTTTGGCGCAACCGGCCTTGATCGGTTTGGAAAAAATGTTCTCGGAAATTGTCGCCACCGCCGACCGTCCGGGTTTGTTCAATGCGGGGCTGGGCTACGCTTTTTTGAACGCGTGGCAGCATTTTGAACGCGCCGCCGATGTGCCGGTGGGTGACGTGCATCCCGCCGTGGAAAAAGCTGCGCGGCTGATTCGGCACGAAAATAATTTATTGAATCTGGGCGAACTCGCGCACCGCGCTGGCTTGAGCACGCATCGTTTGAGCCGTCTGTTCAAGCAGCAGACGGGCATTGCGCTCGTGGATTTTCGCAACCGGCAACGCGTGGAAAAATTTCTAGAGATTTACGGCACCGGCCAGCGGCGCACGATGCTCGCCGCCGCGCTGGACGCGGGTTTCGGCAGCTACGCGCAATTTCATCGCGTCTTCAAACGCGTGACCGGCGGCTCGCCCGGCAAGCAGCGAAGAAACATTTAACCGCAGAGAACGCAGAGAACGCAGAGAACGCAAAGAAGATTTTTGGCAGCCAGTCTTCACGCCGGGAGCGCCGGCATCTTGCCGGCTAAACCAACATGGCACTCGCCGGCTGGAAGTCGGCGCTCCCAGTGCGCCGCCTCTCCTACGCTGGCTCTCGGCTAAAGAAACACAAAGAGCGCAAAGAATTTCTTCTCTGCGCTCTTTGCGCTCTTTGCGCTCTTTGCGGTTAAATCCGCGCTTACAATTTTGTGGCGACGAACTGCGCGAGCTTTTGCGCGTCGGCATTAAACTGGCGAATACCTTCCGCCGTCTTCTCCGTGGCCATCGCATTTTCGTTGAAGAGCCAGCGGAATTTTTTCTCGTCCAGCGGCAGTTTTTCGATTTTGGATTCGCGCGCTAGTTCGGGACTTAATTTGCGCGTGAGCGGCGCTTCATTTTTCTGCAAATCCGCCAATAGATTCGGGCTGATCGTGAGCAGATCGCAACCGGCGAGTTCCTGGATTTCGCCGACGTTACGGAAACTCGCGCCCATCACTTCCGTCGCGTGGCCAAATTTTTTGTAGTAGGCATAAATTTCTTTCACCGAAATCACGCCGGGATCTTCGACGGGTGAAAAATCTTTTTTCTCCTTCGCCTTATACCAGTCCATGATGCGGCCCACGAACGGCGAGATCAGTTTCGCCTTCGCCTCGGCGCACGCGACGGCTTGCGCGAGCGAGAACAGCAGCGTCAAATTGCAGTTGATCCCTTCGCGCTGCAACACTTCGGCGGCGCGGATACCTTCCCACGTCGAGGCAATTTTGATGAGGATGCGTTCGCGCGGGATGCCATGCGATTCATAGCGCTTGATGAATTGACGGCCCTTCGCCGCGAGCGCATCGGCATCAAAAGAAAGATTCGCATCCGTCTCGGTAGAAACGCGACCGGGAACAATTTTCAAAATTTCCACGCCGAACAAGATCAGCAGATCATCCAGCACGCGGTTCAACAATTCTTGTCCGCTCGCCTTCGCTTTGTTGTCGGCGATGGCCTTGTCCACGATGAATTGATACTCCGGCATCTGCGCGGCCTTAAAAATCAGCGAGGGATTCGTGGTCGCATCGCGCGGCGCGAATTGTTTCAGCGTGGCGAAATCGCCGGTATCGGCGACGACGGTGGTGAACTGTTTGAGTTGATCCAGTTGGTTGCTCATAGTTTTTGTTGTTTGGCTGCGCCCACGATACGCCGATGTTTCCGGTTGGCAATGGTTTTGGGGCAATCCGGTCATCGGATAATTCATCAGCGGCTTGAGCCTTTTTCATAAAGCCATTGGCCGCGCGCTTGGCGGCGTCGAATGAAAACACGCTTTACAAGCGGGTGAATCGGCGTAACTTTCTCCCAACTAATCTAAATAAATTTATGCGTAAAATAATTTCCCCGCTCGTCGCTGGCCTCGCGGCGGCTTTCATCGCCGGTTGCGCCGGGCCGGATCAGAAGCTCGGTCGCGGCTTGAGCAACACCTCCGAACTCGTCCGCTGGGGCGAACTCCGCGCGAACGTCGAAGAAAGTTCCATCCTCAAACGCCCCGGTTACGGCTACTACGGTATGATTCACGGCGTCCAACGCTCCCTCGCCCGCGCGGGAATGGGCGTTTATGAAGTCGCCACTTTTCCGCTCCCGTCTTACGACCCGGTGCTGACGCGGTATTATTCCGCCGACCCAGTGTATCCGTTGAGCTACAAACCCGGCACGCTCTCCGATCCACTGTTTGACACCGACACCTACACCGGCTTCAGCGGCGGCGACGTCGCCCCGTTCATCCCCGGCAGCCGTTTCAAAGTGTTCGACAACTAAAAATCATTTTTCAAAAAAACGCGCCAGCAATTTTGCTGGCGCGTTTTTCTTTGGAGCGCGGGCGACTCGCCCGCGAGTTGTCATTCGTTGTCCGCGCGGGCGAGCCGTCCGCGCTCCTACCGCCCCAACTATTTCAAATTCTCCGAGTTCAACGGCTTCAAATCTTTCGTCAAAAAGATGCCGTCCTTGCGGATCAGTTCGCCGTCAAACCACACCTCGCCGCCGCCCCATTCCTTACGCTGGATCAGCACCATGTCCCAGTGGATCGCGCTCTTATTACCATTGCCACAATCTTCATAAGCCTGACCTGGCGTGAAATGCAGCGAGCCGGCGATTTTTTCATCGAACAAAATGTCACACATCGGCGAGAGAATGTGCGGATTGAAACCCAGCGAAAATTCGCCGATGTAACGCGCACCTTTGTCCGTGTCCAAAATCTCATTCAACCGCTTCGTGTTGTTCGCCGTCGCGTTGACAATTTTTCCATCCTTCAATTCCAATTTCACATTGTCAAACTTTGTGCCTGAATACAGCGTTGGCGTGTTGAACGTGATGACGCCATTTGCCGAGTGCAATGTCGGACAGGAAAAAACTTCGCCATCGGGAATGTTCCGGTCGCCCTTGCACATCTTCGCGCCCACGCCCTTGATGCTGAACGTCAAATCCGTTCCCGGTGCGACCAGATGAACGTGATCGGTTTTACCCATGCGTTTTTCCAGCGGCAACATCGCGCGACCCATCTTCGCATAATCCATCGTGCAGACATCGAAGTATAAATTTTCAAACGCCTCCGTGCTCATGCCCGCCGCCTGCGCCATGCTCGGCGTGGGCCAGCGCAATACACACCAACGCGTTTTGTTCACGCGATAATCCTGCACCGGGCGAATGGTTTTGGAATACAGCTTCATCCGGTCGCTCGGCACGTCGGACGTTTCATTCATGTTGTCCGCGCCGCGAATGGCGATGTAAGCCTGCATCTTTTTCATGCGGAACATTTCGAGATCGCGCACATCCTTCGCCTGCGCCTCCGTCATGTGCAACAACTGCTCGCGCCCCACGCGTGTGTGCCGCGTCTCGACGAACGGTGTCGCGCCCGCCGCACGCACAGCGCGGATAAGTTCCACCGTGAATTCATCTGGCACATCAATCATATCGAGCAAGATGCGCTCGCCTTTTTTCAGCTCGGTAGAATAGTTCACGAGCAATTTCGCCAGTTTGGTGTAACGCGGGTCGGTCATATAACTGCTAATTAAAAATTAAAAATGCGAAATGTAAAATTCAAACGGAAGTGTCGTGTGAAGCTGGCGAAAGTTGCGAAGATGAAAAACTCCTTCGCCACCTTCGCAGCCTTCACACGACCAGCCCCAGAAAACGCAAAACAAAACTTTTTTATTGTTTATCATTAAAAATTAGTTGACTTGCATGACTCCCAGTTTTAGGCTGCGTTCATGATTCATTTAGGCACAATCGTCTATTCCCTTTTCTTTGCGGTCATTCTCCTGGTCTTCCGCTTCTGGCCGGGGACGCGCGCAAATCGGCTGACACGCGTGAGAAAGGCCGGGGTTGTTTGCTTCATATTACTGTTGGTTTGCCTCCCGTTGAGCGTTTATCAGTTCATCGGTTTTTTATGTGGTTGGGAACAGTTTGGCAGCGGAGACTCATATCGGGTGGTAGTCGTGCAAAAAGTTTTTTCGTCCGTAAAAGAAATGCCACCCGAGATTTTCTGGCTCTGGGTGGTGCAACAAGCCTTGAACTGGTTTGGTGGGTTGATGCTGCTGCGGCTGTTTTGGCTTTATAGCAAGGGAATCATCTTTGCTGAAAAGAACATCACTTGCATCCGCGTCCAAGGTTATTGCCTTATCATCAGTTGCCTGATTGATTTGGAAATGCACGGCGTCATCCGCGAAAATTCAGTAAGCCTGAATCCGATGATTTATGGACTGCTCATTATTTTCATCGCATGGGTCATGGATGAAGGTCGGAAGATTCAGGAAGAACAGGAGTTGACCGTTTAAGTTTATGCCCATCATCGTCAATCTCGACGTCGTGCTCGCGCAGCGCAAAATGCGGCTGAACGATCTCGCCGCCGCCGTGGACATCACGCCGCAAAATCTTTCCATCCTCAAAACCGGCAAGGCCAAAGCTATCCGCTTCTCCACGCTGGAGGCCATCTGCGAACATCTGCAATGTCAACCGGGTGAAATTTTGGAATACCGTCCCGAACCGGTGAAGAAGAAAAAAACTTAACCACGGATGAGGGAGCGCTCAAGTGTTGAGGCTGGTGGGGCGAGCGTCCTCGCGAGCCGCTTGGTCTGGCGACGCTCGGCTCGCGAGGA
>JANYCI010000361.1 GCA_025360325.1 Limisphaerales bacterium | reverse complement strand
TTTTATGGCTGTCCCTGCCCTCTCTTGGCCACAAACGTCAACCCGCCGCATAGTTACTTCACCCACCTCCAAATGCTAATATGGACTTCATCCCAGCGGGACAAACGGCGATTAGCCAGACCGAGCGTGTGTGGTTCAGGCCACCAATATGATCCGTCCTCCTAGCCGGATGGTGAAAATCTGGCGTGCGGTCAGGACAAATAACAATCGCGGGTGCATTCGTATTTGCCACGCGTTCCCCCTCATCCTCAATCCTTCTCCCCCAAGGGGGCGAAGGAGGCCGGAAGGAGATGGCTTTGAATTTTTTTTTGGCCTTATTTTTCATTTTTCAAGGTTAGAAAAAAATTATCCAGCCGTCTTTTTCTCATTTCCAACTTTGGAAAAAAAATTTCCTGCCTTGGTTTTCGTTTTTCCAAGGTTGGAAAATTTTTATCTAATCGTCTTTTTCATTTTCCAAGGTTGGAAAAAAATTATCTAAACGTCTTTTTTGTTTTTTAATCTTGGAAAAACAATTTCTTGCCTTGGTTTTTATTTTCTAACCCTGTTTTTTTATTTTTCAGGTTTATTTTTGTTGGTTCCGTTGGTTGGGCTGGGGAGCAGCTAGGTATTTTTTGTCGCGAAGGAGTAAAAATTGTCTTCCCAAGCCGATCTTCTCCGGCGGCAACGGCGGAAAAATTTATCAAATCACATTTTGTCAAGTTTTTTGTTGCTGATTGATTTTCAATGGGTTTTGCAGCTTTTTTTATTTTCTCTATTAGTGGGAACAGCTCGCAAATAGGGCTTGGCATGGTCGTTGCTAAAACCGTTCCAGCGGGCTGTCTGGTTTCGTCTGCCGGTTGGCAGGTGGGGTGGTCCGGGTTAGAACAACACAACAACACAGTAAAACTATGGCTACAAATAACAACCGGGTGTCGCTCGGATTCACCCAACTGACGGATGCGGATGCGGATGCGTTTGGTGCTAACATCATCGCCAAACTCACGGGGAACGCGGCGTTTCCTAACTTGCCGGTCACGCTGGCGGCGTTGACGGCGCAATACACCACCTATCACAACGCGTTCACGGCGGCGATGGCGGGTGGCAAGGTAGCGAAGGCGGCGCGCGATGCGGCGCGGGCAGTGCTGGAAACGTCGCTGCGGGCAATCGCGGCGTATGTGCAGAGTATCGCGGGGCAGAACCTGACGGTGTTGCTCTCGTCGGGTTTTGAGGCGGTGAGCAATAGTCGCACGCAGACGCCGCTGGATACGCCGAGCTTCACGAAGATTGAACACGGGGACACGACGCAGTTGTTTCTGGCGGTGAGTGCGATCCCGAACGCGCGTTCGTATGAAGTGCAAGCCAAGACGGGCACGAGTGATTGGCAGACGGTGAATGTCTCGGCGCAGGCGCGCAACATTGTGCTGGATAATCTGACGCCGGGAACGGTGTATGATTTGCAGGTGCGCGCGATTGGCGGGAGCACGGGCAGTTCGCTCTGGAGCGCGCCGGTGAGTCAGATGGCAACGTGACGGCGCGGGCGGCGCGGCAGCACCGCCCTACCAAAATATTCATCCGCTGGGCAAAGTAATTTGTCCCAGCGGTTTTTTTTGCCGATTTTTCTGATCGCGGTTTGAAATAAAAAAAACGCGCCGGAAAAATCCGGCGCGTTGGGGATTTCAGTTCAATTTCAATGCCGCAGAAAGTTCAGTGCTTGTGCCGCTGGCATTTCGTGGGCGCAGGGTTGGTTGATGGGGGCGTCGGGCACGAGGTCGTTGGGCGTGACAACTTGGTTCGCAAGCATCCACGTTTCGACTTCTTCGCCGCTGATGTCGGGCAGCATCTGGCCGTTGATCTCGACGCAGGGACTCATCATCTGGCCGCTCTTCTCAATCATTTCTTGACGTTGCAAGGGGTTGTTGATGATGTCGCGATCCTCAAACGGCAGGTCGTATTTACGCAGGACGGCGCGGACACCGTTGCTCCAGCCGCAGGATGGTTTCAGATAGGCGATGATGGTTGGCTTGCTCATAATTTTGTGGGGGCAGTGTGCCACACTCCACCGGCGGCGGCAAATTTTGTTTGCTCACGGTGGGATTTATACATCTGGCAAACGAGACTGAATTCATCCGCAGATTCCACCGATTCACGCAGATTTTTTTTCGGCGGCGGCGAAATACACCAACATGGTTTGTGAACTACTCGCGTAGGGGTTGAAGGCGGCGGCGAAAAAAAATCCCTTCACCACCTTCGTTTTCTGCGCGCGACATTTTTCCAAACTGACGCCCCACTTGGCTCTCCCAAAGCAACGCGCGCCGATTTTTCATTCGTCCGCTCGGTGGTTTCATGTTTCAATTTCCGGCCATGTCGCACGAATACGTCTTGAAACCGTTCGCGCCGGAAATCCGGCTGAACATTGACTACGCGCGCGAACTCAACGAGCAGCAATTCGCCGCCGTCACCGCGCTGCCCGGCCCCGCACTGGTCATCGCGGGCGCGGGTTCGGGCAAGACGCGCACGTTGACCTATCGCGTGGCGTATCTCTTGGAACAGGGAATTCCGGCGGAAAGAATTTTGCTGCTCACGTTCACGAACAAGGCCGCCGGGGAAATGATGCGGCGCGTTTCGGATTTGCTCGGCCATGAATTGCGCGCGCTGTGGGGCGGGACGTTTCACAGCATCGGCGCGCGGGTTTTGCGGTTGCACGCGGCGACACTTGGCTATCAGCGAGACTTCACAATTTTGGATCGCGATGATGCGAAGGATTTGATCAAGGCGTGTCTGCTGGATGCGAAAATTGATACGAAGGATAAACAATTTCCGAAGGCGGAAGTGTTGAATGAAATTTTCTCGCTCGCGGCGAATACGCACCAGACGATTGCGGAATTGGTGGCGGGAAAATTCAGTTACTTCGCCGCGTTCGTGGAGCAGATTGCCGATCAACATAAGCGTTATCTCGCCCGCAAATGCGCGACGAACGGGATGGATTTTGATGATCTCCTCGCGCTCTGGCTCAAGTTGCTGCAAGACCACGCGGACGTGCGCGAACAGTTTCAGCGGCGCTTTCAATTCATTCTCGTGGACGAGTATCAGGACACGAATAAGTTGCAAGGCGACTTGATTGATCTCCTCGCCGCGCGCCACAAAAACGTGATGGTGGTGGGCGATGACGCGCAGAGCATCTACGGCTGGCGCGGCGCGAACTTCGCGAACATTCTGGATTTTCCGAAGCGCTATCCCGGCGCAAAAGTTTTCAAGATCGAAACGAATTATCGCAGCACGCCGGAAATTCTCAACGTGGCGAATGCCGCGATTGCGGCGAACGTGCGGCAGTTCGCGAAGGAACTTGCGCCCGCGCGCAAGTCCGGTGTGAAGCCCGCGCTGGTGCAATGTCAGGATGCCGGGCAACAGGCGACCTTCATCGCGCAACGCGCTTTGGAATTGCGCGAGGAAGGCACGAGCTTGAATGAGATTTGCGTGCTGTATCGCTCGCATTTTCACGCGCTGGAATTGCAGCTCGAACTCACGCGGCGGCAGATTCCGTTTTCGATCACGAGCGGCCTACGTTTCTTCGAGCAGGCGCACATCAAGGACGCGACGGCGTTCCTGAAATTTGTCGCGAATCCGAAGGATGAAGTTTCGTTCAAGCGGCTGGTTTTACTTTTGCCCGGTATCGGCGCAAAGGGCGCGGAGAAAATTTATCAAGGTTTCACGGCGCGGATGGCGGATGGCGGCATCCCCCTCATCCGGCCTTCGGCCACCTTCTCCCCCACTGGGGGAGAAGGACGGGATGAGGGGGCAACGGACGCAAAGAAAAATCCACTTCCTTCGCTCGCCACCGCGCTGCAATCCTGCACCAAAGCCGTTCCCAAAAAAGCCGCCGTGCCGTGGGCGCAATTTGTCGCGACGATTTCGCAATTGGAAGCCGACGACACGCGCCGGAGCGCCGCGAAAATGTTGCGGCTCGTGATGGATGCAGGCTACGACGATTATCTCAAAGAGACGTTTGATAACTACGAGCGGCGGCTGGAAGAAATTCAGCAGCTCGCGGAATTTGCGTTTCAATTCGGCACGGTGGAGGAATTTCTCACGCAGCTCGCATTGCTCACGAATGTCGAAGCCGAGGCCGATCCGGCCGATGATTCGGAAAAAATAAAACTCTCCACGATTCATCAGGCGAAGGGTTTGGAGTTCGAGATCGTGTTCATCATCATGCTGTGCGATGGACTCTTTCCGTCGTCGCGCTCGACGGAGAGCAGCGACGGCGAGGAAGAAGAACGTAGATTATTTTATGTCTCGATCACGCGCGCGAAGAACGAATTGTATCTGTGCTATCCGCTGATTCGCGGCGGTTTCGGGCAGACGGGCGCGGACATTTTCCAATCGCCGTCGCGTTTTCTATCCGAGATTCCCAAGGACTTGATTAACGAGTGGAACTTGCGTTGAAGCCGTTTCGCAAAATTGGTAGGGCGAGCGTCCTCGCGAGCCGAACGTCGCTAGACCAAG
>JANYCI010000035.1 GCA_025360325.1 Limisphaerales bacterium | reverse complement strand
GGTGATTTTTTCGATCTTGTCGGGATTGTCCTGATGATGCGAGAGGTCGTGATGCCCTTCGGGCACGCCGATGTCGGCGAAGGAACGGTTGCTGCCGTCGTGCGCGAGCAGCATCGTGGCGACGCGCGTGGAATCGGTCTGGAAGGAGAGCAGCATGATGTCATACATGAGCGCGATGTGCTGGCCGTATTCGGCGGGAATCCCGGCGGGCGTGGCAACGAGCGGGTCGCGCACATCGCCGAACTGCTCGGCTTTCTGGATGCGTGTCTCGAGTTCGCGAATGCCGGTCAGGTATTGATCCAATTTTTCCGAATCACGCGCGCCGAGCCGTTGCTGCATGGAACGCGCGTCCTGCATGACGAAATCGAGAATGGAACGCTGCTCTTGACGACGGCGTTTCGCGTTCTCCACGCGTTCGCCGGAGGCGCCCGCGCCGAAGAGCCGCTCGAAAACTTGGCGCGGATTTCCTTCCGGCGTCATCGGCGTGTTGGGCGAACTCCACGCGAGATTGTAGAGGTAGGCGCAGGAATAGCCGGAGTCGCAGTTGCCGGCGTTGTGGCCGTTGTCGCAGGTGAGTTCGAGCGAGGGAAACCGCGTGAGATGCCCGATCTGCCGCGCGATGGCCTGATCAATGGAAATGCCGGCGTGAATGTCCGTCGCGCTTTTTTTCACGCGCACGCCAGTGAGAAACGTGCCGTTGGCGCGGGCGTGATCGCCGCCGCCATCCATGCCCGCCGTGGCGTTCAGGTGATCAAGACCGCCGATGACTTGAATCTCTTTCTGTGCGGACGCGAGCGGCTTGAGCGTGCGGCTCAAGTCGAAATTATTTCCTTCCATCGTCGGCCACCACGCGGCGGGAATCGCGCCGTTCGGAAAATAAACAAATGCCGTGCGCAGCGGTGCGCCGGTGGCGGTCGTGGCGAGACCGCCTTCGGTCGAAGCAGCAGCGGCGAGCAGTTTCGTCGGCAGCAATGATTCAAACGCGGGCAGCGCGATGCACGCGCCGAGGCCGCGCAGGACTTGTCGCCGCGTGAAACTGCCGTGGCGCTCGGCGGCGGTTTCTTTGCGAGTGGCGGGAGGTGTTTTCATGATGATGCCTTGGTTAAATAATTACCGAACGCGTGATTGCCGAAAGTGGTAGGGATGGCGCGCTGCGCCGTCCCCGTCGCCGAGCGCAGCGTCAGGCGACGGAACCGCACGCACGAGACGCGTGTCCAACCACGCCCGTTCCGCCCTGCGCTTCGCTCCGGGCGGGGACAGCGCAGCGCGCTGTCCCTACCATTTTTGGTTTGCCCACTCGCCATGAAACCAAATACTTTTTCTGCATGGACGCGCCCAAAAGAAAGTCCCTGCCGCATGATGTTCCATTGTGGGTTGACCCACACCGGGAAATTTATTTTATCAGCATCAACTGTCTGGAGCGCGGTCGCAACCAGTTGGCGTTGCCGGAAATTTCCGAACGTCTCTTTGAAACCGGCCGTCACCGGCAGGAAAAGTTTTTGTGGTGGCCGCACGTTTTTCTGCTCATGCCCGACCATCTGCACGCGCTGATTTCTTTTCCGCCGTCCGGCAAAACAATCCAAGCCGTCGTCAGCAAATGGAAAGAATGGACGGCGAAGGAAATCGGCATCGGCTGGCAACGCGATTTTTTCGAACATCGCCTGCGGCACGATGAAAGCCGTCGGCAGAAAGCAAATTACATTTTGGAAAACCCCGTGCGGAAAAAACTTGTCGCTCGCGTTAAAGACTGGCCATTCGCCTATTTCGCCGACGGCGAGCGCCCGCAATTTGAAACGTAGATTCAAGCGCCTTGCGCCGAAGGCGGTAGGGACGGCCCGCTGCGCCGTCCCCGGCGGTAAACCCGCCGGAACGAACGTGGTAAGACCCACGCCCTGTCCGCCCGATTCCGTCGCCTGACGCTGCGCTCGGCGACGGGGACAGCGCAGCGCGCTGTCCCTACCACTTTGGTTTTGCGACGTTGTCTTCATAATTTTCCTTTCACGTTTTCACCGCTGGCGTTGCTGGCTTGCGAAGCCACGCGCGTTTTCTGAAACGGCGCGGACTCCACAATTCCCGCGATCAGCGCGGACGGCTTGCCGCCGGATTTCTCAATGCGCGCCACGATTTGATCCACCGTTTCCACGTCATAATAGTCCAGTCCGCGTCCGAGCGCGTAGGTCAAAAGCTTCTGCGTCAGCGTGCGGTAAAAATCCTCCGCGTGATTCTTCACGAGGATTCGCTTCAATTCTCTCACGTTCGCGAAACTTTCGCCTGTCACGAGTTTGCCTGACACATCAATCGGCTGAGAAAATTCCTGGTCGCGCCACATCCCCATCGCATTAAAATTTTCTAGCGCCAGCCCGATCGGGTCCATCTGATTGTGACACGAGGCGCACAAAGGATTTTCCCGATGCGCGGCGAGCGTTTCGCGCAGTGTTGGCGGGCGATTGCCTACGGTTTTGATGGCGTCTTCGAGCGGCGGAATATTCGGCGGCGGCGGCAACGGCGGCGTGCCGAGAATGTTGTCGAGGATAAATACACCGCGTTTCACCGGTGACGTGCGCGTGGGGTTGGACGTCACGGCCAGCACTGTGCCTTCGGTCAAGATGCCGCCGCGCGGACTGTCCGGCGGCAAGGTCACGCGGCGCATTTCTTTGCCGACAATGTTCGTCATGCCGTAATGCCGCGCGAGCCGTTCGTTGAGAAAGGTGTAATCGCTATCAAGCAATTCCAGCAGGCTGCGATCCTCACGCAGGATGTAGGCAAAAACATTTTCCGTCTCCTGCCGCATCGCGCGGCGCAAATCGCCCGTCAATTCCGCGCGCGGCTGCGATTGCCGACGGGAGCGGAACGTAGCGCGAATGTTCGCCAATTCTTCTTTTTCCGCCGGAGTAATTTTGTCGTCGCCCTTGTCATTCAATTCGCGAAAGCGTTTCCGCGCGCTGTCAAACTGCGGATCAAATTTCTGTTCCCGCGCCAGCACGCTCCGCGCCTCGATGGCCACGGTCTCGATGTCACGGACTTGCAACCATTGACCGATAAAATTTTTCTCCAGCGCGTTGGCGCGTTCATCCGCCAGCAACCGCGTGACTTGCGCGGAAAGATTTTTTCGCAACGTCCCCGCCGCCGCCTGCGAAAATAATTCTGTGTCCGGCATGGACGACCACAGAAAATACGAGAGCCGCGAGGCCAGTGCATATTCATCCACGAACGCGTAGTCGGTATTACTCAATGATGTCTGCGAACCGGAGGCTTGGACTCCCTCGCCCCGCGAGGCACGAGCGGGGAGAGGGTTGGGGAGAGGGGTCGTTGAGCCAGACCCAGAGCCGATAGAAATTCTCCTCTCCCCGTCCCTCTCCTCCATCCGATGGAGGAGAGGGGGTGAAGCTAGGTTGCCGCTGGCCGACTCGATATTTTCCTCGCAAAAAATAAAGCGCGGCGACGCCAGCACTGCGACCATCGCCTGCGCCACGCCCGCTTCAAACGTTTTGCCGGGCTGGTCATAAACGCTTTCCGCCAGCTTCACCAAACGATCCGTCGTTTCTTTATCCACGGGACGGCGAAACGCGCGCCGCGAAAAATCACCGAGCAATTCCCGCGCATACTCGCGGCGATCAGTGGCATCAGCGGGAACATCTTTTGGGAAAAAGCGCGCATAGTTTTTCGGCTTCACTTGACTTGCCTTCGCCAGCGGCCCGCGCACCGTCACGTCCACGATTTGCAGCGAAAGCGTCCGGCCTTGCGCGAGTCCCGGCGTGAGCGGCTTTAGTTCAAAATCAAGCTGATGCTTTCCCGCCGTCCACGTCTGGTCGTAGCTGAAGTGATACGGCTTGCCCCCCTCCCACGCGAATTCCTTTTTCAACAGCGCTTTGCCATCAACGCGGAAAATAAATTCGCATTTGTTCAAATCAAAAACGTCGTCCACATATTTTTCGTTCACTTGCAGATTCACGCTTAACTGATACTGCCCAGCTTTGGCCGCGCTAAAAATGTTCGTGACCGCCGCGTGCGTGTAATATGACAGCGACGCGGGATTTTCCCGGTCGGTGCCGTCGCCAAATTCCCAGCCGTGAACAAGCTGTTCCGGCGCGACGCCGCCCGTGACCGGCACAGACTGCGAAACGATTTGCTCCGCCGCGACCATGTATTTCTCCAGCAGCATCGGCGACATCGTCAGCACATCACCAATGTTATCAAAGCCGTGGCCGGTATCATCCGGCGGAAATTCTTTCGTGGCCTCAAACTCCACGCCGAGCAAATCGCGGATTGTATTTTGATACTCCGCGCGATTCAGCCGTCGCAATGTCACGCGACCGGGATCAGGATTCAGCGGATTCACCTCGAAGACCGCGTCCTTGATCCAATGCTGGATCAATTCCTTTTGCTCGTGCGTCGGCTGGGATTTTTTGATCGGCGGCATCAGACCCGCGCGCAGATTTTTCAGCACTCGCCACCACACATCGCGGCTGTCGGCAAAATTCGTGGTGGAAGTAAAACCGTCCAACGTCACGCCGCCGCGCTTCTCGCCGCCGCCGTGACAGTCGAAACAAAATTCTTCCAACACCGGCTGGATGTTTTTTTTGAAATCCGCCGCCGGCAAATCCGCCGCCATCACCGCCCAGTTGTCAAACAAACCGGCCAGCAACAGGCTGGCAATCATGGCGGGCTTATAATTCATATGCAGATTTTTGTCTTTGACTGGACGCTACCGCTGGCGCAGACGTTTCATCGTTTTCCAACAAGCTGGCGGCAATTGGATTTAGCACAATAAAATATTTTAGTGACAGTCCTAGATAGCGCCTGAAAAGTGTTATTCAATAGGACATAAGAAAGAGTCGCTTAACTAAGCAGTAACAGCGGCAGTTGGTGGGCGTCAACCAGCCGACAGCCGCGTATTATTAATGGCATCGAAAACTTTTGGGATCAGGCCAAGCGCAAGCGCCGTAAATTTTACGGTGTCCCCCAAGAATATTTCCCGCTAATCTTAAAGGAATGTCAGTGGCGGTTTAATAACCCCAACCCAAAGACCCAACTAAAGCAGTTAGATCAATGGGTTCATCAGTTTTTATCCTGGTTGGAAAGGACAACCCCTAATTTGAAAATCGAACTCATCAACACCGGCAGCGAACTCATGCTGGGGCGCGTCCTCAATTCGCACCAGCAATTTCTCTGTCGCCGCCTCGCGGATTTCGGCCACGTTGTCGCGCGGCAGGTGGCGATTGCGGACACCGGCAGCGAAATCCAGAACGCCGTGCGTGAAGCCTTGAGCCGCGCCGATCTCGTCATCACCACCGGCGGCCTCGGCCCGACTTCGGACGACATCACGCGCGAACTCATCGCGGAATTGCTCGGTAAAAAATTGATCGAGAACCAAAACGTTTTGGCGCACATCGAAAACTTTTTCACGAAACGGAATCGTCCGCGCCCAGCGAAAACGAGCGTGGAGACGTTTGTGCCGGAGGGCGCGGAAGTTTTTTTGAATCAATTTGGAACCGCGCCGGGGCTGGCCATTAAAATCGAAAATCGAAAATCGAAAATCGAAGATTCAAAATGGCTGGTCATGCTCCCCGGTCCGCCGCGCGAGCTGCGGCCGATGTTCGATAACCAAATTACGCCGCTGCTGAAACGCGAGTTCGCGGATGAAATTTTCATCTGCCGCACGCTGCGTTCCAGCGGCGTCGGCGAATCCCGCGTGGAAGAAATGGTGGCGGCAGATTTGCAAGCGCTCGTGAAAACTGGACTGGAGATTGGCTATTGTGCGCGCCCCGGCGCGGTGGACGTGCGGCTGGTGGCCAGTGGCGCGGGTGCGGATAAATTAGTGGCAGCGGGCGAGGCGAGTGTGCAAAAAAATCTTGGCGCGAACATTTACGGTTTTGACGATGACGAGATTGAGGCCGTGGTTATTGGGGTTTTACGGTCGCAGAAAAAAACTTTAGTGCTCGCAGAATCTTGCACGGGCGGAAATCTCGCGCATCGGCTGACGAATGTTCCGGGCGCATCAGAAATTTTTCTCGGCGGGGTGGTGAGTTACGCCAACAGTGCGAAGGAAAAATTTCTCGGCGTGCACGCGGAAACTTTGAAAAACTTTGGCGCGGTGAGCGAGGAAGTCGCGCGGGAAATGGCCAGCGGTGCGCGCGAAAAGTTTGGTTCAGATTTTGCCATCGCGGTGACGGGGATCGCGGGGCCGGGCGGTGGCACGACGGAGAAACCGGTCGGCACAGTTTTCATCGCGCTGGCTTCTTCATCCGGCGTGGAAGTGAAAATGTTTTTCAACGCGTGGGATCGCGAGACGTTCAAGCAGGTGACGGCGACGCAGGCGTTCGAGATGCTGCGGCAGCATTGCCTAAAATAAATTCACGGGGTTTGGACTCGCCGGCAAGATGCCGGCGCTCCCCGTGGAGCCAACGAAAATTTTCACCGGTCAGTTGGCGCGGCAACTGCTTTCTGCTTGAGGCATTTTTTTTTTGCGATAGTTTCCACTCCAATGTCCGACCCCGTTGATCCCATTGCCCAAGTCAACAACGCGATTTCTGAATTGATCGCGGCGACGCCTTCGCCCAAACGCCGGGGAACCCTGCTGATTGTGGATGACGAGGAGGGGCCGCGCATGTCGCTGCGGGTGATCTTCAAGGACAATTACGATTTGCTGATGGCCGAAGACGGCCCGACCGCCGTGGAACTCGCGCAGCAACACGACATTGACGTGGCGATTCTGGACATCCGCATGGCGGGAATGTCCGGCATCGAAGTGCTGGAACGGTTGCGGTATGTGCGCCCGGAAATTGAGGCGATCATGATCACGGCTTTTGAGACGACGGATACGATCCGCCAAGCCCTGCGTCTGCGCGCGTGCGACTACATCAACAAGCCCTTTGACCTCGCGACCATTCGCAACGCGGTGAGCAACGCGATGCAGCGGCGGATGCTCGAAAGTGAAATTCACGCCAGCGCGCAAAAAATGCAGAATCTGCTCGCGGAGTTGCAGCAGCAGCGCGTGGAAGAACAGATCTCCAAGACGCGCGGGGAAATTTATGCGAGCATCATCCATGACATCAACGGCCCGCTCACGGTCATCGCTGGTTTCGTGCAACTGCTCAACAAGCGCTTGAATCGTTCCGCTGGTTTGCAACTGGAAGATTTGGAATTCATTCGCGAACGCATGGGCATCATCGAGCGGCAGATCGGCAACTGCATCGAGATTTCACGGCGCTACCTCGGTTTCCTTCGTCAGCAACAAGAGGGAACTGCGCCGGTGAGCGTGAATCAGTTGCTGGCCGATCTCGAACAACTGGTGCGGGTGCATCCGGGCCAACATGAAAATGAATTTCGCGTGGAGCCGCTCGCCGGCAACGCCGGTGAGATGGGGCTGAAATTCAACGGCACCGACCTGATTCAGATTTTGCTGAACTTGTGCGTGAACGCGTTTCAATGTTCCTCGCAGCCGCACACCGTGGAGGTCGGCGGTGAATTGTTGAACACGCCGCTGAATCTGGCCGAGTTCAACGACAGCGCGACTAGCCGGACTTTGAACTTCGAGGAAATCAAAAACGTCCCGCCGCTCGTGCGGCTCTGGGTGCGCGACACCGGGCCAGGTATCCCGCCGGAGGTGCTGCCAAAAATTTTCGATCCGTATTTCACCACCAAAGGCCCGCGCCAAGGAACGGGGCTGGGCTTGAGCATCGTGCAACGGTTGGTCAAGTCTGGCGGCGGCGCGGTGCACGTCCAGACGCAGCCGGGTGCAGGCACGACCTTCTCGATTTTTTTACCGGCTGGGCTGATGAAGAAATAAAGCTTCTGGCTGCCCTTCAAAATCCGAACCGGAAAATAAATTCGCGCCACCGCTGTGTGCGTCCGCGAAAAAAAATCTGCAACTGCGGATGGGTTTTTCCCCGGACGGTTTCCCGCCAGCGACCACACACCGCCAGATGTTTTTTCGACCGCGCGAACCACAATCTGTTCCATTCAGATTCACTGACCGTTTGCGGCGACTGCCGGAGCCGTGCGCAAAATTGCAAGGCATCCTGCAACGCCGCGCGCGGTTCGTCTGGCCAATGGTTCCGGGCGTATTCGTGGAACTGCGGCCAGAAATTTTCACCCAGCCGCCGCGCGGTTTCCGGCAGGAGTGGACGCACCAGTTCCAATCTTTTTCGCAACAGGATGTGCGCTTGAAATTCCAAATCGGCGGGAGCCAACTGCAAAAATGCCGGCCAGTCGGCGCGGCGGAGGTTGATTTGGATGGCGACAGCTTGCGGATTTGTTGCGAAGGCATCGCGGAGATTGCCGTCGCGCAGCAGGCGGCCCAGCGCGGTGATGAAATCAATTTCCGCCACGGATGCGCTGGAGTTTGGCGATTTCAAGTTCGAGCTCGGCCGTCGCCGGAAAATCTTCATCGCGCTCTAGGATGATGGCCTGCACCGGCGCGTAGTCCACGACGGCACGGGCGAGTTCGATAAGTTCCTCCTGAATCGGCTGCGCGTGGCTGTCGGTGTAGCGTTCGCCCGCGCGCGCGTAGCCGACGATATGCAACTGCACGATGCGGCGCGGTTCGATTTCATGGAGCCACTTCAGCGCATCAAAACCATGATTGCGGCTGTTGATGAAAAGATTCGTGACATCGAGCAGCAGGCCGCAATTGGCGCGTTCGCAAAGTTGATTCAAAAATTCCGGCTCGGACAAATCGCCGGCGAGTTGAATGTGCGACGTGATATTTTCGAGCAACATCGGTTTGCCGCAGCGCTCCGAAACTTCGCGCGTGTGGTCAGAAATAATTTTCACCATTTCGCGCGTCGGCGGCACGGGATTCAAATGGCCGAGATTCGCTTCAGCGGTGCGGGTGAAAGCGATGTGGTCGCTGATCCAATCGGGATTCGCCATACGGACGACGCGGGCGAATTGTTCCAGATGTTCAACATCCATCGCACCGGGCGTGCCGAGGCTCAAGCCCAAGCCATGAACGAACAGCGGAAATTTATTCGCGAGCCGCACGAGCTGTTCCTCACCGCCATGGAAAAAATGTTCGGCAGTGATCTCCAAACAGTCCACGCCAGCGGGCTGGCTCTCAAGCCACGCGGAGATTTCGCGACGATAGCCAATACCGGTTTTCATCAGTCGCCGCCCCCACAACCGCCGCAGCCACCGCCGCCCCCACAGCCACCGCCGCCGCCGCTGCCGCCCGAACAACTGCTGCTGCTCCACCAACTGCCGCCGTCGCCGTTGGATTGATTGTAATTGGCGCGGACCAAAAAAATGACGCCGCCCAAAATCATCATCAGAATGAGAAATTCCCATTTGTGCATTCCATGCGCGGAGCCGCTGATGATCCGCAAAACACCCAGCAGTTCGTATAAGCACAAGCCGACAATGGTGGTCAGTGGACGGTCGCATCCGTTCCACCTGAGCAGCAAGACGCCGCCAAACGTCACGATGAACCAGACGAAATACAGCAGCAAAAAATCCGGCCCGCGCAGCGTGTGCAAAAAGCTGAACACACCACCGTCCGCCTGCGCGAGAATGGATGCGAGGAAATTCATGGCCCTATTTCACCGGCGCTGACGGCCAGTTGTTTTCAATCCACGCCAGCACCGCGTCCACCACGGGGAACAGGCGGTCATGCCACGCCACCGCTTCATCCTCGGTAAAACGGCGCGGCGATTTTTTCAACGCGAGCAGGTCGCGCAAGACTTGTCCGTCAATTTTGTATTCGCGTTCCAGAATCGCGATACGCGCCTCGAACGTGGGCGGCATGGCGGTTCCGCTCAACCGCAGCGCCTCGGAAAATTGCACGAACATTCCGGTGACATTGCGCATCACAAATTTGTCGTAGCTCTTATTTTGCTGGCGCGTGATGAAGGCATAGACCAGTCGCAGCCGGAGATTGCGGATGGATTGTTCGCAGAGAAATTTTTCAAGTTCCGCATCTACTTTCAAACCCGCGAGCGGATCGGCACCGAACAGCACGCGATAGTTGCGCTGGATGCTCGCGAACTTGGTGGCGAAAGCGCGGACGCTGCGCTCAAATCCGCGCCGCGCCAGCACGAACGGATCAATGATTTTCTGTTCACCAATCGCGCGGGCCACGGCCTGATGCGCGGCGGCGGTGGATTGGTTGAGGATGACGAGCAGGTTGATGTCCGAGACGCCCTCGATGGAATTGCCCCGCACGGCGCTGCCATAGACGCAGCAGGAAAAAAGATTGTCGCCCAATTCCCGGCGCAAGGCGTTGACCGCTTGATCAAGCGTGTCCTGAAGTTTAGTGCTCACGCGCCCAGCTTTGACGAACCAGCGGAAGGGTCAAGTGAATTGTCCTTTTCAGGGGACAATTCGCCTGAGCCACGAATCAATTACCGAGATACTCGCGCGGATCAGTCACCTTGCCGGTCAACGCGCTCGCGGCTACCGTCATCGGCGAGGCGAGAAACACTTTCGATTCCTTGTCGCCCATGCGGCCGGGGAAATTGCGGTTCGTGGCGCTGATACAGTTGATGCCGGATTTGTTGATGCGGCCAAAGGTGTCCACGGGACCGCCGAGGCACGCGGCACAGCCGGCATTTTCGGTCATCTGCACACCGGCACTCAAGAGGATGTCCCAGATGGTCGTGTTGCCCCAGTAGGTAGATTGCAAATCGCGCACGATCTCCGGCGTCGCGGGCACGCCGAAAGTATCAATGACGACTTTCTTGCCGCGCAACACGCGGGCGAATTCCACGAAGTCGCTCGTCTTGCCGCCGGTGCAACTGCCGATATACGCGCGGTCGAGCGGTTGGTTCATTTCCTTCGCTTTTTTGCGTTGGCCCGGATCAGGATGACACGCGACGGTCGGTTCGAGCTGGCTTAAATCTACGACGTGTTCGTAAACAAATTTTTCATCGCGGTCGCGCGCAACGGGTTCGTAAGTGGATTTGGTGCCGTTCAATTTCACGCGAGCATCAACATATTCCGCCGTGCGCGAATCGAATTCAAACATCGCATTCTTGCCGCCGGCTTCGATGGCCATGTTCGCGATGGTCATGCGGTCGTCGATCGAGAGATTGAGCGCGCCTTCGCCGTCGAATTGCAGCGCGCGATACGTCGCGCCGTCGAAACCGATCTCGCCGATGCAATGCAGGATGATGTCCTTCGCCATCACGCCGGGCTGGAGCTTGCCTTCGAGGCGGAAGTGCATTGTCTCGGGAACCTTGATGAGCAGTTTGCCCGTGCCCATCACGAAACCCGCGTCAGTGTTGCCGATGCCGGTGGCGAACTGGTTGAACGCGCCCGCCATACAGGTGTGCGAGTCGGTGCCGAAAAGAATTTCGCCGGGGCGCGTGTGGCCTTTTTGCGGCAACGCCGTGTGGCAAACGCCCGCGTAACGCGAGCCGTATTGCTTCTTCATGCTGCCCTTCGACGCATCAAAAACCCAATGGCCATTCTGGTCATCAATCACGTCGTAGAAATACTCGATGCCCTGCTCGCGTGAAAAATCGCGGAGGATATCTACGTTGCGATTCGACTTGGAGTCGGCGGTGAAAATGTAATGGTCGGGGATGATGACGATTTTATTTTTGTCCCAGACTTTCGCGGCCTGACCGAACTCGCGTTTGAACACGCCGATGGTGCCCGGCCCGCAAACGTCGTGCGTCATGAGCACGTCGGCATTCACCCAGATGTTGTCGCCGGCCTGGACTTTGGCTTTGCCAGCCGCGCGCGCGAGAGTTTTTTCCGTCAACGTCATAAGGCAGTCAGCATAGTGGATGTGCCGGGGCAGTTCAACTATGCAAACGGGGCGAACGGTTCTGGACTGAACCGTGCCACCGCCGTAACCAAGATGGGAATGTAGTCCGGCAGTCAAATTGAGAGCCATGTCAAAATGCCCCCCATTCGCCCATTGCCGTTTTTTCTTATTGCCCCAAGCCGCGCATCGGCTATGCTATCGCGCTCGACTGGAAAACAAATGAACGCTGAACTTTGCAAAAAGGCCTTGGAAAAAGTGGGCGCACCGAATGTGCTCATCAATCTCGTTTCGCGCCGTGTGCGCCAACTCAACAACGGCGGTGGCGGCTTGGGCCGTCCGCTCGTGGACGTGCCGGCCAGCATGGGCCTCGCGGACATCGCGCTGACGGAGATCATTGAGAACAAGATGGGCTGGGAATTGCCTGAGGAAGTCGCGGCTATCCGCCTCATTCCCAAGAAGCGCAAGAAACACTGAAGGCTAATGAAGAAGGTGGAATGAAGAATGAAGAAAAGTTCATTCGCTGCCGCTAAAAATTTCATGCTTCATCCGGGCGACTGGGTGAAGCATTTTTGTTTCTACATTCTTCCCGCTTCCTTCTAACTTATTTTTGAAATGGCCGACATCGTCACCAATCATAAAGCCCGGCGCGATTACCACATCCTCGATACCTTCGAGGCGGGCATCGTGCTGCATGGCACGGAGGTGAAGTCGTTGCGCGCCGGCAAGGGGCAAATCGCCGACGCTTTCGCGCGCGTGGAAAAAGATGAGGCCTGGCTCTACAACGCGCGCATTGACGAATACTCGCACGGCAACGTTCACAATCACGAACTCACCGCGCCACGCAAACTGCTCCTGCACAAATCGGAAATCAGAAAGCTGTATGAACTCGCCTCGGTGAAGGGCAACGCGCTGTTCCCGCTGGCGTTTTACTGGAAGAACGGCAAGGTCAAAGTTTCCATCGGTGTCGGCAGCGGCAAACAATCGTTCGACAAACGCGACGACGTCAAGAAACGCGACGACGAACGCGAAATGAAACGCGCGACGATGAAGTGGACGAAGGGGAAGTGACGACGAAATAGAAAACTATTTCAGTTCAAATTTTTCGCTCCCAACGAAGTTTTCGGTCGGTTTCCTTGATGGGCAGGTCGTTGATGCTGGCGTAACGGAACTTCATGTAGCCGAGGTCGTCGAACTCCCAATTCTCATTGCCGTAGCTGCGAAACCATTGGCCGGAGTCGTCGTGAAATTCATACTCAAAACGCACGGCGATGCGATGGCCGTTGAAAGCCCAAAGTTCCTTCTTCAAGCGATAATCCAATTCGCGATGCCACTTCCGGCGCAGAAATTCGACGACTTGCGCGCGGCCATTCACAAACTCGGCGCGGTTGCGCCAATGCGTATCCTCGGTGTAAGCGAGCGCGACGCGTTCGGGATCGCGTGAGTTCCAAGCGTCTTCGGCGGCCTGAACTTTTTGACGTGCGGTTTCTTCGGTGAACGGCGGAAACGGCGGACGTGGGTTCATGGTTTTATTTTCAATTCAGTTTCCAGTTATTAAAACAAAAAAGCGAGGCCGTTAGGCCTCGCTTTGAAATTTTGTTCGCGGAAAGTTTACGCCTTCTTGGCCGTGGCTTTCTTGGCGGTTACGGCCTTAACTTCGTCGCCCTTTTTCCAAGTGCGCTTCGGAGCCTTGGTGACGAGGCCCTTCTTGAGCGCGGCGGCGGAGACGCGGACGTAGCGGACTTCGCCGCTCGGCAAAATCGCTTTCACGCGCTGGAGGTTCACGAAGAACCGGCGCTTGGTGATCGCCGTGATGTGCGTGCCGATACCACCGGACTTCTTGGATTTACCCGAGCGCCAAATAATGCTGCCCTTCATCGGGCGCTTTCCGGTCAATTCACAAATG
>JANYCI010000300.1 GCA_025360325.1 Limisphaerales bacterium | reverse complement strand
AGAGCAATTCCAACTGGTTTTGGGTAGACGCGATTCTAACGTCAAGCTCATTATCCGGTGTGGACTCTGCGCCAAAACTACACCACCGCTCTGCCAGGTGACCACAATCAGCCCTAGAAAGATCGAGAAGCCGCCACTGGTTCAATTTAAGTCCGTCATTTGATGAAACAGCCAAGAGTTCGAGGAGAAACGGATCGCTGACTGTAATAACAACCAAATCAGAAAGTCCTTGGAGCAGTGAAAGGAATTTGCGTTTTGTTGCTATATTCAGCGGAGAGAGGTGAAGGTCATCAACGAAAATAAGATTTTCAGAAGGGACGGCTTGCAAAAATTTCTGCCAGCCATCTGAATCAGCATTAAGTTTTTGGTGACCTCCAGCCAAAGATGGAACAGGGTCTTTAATCACACTCTCGGTTAATTCTCGTCCATTCAACCAAATGCAATTTAGTTGACCCAAATAATTAGCGGCCATCCGCTTCAACAAAGAAGTTCGTCCCGTGGATTGTTCTCCAGAAATCAAAAGGATGCCAGATTCGGTAGAAAGAAGAGCAACTGGCTCATGTTTTACGGGAGCACTACCAACCTGCTGTTGCACGACCTGTCGTTGAACCCACAAATCGTTTAACGTCGGCGAGCCTCGACCGTGAATAATCTGGGTTTCATGACTGCTTAAAAAATCGGGATCAAAATCATTTGAAACGCCAACAATCAGGGCGCGAATTCGCTGTTCGTGGGCAATCTTAATTTCATTAAGTTTTTCGGCAGGATAAGCGTTGACGTCAACGTCAACGAGTTTGGCGTGAACTTTGCACAAGTGAATGCCATTTGAAACAGAGGAGCGTTCATCAGCAGTCAAAGCAGGATTTGCGCGCGGCCCTTTGGGTGCGGCAGAGTAAATGTGAGATGCCTCACCTAAAAAAATTGCGTGCGTTGGTTCTGAATGAGGGCCTACTGTTGGATTTTGGCAAATCGAACATCGAAAGCCCGCCCGTCGAGCCAACAATTCTTTCGTTTTTGGAGAAAAATCATCCCTTGTTGTGGCGATTGGTTCAGGCTCAGATTTTTTTGCCATGAATGGAGTTTAGAGAAGCGTCTTCGTTCCGTCAATTCGTGCTAGTTCAATAAAGCCATTTCCCAATTTTCCCCTCCGCATCCAGCATCGCGCCCTGACGCCGATACGCCCAGCACATGTAGCTCACGCTCACGAAATACGACGCTGGCACGCGGTTGGCGGCGCAGATTTTCACGCCGAGCAGCGTCGTCTTGCCACCGAAACCCATCGGACCGATGCCGAGTTCGTTCGCGGTCTTCAAGATGTCCTGCTCCAACGCGTCGAGCTTCGGTTCGGGATTGCGGTCGTCAAGCAGGCGCAAGAGTTGAGTCTTGGAAAGTTCGTAGCCGGTGGCGCGGTCGCCGCCGATGCACACGCCGAGCACGCCCGGCCCGCAGCCTTTGCCCTGCGCCTGCAACACGGCGTCGAGGATCGCCTTGCGGCAACCGTCGAGATCGCGGTTCGCGTGGAGCGCGTCGTCGGGCAGTGAGTATTGCGCGCCGACGTTTTCGCAACCGCCGCCCTTGAGCACGAGCTTCACGGAAATTTCCGGCGAGCGATGCTGATGAAAATGAAACGCGGGCGCGCCGGGGCCGACGTTCGTGCCGTCGTTTTTGCCGGTGAGCGAATCCACGGAATTTTGGCGGAGAAATCCTTTTTTGGTCGCAAGCGTCACCGCTGCGCGCGCGGTTTCGGCGAACGTGATCTGGTCGTAGCCGACGGGGCAGTCCACATAAAACAAAATGCTGCCGGTGTCCTGACAGATGGGCTGCGATTTGTTTTTCGCGAGCGTGATGTTCTGGTCAATGATCTTGAAGGCGTTCGCGGCAAGAGAGTTTTTCTTCTCATTTTCCAGCGACGCGAGAATGGCGCGATGCACGTCATCGGGAATTTCGGCGGACGTGCGGCGGATGAGTTCGACGAGGGAAGCTTGTAGGCTCATAAATTTCGCGACAGCGTAAGGCGTCGCGGCGGAGGCGTCAATTGTCCACGTTGGAGTTCAAGTTTCAGGAGCGTAACTGACACAGCCCCCGATTGGTGGAAGTTCTCGCGCTGCGAGAACTCCGCCCGCGCAGCAGCGGGCGGCACGGATGAGAGTAAAGTGTCTGCCCTACTCAAGGCGTTGCGCCGCTGCACGCGGCGCTGGTTTTCGCAGCGCGAAAACCGCCACCGCTCAGCGGTTTTGCAAGCAGGGGCTATGTCAGGATGCGCCAAGCTAAAGCGTGAACTCCAACGGTGACGGACTTGCACCCGATGAAAAAATCTTTTCAAAACTTCTGCTCGACAAAAAATTTCCAGCGGTTTCAAATCATTCCCGCATGGCCAAAATTTCCAAAGCTCCCAAAACCAAACGCATCGGCATCCTCACGGCGGGTGGCGATAGCCCCGGTCTCAACGCGGCCATTCGTGGCGTCGGTAAAACCTGCCTCGGTTATTACGGCATGGAGATCATTGGTTTTCGCGATGGCTTTCGCGGTCTCGTGGAAAATCATCGCCTCAAATTAAATCGCTCCACGCTCGCGGGCATTTTAACCGTGGGCGGAACCATTCTTGGCACGAGCCGCGACAAGCCGCATCGCATGATGGTTGATGGCGAAAAGAAAGACATGATTCCCACCATCGTGAAAAATTACGACGACTGGGGTCTCGATGCGCTCGTGTGTCTCGGTGGCGGCGGCACGCAAAAAAATGCGCTGCGTTTGCACCAAGCCGGACTCAACGTGATCACGCTGCCCAAGACGATTGACAACGACGTGGCCATGACGGATGCGACGTTTGGTTTCGCGACGGCGATGGACATTGCGACGGAGACGATTGACCGTCTGCACAGCACCGCGCACAGCCATCACCGCATAATCGTCGCGGAAATCATGGGACATCGCGCGGGTTGGCTGACGCTCGGCGCGGGCATCGCGGGCGGGGCGGATGTGATTTTAATTCCCGAAATTTCCTACGACGTGGAAAAAATTTCTACCGCGATCAAACTTCGCAGCAAGCACGGAACGAATTTCAGCATCGTCGCCGTGGCCGAAGGCGCGATGAATCGCGATGACGCGCGCACTTTGATGGCCGTGGAAAAAAAACTCTTGGTCGCAAAAAATTTACTGGAAAAGAAAAACGCCAAAGCCGAACTCGCCGCCTTTGAAATTCAACATCAAGGCAACACGCTGCGGCTCGCCAAGCAACTGGAAAAACTCACACAACTCGAATCGCGCGTGACGATTCTCGGCTACGTCCAGCGCGGCGGCACGCCCTCGCCCGCCGACCGTTTGCTCGCCACGCGGCTCGGCAGCGCGTGCGGCGATCTCATTCACGAAGGCGTTTTTGGCGTGATGGTCGCGGCACGCGGCGACGGCACGGAACCGGTGCCGCTGGAAAAAGTTGCCGGCAAACGCAAATGCGTCCCGACCGATCATCAATGGATTGAAACCGCGCGGCGCGTGGGAACGTGTTTGGGAGATTGAAAGTCATCTTTTAGCGAAAGAATGCTGGCGTCAGTTAGCGCGCTTTCCCCTCACTCTAACCCTCTCCCGCGGGGAGAGGGAACAGCCGCTGAACGTTTTAAGAAATTCGGATGACGCCCGATCAGAATCCAGCCGTGGTTTTACCAAAATACTGGAATCAATTCACCCTCTCCCCGGGGAGAAGGCCGGGGTGAGGGTGAGCGTCGCGCCCAAAAGTTGATTTGAAATACGGTATGAATCGGCTGCGATTGCTTTTGCCAACTGGCTTGAAATTTGGCATAGAAAAGCACCCGATGAAAAAATTCATTCTCGTCCTGTTAGTCGCGGCCTGGCTGCCGTCGCTTCGCGCCGCGTTGCCGCAGCCGGATTTGGTCGCCCAAATCCATTTTGCCGGCGGCGTGACAGTCTCCGCCGACAAAAATTATCCCGCGTTTTCTGGCGAATTTTCTTCCCCCGAGTTCAAGGCGTTGCGGACGCAAACGGCGGACAAGCTCGCGAAGTTTTTTGCCGCGTGGTTCGCGCAAAATTCCGGCAGCGCGGTCGCGGGCGGCGCGGCGCAGTTGCGACCGCTGTTGGACGACCTGCAAAATAACGAGTGGTTTCTCGAAGCGCGCAACGTTGGGGGCAAAGTCGAAGTCGCGCTCGCTGTGAAAACCGGCGCGCCCGGCGCGCAAGCTTGGCAGTCGAGTTTGAAACCGTTTTTTCCCGGCGCGAGCTTTGAACACGCGAGCGGCTGGCTCATTTTTCGCACCAGCGAGAGAGCGCCTAAACTCGCCGGAAAAATTCCCGCGCTCAATGGCGCGTGGCTGGCGCTGGATTTGAACTGGCCGGTGTTGGGGAAATTTTTTCCCGTCGTGCATGATTTGAATTTTCCGGAAACTAAATTCACGGCGACGACCACGGCGACGGATTTCAAGATTGACGGTAAATTTTTCTTCCAGGAAAACATCACCGCGACGTTGGAACCGTGGCGCGTGCCGACGAACACGTTGCATCAACCGTTCGTAAGCTTGACGGCGGTGCGCGGCATTTCCGGCTGGCTGGATTCGCAGCCGTGGATGGCGGATTATCGCCTCAACCCCACGCCGAATCAGCTTTTTGTGTGGGCACTGCGGAACATGGGCTTCCAGACATTTGCGGCCATTCCCCGCACGGATTCAGCGGAAGCGTTGCGCCAAATGTCAGCGAAATTAAACTCGGTCATCGCCGCCGCCAAAGCCCAAAATGAAATGCAGTTTCCGCTGTCGTTGGAACACACCAACCGGCAGACCACGCTCGTGGGTCTGCCGTTCATTGCGCCGTATTTGGAGGCGGTGGAGAGTTCAGCGGGGCAATTCCTACTGGCCGGTGCCTTTCCGAACTCACCCAAAAGCAGCGGGCCGATTCCGCCCGATTTGTTCAGCCGGCTGGCGCAAAAAAATCTCGTGTTCTATCATTGGGAAATCACTGCCGAACGCATTCCCACGCTGTTGCAACTTTCGCAATTTACGCTAATGGTTAGCTGGCACAAACAGCTCGAAGGAAATTCCGCCGCACTGAAATGGATTCAAGCCGCCGGCGGCAAACTCGGTAACACGGTGACAGAAGTGTTTCAAACTGGGCCGGATGAAATGACTTTTTCGCGCAAGGCTCCGGGCGCGTTCACGGCCGTAGAATTGTTCGCGCTGGGCAACTGGCTGGAAGCGGATAATTTCCCCGGCTGTAATTTGAAGATGCCGCCGCGCACCAATAAATTCAAAAAACAAACGTCGCCCGCGCCCGCGCCGGGGCAATGACAACCATGCTCAAACTCGGGGTCAACATTGATCACGTCGCGACGTTGCGCGAGGCGCGGTATCGCGGGCGGGCGCACGGCGAGCCGTGTCCCATTGAGGCCGCACTTGTCAGCGAGGCGGCGGGCGCGCACGGCATCACCGCACATCTGCGCGAAGACCGACGGCACATTCAGGACAAGGACGTTTTTGCGTTGCGCGAAAAAATTTCCACACGGCTCAATCTTGAAATGGCGAACGCGCCAGAAATCATTGCCATCGCGCTCAAGGTGAAACCGCACATCGTCTGCATCGTTCCCGAACGTCGGCAGGAAGTGACGACCGAAGGCGGACTGGACGTTCTCGCTGCTGAAAAATCTTTGACCGCCACGCGAAAAAAAATGAATGACGCGGGGATTGAAGTGAGCTTGTTCATCGCGCCGGATGAAAAACAAATTGCCGCGAGTGCGCGGGTTGGCGCGCAGTTTATTGAATTGCACACGGGGAAATATGCGGAGGTTTTTTCTGCTGCAAAAAAACGGAAAGTTGAATTGAAGCGGCTCGTTGACGGCTCGAAGCAGGCACACGCGCTGGGTCTGCGCGTCAATGCGGGACATGGATTGAACTGCGAAAATCTGCCTGCACTGTTTGCCGTGCCGCACTTGGAAGAATTAAACATCGGCCATAGCCTCGTGAGCCGTGCTGTGTTTATTGGGATGAAAGCCGCCGTGAAAGAAATGCTGGCACTGATGAAAAAGTATCGCGGCTAGTGGTTTCGACGGAGTGCGGCTGTGTCGAAGACCAGCCGCAGAACCTTACGCCAATCCGACAGCCTTCCGTATTTCCACTCACTGCGGCTGACCCTTCGGGCACAGCCGCGCTCCGTAATAAAATTAAGCCGTCCCTGCCATTTCCCGCTCCGTTTTCAAACGCAACTGACCGCACGCCGCATCAATATCATGTCCCTTTTCACGGCGCAACGTGGCGGTGACATTTTGTTTTTCCAGCGCGGCGAGAAAACCTTCGCACACTTCCTCGCTCGGACGTTGCCACGGCAAACCCTCGACTTTGTTATACGGAATCAGGTTCACCTTCGCGTAAAGTTTGTGCGCGAGCATCGCCAGCGGCAGGATTTGTGCGAGCGAATCGTTGATGCCGGCGATCAAAATATATTCCAGCGTGATCATCCGGCCTTTTAGTTCCTGATAGTTTTCACACGCGGCGGTGAGTTCGGACAACGGATACTTTTTGTTCACCGGCATGATGCGATTGCGAACTTCATCGGTCGCGCCGTGCAGCGAAATGGCGAGGCGAAATTGAAACGGTTCGTTCGCGAGGCGGCGAATCTGCGGCGCGAGGCCGCTGGTAGAAATCGTGATTTTTCGCGCGCCAATTCCCCCACCCCACGACGCGTTCAAAATCTTCAACGCCTTCATCAAATTTTCGTAGTTCGCCAACGGCTCGCCCATGCCCATGACGACGATGTTGTTCACGATTCGTGATTCGTGATTCGTGGCGGGCGGCTCCGCTGTTTTTTCACGCATCACACTTTCATTCCACCGTTCCGTTGCCAAAATCTGCTCCACGATTTCATGCACGCCGAGGTTGCGCTTGAAGCCATCGAGGCCGCTCGCGCAAAATTTGCAACCGTAGGCGCAGCCGACTTGCGTGGAGATGCAGAGCGTGTGGCGGTCGCTCGCTTCGCCATAAAGGGCTGGATTGGCGGGGATCAAAACGCTTTCGATGAACGCACCGTCGGCCAGTTGCCAGAGAAATTTCTGCGTGGTGTCGGCGGAACCTTGCTTGCGCGCGAGTTCTAAAATTTGCAGGGAAAAGTTCGCACCCAGTTTTTCGCGCAGGGCTTTCGGCAGATTCGTCATCGCGTCCCAAGTGGTCACGCGGCGGACGTAAAGCCAGTCAAGCAACTGGCCCACGCGATACGCGGGTTCGCCGAGCGAACGGAAATGTTCTTCGAGTTCCTCGCGGGTAAATGATTTGATGTCGGACAGCACGCGGAGACGGTAGCAAGTTTTGCAGAATAAAAAAGTCTTTGGTTTGGCGGGTAGTGAGTCAATTTCAGAGCTGGTAGGGCGAGCGTCCTCGCGAGCACGAACGTGCGCCAAACAGTTCTCGCGGCTCGCGAGGACGCTCGCCCCATCCAGCCGCCCAGCAATCGGCGTGACAGCACGGTGAAAATCCCTTTTAATCACGCGCATGAGCGAGCTTTCCAAACAGCGGTCCGAAGATTTTTTGCAGATCAGTAGCCAGTTCAAACTGGGCGCGCTCGTCACCGAATCGTCGCATCCGGTCACGGCGAACTTGAGCGCAGTCGCCAAGCAAGACATTGCCGCCGCGCTGGAATTGCTGTTTCAAGTGGATGCGGACGTGCTGAAAAAATTTCAAGAATTTGCCGCGTCCGGTTGTGCCGAAACCATTGCCGCCACGCTCGTGCAGACGGTGAAAAATGGCGGACGAATTTTTTTCACCGGCTGCGGCTCGACGGGACGCTTAAGCATTTTGCTGGACTCGGTGTGGCGAGATTTTTGGAAGCAGCAAAAGAATCCTGATATAGAGAACCGCAGTTTCAGCGTGATGGCGGGCGGTGATTACGCGCTCATAAAAAGCGTGGAAGGCTTTGAGGACTTCACCGACTTCGGAAAAAAACAGATGGCAGATTTGAAGGTTTCCACCCAGGACGCCGTGTTCGCCATCACCGAGGGCGGCGAAACTTCCTTCGTCATCGGCACGGCGTGGAAAGCGGTCGAAGTCGGTGCGAAAGTTTATTTCGTCTATAACAATCCCGATGACATTTTGTGCGAACACGTCCAGCGCAGCCGCGAAGTCATCCAGGACGCGCGCATCGAAAAAATAAATCTCACCACCGGGCCAATGGCCATCACCGGTTCCACGCGGATGCAGGCCACCTCCATTCAACTCGCGGTGATGTTGACGATTTTGGAAATCGTCGCGCGCGAATTGCTCGGCCAAGACGCCAAAAATGTCGCCACCGATTTTGCCGCGCAGTTCACCGAACTGCTCGCGACGCTGCGCTCGAAAGATTTTTGCGCGCAACTTGCGAAGCTCGTCGCGTTCGAGGAAAAAACGTATCGCGCGGGTGGGAAAAATAATTACTACACGAACCGTTTTGGCATTGACGTGCTGACGGACACCACGGAGCGCTCGCCAACGTATTGCACGCCGCCGTTCCGCAAGTTTGACGACACGACGGCGACCGAGTCGTGGTCTTTTCTATTCATGCCGGACGACTGGACGGACAACGCGTGGGCGAACATTTTGAAGCGCGAACCACGTTGCATCGGCTGGAGCAAGCTGGAAGTCCGCACGCTCGTCGGCGAACTGGAAATGGAGCGCGTGCTGGAAATCACCAATAAAATCAAGGTGAGCGAGCTGATGCGTTTCAAGATCGGCAGCAACGGCATCCGTTACCGGGCGCAAAGTTTTGGCGACAGCGCGGTGGCGGTGATTTCAAATCTGGAAAACACCTCGTTCCACATGGGTGCCTTGAAACGCGCGGCGGATTTTCAATCGCGCACGGCGAAACTCACTTTCGTTTCCAAGTCAGCGGCGGGAAAAAGTTCCTCGGCCATCCCTGATTGCCTGCTGGTCGGCGTGCCGTTGCCGCAAACAAGTTTCCTGCTTGATGGAGTGACACGCCTCGCGGTGAAGCTGGTGATGAACACGCTGTCCACTTGCACAATGGTGCGGCTTGGCCGCGTGATGGGAAATTTCATGGTGTGGGTGGTGCCGAGCAATTTGAAATTGATTGACCGCGCTACACGCTACATCACCAAGCTCACAGGGCTGGAATATGTGGCGGCGAACGCGCTGCTATTTGAAATCATCGAATACATTGAGCCGCGCATGAAGGGCGATCAGGCGTATCCGCCCGTCGTGGAAATGGCAGTGTTGCGGGCGAAGGAAAATTTATCGAACGAGGGTGCGGAGCAGCGGCTACAATCGGCGCGCTGAAGTTCCGTCACAGCGGAACGCTTTTCGCCGCTACGTCTGTCCGCCGGCTTGCGGGCCAGAACGGTTTTTGAAACGCGTCGGCAAAGTTGTAGCCGTTTTGAAAATCCGTGCGCGAGTCTTCTTTCGTTTTTGCAAAACAGCCAATCTCCACCATGCAGAAAACAATCTCGCCAAAATCTTTGCAGTCGCGCACGCCCCATTCTTCAAAGACCGTCACCGTCATCGGGCCGTATTCCTTGAGCGCAAACTTGCGGATGCCGTCGAGCAGTTGCTGGCCGGTGACGTGTTTTTCCTCCCGCCGCTCGCGGTTTTCCTTGTGCACCTGCCGCTTGGTGATTTCCAACGCGTCGCGCACAAAGAAAAAAGCGTCGCGCGCATAGCGGCGATCTTGCTCGAGGATTTTTTCCACGGCGTCTTCAAAGTTAATTTCTTGCATGATCGTTTTGACTGGCGGCGGCGGGCGGATGCGTCTGCCGATAATACTTCACGCACAGGCCGGTCAGCAATAGCCCCGCGACGGTGACGATGAATAAAATTTCTTGGCGCGTCAGCCGATTCATGGGCGAAGACTAAATGGCGGCGGCGATTTCGGCAAGTTTGGCCCGGCTTTATTTCTTGCCGCCGTCCCGCTGCGTTTGTAGCCTGCGCGAATCATGGCAGCTATCGGACGGTTCCAAAAAAACGAAGAGATTTTCTATGCGAAAGTCGTGGACGGTGAACTATTCCGGCTGATTGGCGATGTCTTCGGGTCGCCGTCATTCGAGCGCAAGTCCACGCCGCGCAAAGGCGTCAAGACCCTCGTGCCAATCGTGCCCACGAAAATCATCGCCGTTGGCATCAACTACCTCGACCATGCGCGCGAGATGGGTCGCGAACTGCCGAAGGAACCGCTCATCTGGTTCAAAGCCACCACCTCGCTGCTGCCGGACGGCGGTAAGATTGAAATTCCCTTTCCTGGACACCGCACCGATTTCGAGGCGGAACTTGCCATCGTCATCGGCAGAAAAATCCGCAACGTCTCGCCCACGCAGGCGGGGCGCTACATTTTTGGCTACACTGCCGCGCAAGACATTAGCGACCGCCACATCCAAAAAGCCGATGGCCAGTGGGCGCGCTGCAAATCCTTCGACACCTTCACGCCGCTCGGCCCTTACGTCGAGACGATGCTTGATCCCAGCCAATTAAACATCCAGCAGTTTCAAAACGGCCAGCTCCGCCAGAATTCCAACACCAGCCAGCTCATTTTTAAGCCCGCGCAAATCGTCAGTTTTGTTTCCACCAACATGACACTGCTGCCCGGCGACGTGATTCTCACCGGCACGCCCAGCGGCGTCGGCTCCATCCAGAGCGGTGATAAATTAGAAGTGCGGATCGAAGGCCTCGCACCGTTGAATAACTCGGTGAAATAGTTTTTTGGTCGAAAAATTTTCGGCAAATTATTTTCGGAGCAAGTCATCGCTGATAAAAATCCAGCAGGTAAAAGCTCAAACTCTTTTGGTTGAGCGGCTAGAAGCTTCTACCACGGCTTTGCTTTGTCCGTAACGCCCGGCCAATCATCGGTGCGGAAAGGCGCGGCGGGCAGACCGGCTTGGTTGAACAACGTGGCCTGGGGGTTGGCTTGCCACGCGTAACGCGCAGCCTGCGGCGCGGAAACTTTCGGCGACGATACGATGACGTGATCTCCCTCAATCTTCGCATTGGCCCAGTGCCATTGGTGATCCGCGCCCGCCACGGAAAATTCTCCAAGCCGTTCGCCCTTCACCACCAGACCGCCAGCGGTGTTGAAAAACTTTAATTTCAGCGCTCCGGAAATTTTTTCAGCGGAAACGAACGTTGGCCCGGCACTGGAAATTTTCTGGCCGTATTCGTTCGCCAGCGCCACGAGCGCTAAGCGTTCACCGACAGTCTGCTTATCTCGCGGGTGAATGTTATCCGCCTCGCCGGTGTCCACGGTCACGGCCAGCGCGCAATTTTTCACCGTGCGCGCGGTCAGCGCCTGCGCCTCGCGCAATTCCGCCCACGCATCCTCTCCGGGCAAATTTTTGGGCGCCATAAATTTTGGCAAGCTCACGATATAAAACGGAAAATCGCCCTGCGAAAATGTTTTCCGCCAATCGCTGATCATCGCCGGTAGCAGCGAACGGTATTGATGGGCGCGTTGAAAATTCGCCTCGCCCTGATACCAGATCGCGCCTCGAATCGTGAACGGTGCGAGTGGCGCAATCATGCCGTTGAACAACACCGACGGCAGCGTGGGATAATTTTCATACGTCAGCGGCAGCGTGTGCGGCGGACGGCAGTCCGCGCTCAACGCGCCGCGCCATTCGCCGGCGAGCGGAATTTTTTGTTCGCCAACTACGAGGCTCAAGTCAGCGGCTTTGGACATGAAACCACCGGCTGCTTTATTTTTGAAAACGCGCACGGCGAGAATATTTTTCCCCGGTTTCAAAATGCCATCGCCGATAAAATAGGCGCGCGGATTTTCCACCCACGAACTCGCACCAACCCAGCGGCCATTGAGATACGCCGTGTCCATCTTGTCCACCACGCCGAGATGCAGCACCGCTTTGCCAGCGGGTAGCGGATCGGGCAACGCAATTTCGCGGCGAACCCAGCTGATGCCGGGCGCATCGCCGAGACCGAGTCCGGCCAAGCCGCCGGGGATAGCCACGGCTTTCCATTTTGAATCATCGAATTCCGCCGCCGACCACACATTATTTCCAGCGTCGTTTTCAGCCAGCCAGTGCATGAGAAAACTGCCGAGTTCCGCGCCGCCTTTTTTGTGCAGCCGTTCAATTTCATCCAGCGGCTGATCGAACTCTTTCAGCGGGCGCAATGTCTCCGCACTCGTCCAACTTTCTGCCGGCGTGCCACCAAGACAGTCCACAATGAGGCCGATGGGCACATGGATTTCCTCCTGAATTTTTCGCGCAAAAAAATACGCCGTAGCGGAAATGCCGCCGGTCTCACCCGCCGTCAGCGGCGAACAAATTTTCCACGCGCCCGGCACCGTTTCGGCAGGCACATAAGCGACGTGCGACGGGACTTTGAAGATGCGGATTTCTGGATGGTTCGCTGACTTGATTTCCGCTTCGCCATTTTGGACGCGCGAAAGTCCAAGCTCCATGTTGGATTGTCCGCCGCAGAGCCAGACATCGCCAACCAGAACTTCATGCAGCACCACGCTATTTTCCGCACCGGAAATTTTCACCGTGTAAGGCCCGCCCGGCGCGGGAGATTTTATTTCCGCCTGCCAGCGGCCAGCGGAGTTTGCCACCGCCGTCGCCGCGCGGCCATCGAGTTCGATGCGGATGGTTTCACCAAATTTCGCCCAACCCCAGAAGCGGATGGGTTTGCCGCGCTGCAACACCATGTTATCGCCAAAGATCGGACTGACGAAGGGCAGCGAAGGGTTTTCCGCAGCGTGAATGGCGGAAACTGCGAGCAAAGCGCACAACGAGGTGCGCAGAATCAGTTGGCGCATAAGTTGGATTGAAAGGACGAAAGAAAATTCGTTCGGTTGTAGTTTCCACAAAGCCGGACGGGTGAATTTGAACCTTGGCTCACTTTAATGACGGCAAGGCGGCAATCAATGCAGCATCAAAATCCGAGCTGTCTTGAGACCAATAAAAGTCCGTAGGGTGACCAAGCCCGCTGCCATATTCGATAAAACGATTCATATCGGTAAATTTGCACCATCTTGCCGAACCATCCGCGAACACCTGATTGCCACCAGCGGGAAAACCTCCCTTGGGATGCGGCGGGCTTAAATCATATTCGAAACCCCACGCCGCCAGATTGCCACTGCCTGCCCCATGAAGCCACGGCCCAGTCCATTGCTTAAGGTCGGGCATCCATATATTTGCATCCACCGCCAATGCCCAAGCAGGTTTTGAACTTCCAAATTTTATAGGACTATAACTTGTATAAGTTCCGCCACCGCCAGTCCATTTTTTTATTCCGCCTAAATAGGCATAGCCGATATACCACTGATTCAAACTAGGTGTAGCAGAAATCATGGAGTCTTTTGGAAGCACTGATGTGTATTGACTCACACGATCAGGG
>JANYCI010000290.1 GCA_025360325.1 Limisphaerales bacterium | reverse complement strand
CGGTTCATGCGCGCCGCCAAACGCAGAATGAATCTACGGCCTCGTGGGAATCGGTGGCGGAAATGTTTCGCGATCCCGTGTCGCCGGAAGTCGTCGAGCCGTATCAATTCGTTTTCGACTCACCGCAGATCCGGGCGTCGCAAGAATTGTTCGATTACGCCCGCGAAAGTTTTCGCGATGGAACGCCGTTGATTACTGGCGCGCGGGATTTGACCAAACGTATCTTCAAGGATTTCAAATTTGATTCCAGAGCCACCACCGTCGCCACCCCGCTGGAAGAAGTGTGGCAGAAACGTCGCGGGGTTTGTCAGGATTTTGCACATCTCGGCATTGCGTTTCTGCGCTCACTCGGTTTGCCCGCGCGCTACGTCAGCGGTTATTTGCGGACGCGTCCGCCGGAAGGCAAGGCGCGTCTCGTCGGCGTGGATGCGAGCCACGCATGGTTTTCGATTTTTTCTCCGGGCACGGGCTGGATAGATTTTGATCCCACCAATAATTGCCAGACCGACTTGGATCATATCACCGTTGCCTATGGCCGTGACTTTGGCGACGTGAGTCCGGTTGCGGGAATCCTCACTGGCGGGGGGCAACACGTAGTCAAAGTTTCCGTGGATGTCGAGCCGTTGGATTGATAAATGAAATACGATATTTTGCATCGCACCCGTTATCACTATGCCACGCCCGTGCGCGATAGTTTCAATGACGTCCGCCTCCAACCGATGCCCATCCCGGAGCAGACGGTGGAATCGTTTTTATTGAAAGTGTTACCGGCCGTGCGCCTCACCCATTTCACGGATTTTTATTCCAACTGGGTTAACCATTTCGAAATTATCGAGGCCCACAGCAGCTTGATGATTGAAGCGCAATCACGCGTCATCACCAATCCACCCACGCCCTTGCCGGCCGAAAAACTTTGTTCATTCGCCAAGATGAAAGAGGCACCGAACATCGAGCGTTGCTTTGATTATCTGCAGGCGAGCCGCTTCGTGGAACTCTCGCCGGACGCATGGAAGCTTGCGCTCGACGCGACCGATGGTGTGGACGACGCGTGGCTGGCCGTGCTTGCGCTGATGAAATTCGTCAACGGCTATCTAAAATACGAATCTTTTTCCACGCACGTTCACACGCATATGCGCGATGTCATCAAAGACCGGCGCGGCGTGTGCCAGGATTTTGCGCATCTCATGATTGGACTATGTCGGGCGCTGAAAATTCCCGCGCGCTATGTCAGTGGTTATCTCGCCACGGAAGCGGCGAGCGCCACGCACGCGTGGATGGAAGTTTTTATTCCTGGCTACGGCTGGCGCGGCATTGATCCGACACATAATTGCCAACTCGGTGAGACCTATGTGAAGATCGGTAATGGTCGCGACTACGGGGATGTGCCGCCAATATCTGGTAATTACCGTGGCACGCGCGACCACAAGATGGAGGTTGAAGTTAAAATTTCGTTAGTGAATTGAAGTCCGGCGAATGTCTCATTTTCAATCATTCATTAATCATTCAAATTATTTTCTTGAATTCTGACCGCGAGAGGCAGATAACGGTTTCACGCCTATGAAAACCACCTATCCCATCAGCTCCCTCCTGCACCAAAAAAACTCGGCGCTCTGGAGCATCGCGCCGGAAGCCACGGTCTTCGACGCCATCAAACTCATGGCGGAAAAAAACATCGGCGCGCTCCTCGTGTTGTCCGGCGAACGGCTCGCGGGAGTTTTTACCGAGCGTGATTACACCCGCAAGATTGCGCTGCAAGGCAAGTCCTCGCGCGACACACGCGTGGCTGAGGTGATGACCGGGAACGTCGTGACCGTATCGCCGGATGATTTTGTGGAAGACGGGATGCGCTTGATGACCGAACATCGCGTCCGGCACTTGCCAGTCGTCGAAGGCACCAAAGTCATCGGTATCATTTCCATCGGCGACCTCGTGAACTGGATCATCTCTACGCAAAGCGCGGAGATCGAGCAGTTGGAACAATACATCGCCGGCGGCGTGACGGCATGAACCGGGGCAACGTTTTATTAAAATCTTTTTTCAGCAGACATAGTCCAGCCACAATCTTTCCAATGAAAAATACATTTCTCCTGCCCGCCATCCTCGGCGGCCTCACTCTATTTCATCCTTGGTCTGCCCCGGAAGTTCGCGCCGCTGACCACATCAGTCGCGATCGCATCATCAACTCCCAAGGGATCGTGCTGGCCGACAAGGATTGCCTGAACACGCCCGGGACATTCAAGCCGCCGGTGGAAATCAAGATCGTGGCGAAGACCGACACGACCAACCTTCGCCTCGGCTACGCGGCGGATCAGGTCATCTTTAATTGGGAGGGCAACCAGCTTGAGCTGCGGGTGGACGGCGGGCCGGCCAACGGACGGCATCAGCCGGATGCGGGCAAAATTCCTCCCGGCCAGTTCGTCGCGATTCGTTGGGTGGTCACGCCCACGCGGCAGTCCATCTATGTGGACAAAGCCCTGCGCTATGAACACCAGGGCGATTACTCGCACATTGACCGCTGCGTCTCGGTGTTCCCTGCCGGCGGTTCCGTGGTCACGGTCAAATCCATCGAGGTGCGCCACCTCCCGGCCAACACAAAATAACCGGCGTTCAACTCAAGTTCACCGGATCAATGTCCACGGCCAAGGTCACATCATCCGGCAACACCAGCGTCTGAACGATTTTGGAAAGCGACTGGCTCAACCGGCTCATCGCCCGAGTGCGCAGCATGATTTGATAGCGATAATTATTTTCCGCGCGCAACAACGGTGCGGGCGCGGGACCAGAGATCTGCAAGCCGCCCAATTCCGAATGTCGTTTTTCCAGTTCGCGTTTCAAATGCTCCGCCGAAAATTTCACTTTGTCCTCATTGCGCCCTTTGAGCGTCAGCAGTGCGACACGTCCGGTCGGTGGGTAATTTAATTCTTTGCGAAACGCAATTTCCTGTTCATAAAAACCTACGAAGTCGTGACGGCGTGCGTATTGGATCGCCGGATGAAAGGGCGTGAACGCCTGCACAAACACTTCGCCTTCCACGTCTCCACGACCAGCGCGACCGGCGACTTGCGTGAGCAATTGAAACGTCCGCTCGCTCGCGCGAAAGTCCGGCATATTCAACGCCATGTCCGCAAAAATAATTCCCACCAGCGTGACGTTCGGAAAATGCAGACCTTTCGCGATCATCTGCGTGCCGATGAGAATGTCAATTTTCCCATGACGAAATTGATCGAGGACGTGTTTGTAATCATCTTTCTTCCGCATCACATCGGCGTCCATGCGCTTGATGCGTGCGTGCGGAAATAGTTTTCCCAAGATGTCCTCGACCCGCTGCGTGCCGGTGCCGGCGAAGCGGATGGCGGGGTTTTTGCATTTGGGTTCCGGGCAGACATTCGGCACGCGCTCGCTGTGGCCGCAGATGTGACAGGAAAGTTTTTGCTCCGGTCGATGATACGTCAGCGTGAGACTGCAATTCGGACAGTTCGCGACGTAACCACATTTCGGGCATTGCAGCGAAGTCGAGTAGCCGCGCCGGTTGAGAAATAAAATCGTCTGCTCGCCGCGCTCCAATCGTTTCGTGATGGCCTCTTTGAGTTGCGGCGAAAAAATCGGGATGCTGCCTTCCTTGCCGCGCGCACCCGACGCGGCTTGTCTCATATCCACGACGCGCACGAGCGGCATTTTTTGATCGTCCACGCGTTCGGGAAGTTCGAGCAGCGTGAACTTTCCATTTTTGCAGTTGTAAAAACTTTCCATCGAAGGCGTGGCGGAACCCAGCACCACGACGGCATTTTCCATCTGCCCGCGCATCACCGCGACATCGCGCGCGTGATAGCGCGGTGCTTCCTCCTGCTTGTAAGTGGACTCATGTTCCTCGTCCACGATGATGAGACCAAGCGGCTCGACTGGCGCAAAAATAGCCGAGCGCGCACCGATGACAATCCGCGCACGACCTTGCCGGATTTTATGCCACTCGTCATGCCGCTCACCCGCGCTCAAATGCGAATGCAATACCGCGACGAGCGTCTGTAATTTTCCTGAACTGAATCGCGCTTTGAACCGCTCAACCGTCTGCGGCGTCAGCGAAATTTCCGGCACCAGCACGATCGCGCCTTTGCCTTGCTCCAAAGCGTGCGCGATGGCTTGCAGATAAATTTCCGTTTTGCCGGAGCCGGTGACGCCGTGCAGGAGAAAAGTGTGAGAGCTTCCACGTTGTCCCGGGTGGAACCGGCTTCCAGCCGGTTGAATTTGGCTTCCAGCCAAATTCTTTTGAGGCGTGGACTGCAAACCCGCGCTTGCGTTGGTGTGAGGCACGTGCGCCTCGTGGGTTTCCGGCTGGAAGCCGGAAACAACCGGCAAGATGCCGGTTCCACCCGATTTGTAATCCGGCGTCCAAATGTAGGGATATTCTTCCAGCGGACCCACCAACCCCAATTCACGCGGGTTGTTCCAAATGTAATTCCACTTCTCGTGCAAGTCGGATTCGGAACGAATCATCCGGTCAAACGATTCCTGCTGCCACACTGGCCCGCTGCGCTGCATGATTATATTTGCCTCGTTTGCCGAAAACGACTTGATGCTATGCAAAATTTCCGGAAGGGAATGCACGCCCTCTTTGCCGCGTTCCTGAATCGGCAGCGGTTGAATCAACAGGTGAACATGATCTGGCATCACGCACGCCGCATAACATTTAATTTTTTTCCCATGCCAAAAATGACATGCCTCTAAAACTTTTGCGCGAGCTTCGAGCGAAAGCTGGAGTTTGTTGTGTGTCTGCCAGGTGATGTGATAAGTAGAACCGGGAATCTCGAAGTGCGGCAACAACCGTCGCCGCGCCGTCGGTTCGGTGATGGGGTGGAACCGGCTTCCAGCCGGTTGAATTTGGCTTCCAGCCAAATTCTTTTGAGGCATGGACTGCAAACCCGCGTTCGCGCTTGAGTCTGGCATACGCGTCCCGTGGGTTTCCGGCAGGATGCCAGAAACGACCGGCTGGAAGCCGGTTCCACCCAGACCATTTGGCGTATCCATCGCCACTTTGATTTTTTCAAGCGCGTTTGCCTGGGCGGGATTCAGGACAATCGGCTGCGAGGCGAGGATGGTTTCGTTCGCATACGGATCGCGTTCGGCAATTTCATTCGTGATGGAAATCAATCCGCGATCTTCCAGTTTCCGCACCGTGGCTGCCGTTGTCGTCGCGAGTTCCACCAACTCGGACAACAAAATTTCCTGCCGCTCTTCGATAATGTTCCAAACGTCTTGTTGACGTTTTGGTAACTTGGGAAATTCACCGATCAGCGACTGGACGCGCACAAACAAACGCTCGCGCCACGAGGCATCTTCCTTCCGCACCGCTTCGGGTAAAACACTTTTCAATGCGGTCTCCGGCGCGCAGCAGTAATACTCACCAATCCACCGCGCAAGTTGCAGCACCTTTGGCGTCACGAGCGTTTGTGCGCCGATGACTTTGATGATGGGTTTGAGATTCGTGTGCGCGGATTCCTCCGCGACCGCCGTGACGACGCCCAGAATTTTCCGCGCACCAAACGGAACCTGCACGCGGCTGCCCACATCCACTTTGCCGGCGAGTTCGGCGGGAACGAGATAATCAAACTCCTTCCGCAGCGCGATTTCGAGACTGACGCGAGCAATCATTTTTTATCGCCGCCAATGGCGAGCAGTTCCGCCTCGAATTCCTGACGAATAGTTTCACGCGCTTCTGGCGCCAAGTCGCGCGGCACGTGAAACGCTTTTCCAATAGCAATATCGCAGCGCGAAAATGGCAACGGAATTTGAAATCGATCCCAGCTCCGCAACGTAATTTTCCAACGAACCTGATGCGAGATAGGCACGAGCGCGCGCCCGGTGATTTGCGCGAGCGCGATGGCTCCGTCTTGCACGCGATAGCATGGACCGCGCGGGCCATCCGGCGTGATGGCGAGGTCGTAGCCTTTGTCGGCCCACGTCGTCAGTTCGCGCAACGCCTGC
>JANYCI010000271.1 GCA_025360325.1 Limisphaerales bacterium | reverse complement strand
CGTCGAAAAATACTACAACCGGGTGCGGCGCCACAGCGCCCTCGGCTTCAAATCACCTGTGGACTTTGAACACCAAACCAACTAAACCATAACCATGCCCGCCGCCGCCACAAGGTGTCCATCAATCCGGGTTAAGCCCAGTGCTTTGCCATTCGGGATCGTGGTCGGCTGCCCGTCGCGCAAATGGACACTAATACAGCCTACCAAATGGCAACGCAATGGCTGGCGGCCATCCACATGGACGTGAAAGCCCTGAGTCGGGATTGCAAGGCGCGCATCGCCGTGTCGCCAATGTGGAGTGGACTCACCGAGCTTGGGGACGTGCCGCAAAAAGATTTTGTGCCAATCTACTATGTCTGGTGGGTGCCGCTGGAAAACGACGCCCCCGGCAATAGCCCTGCCTCAGTCGAGTTATATCTGCCTGACAAAGGTTTGATTCAATTAAGAGTTGACGACCCCAAATACATTCTCCGCCCGCCACTGGTATTCACTAACCTCGCGACCTTGTTCCCCGGCGTAGCACCAATCTTTACCAATCATCCGGTCAAAACCATTTTTATGGGCGGACACAGCCGCGCCAGCCAAAACACGAATGACACCAACAAGTAACGAAAATAAAAGCTTCTTTGTCCGTTGAACAAAAAACATTCATTATGAGGTTCAACTACATTGAAAGATAATAGAACTTTACACGCCAACCATGGCACGCGTGGTGCCAAGAAATTGACGCTGGCGCAGCTTCTCTGCCGGTGAACCAAGTGAAACCCCGGCTTACATCAACTGAACATCCCACCGCTTGCCCGCCTCGGACGGTTTTCCCTGGTGCAGCAAAGGGGGCGCGGCAGCGCCGCCCGCCTCATGCTCGGAAGCTGCGCCATTTCTTTTCTGGCAATAATCCCAGTGCCACGAACGCGAGCTGGCTCAACACAAACAGCATCAGCCAAAAGAACGCCGCGTCCGTGAAGCCATAGCTGTGCAGACCGATGCCGAGCATGTTCACGCCGAACCACGACCAGCTCGTGACGATGTTCCCGCCGATGGCGCAGACCACGAGGCCGCGTTCGCGAATGATGCCGCCCCAACGCAAATGCAAAATCAGCGCGTTCCAGAGCACGATGATGAGCGCGCCGTTTTCTTTTGGATCCCAACCCCAAAATCTTCCCCATGATTGATCCGCCCAGATGCCGCCGAGCACAGTGCCGACAAAACTGAACAGCGTCGCGAAACAGACGATGCCGTAAATCATCCGCGCGAGTGATTTGCCGGTTGCCTCGTCTAAAGTTTTTGTGAACACGCCGCGCACGATATAAATCAGCGCGAGAAATCCCGCCACAAACGTGCTCGCGTAGCCGGTCGTCACGGCGACAACGTGCGTGGCGAGCCAGAAATTCGTGTCCAGCACCGCGCGCATCATTTCCATCGTGTCGCCTTCGAGCGCGAGGTGGTGCGCGATGATGAGCGTGATGAAACCGATGCCGGCCGACACGACACAGCCGATGCCGTTCTTGTAAAATTTTTCCAAAATGATTCCGAGCAGACACGCGCCCCAGCCGATGAAAATGGCGGAGGAATAAAGATTTGTCACCGGCGGGCGGCCTTCCAAAATCATCCGGTAAACCAGGCCGATGGTATGAATCACGAACGCGAGGCCAATGAGCCACACCGCCGAGCGGCGCAACACTTCCGACAAATTGAACCATGAAAAAACCGCGAGCAGTCCGGCGAGAATGTAGATGACGGTCGCATTGTAAAACGGCTCCATCTGGTTGAAGAACACTTCCGCGCGCGACTTGGCGAGCGCCTGTGCCTGTGCCGGCACGAGCGAGGCTTTGTAATCTTTCAGCGCGGCGTTGAACACGTCCGCGTCATTGGCTGCGAGTGCGCCGGACATTTTCGCGTAGTCACGCATCGCGGTGTCCACGGCCACGCCGCGCGGCACGTCGAGCAACGCATCGCCCATGCGCCGCCATTCGCGTGTTCCGTTCGGCGGCAAAATCAGCGGCGGTTCCCACTGGCTCATCATTTGAAACGCCTGGATGTAACCGGAAAATTCCTTGAACGCCTCCTCGTCGAATTTTTCCCCGGCCTGCTGCGCGCGCGCGGCGGCGACGGCGGCAGGGACGAATTTTTCATACGCCGCCAACTCCGCCGGCCAGTCCTGCGCGGCACCGGGCTGCACCGCCAGTTTCAACCGCGCGTAGAGCGTGATCTGGTTGTGCAACTGGGAGACGGCGCGTTGGTAGGCATTGCGATCCGGCCCTTTGATGCCCTGCACCTGAACGTTCTGTTCATTGAACGCTTCAAGCACCGGTTGAATCTGGTTCCAAGAAAAATGTTTTCCGTCAGACTGTTTCGCGCGGTCTTTCTCCGGCAGCTTCAACAGCGACACGAGATCAGGATGATCCACGCGGAAGACCGGCCACGCGTCGGCCACGACGGGATTCATCATCACATTCGCGAGCCATTCAATCGCGGAAATGGATTTTTGTTTTTCATACCATTCCTTCCACGGCTCCAGATACAGCCGCTGCCGTTCGCGCAATTGCAGCAGCGAATTCCGCGCGAGCGAATCCATCGGCTGCACGCGGCCATTGGCGGTGACGGGCAGCTCGCCGAATCCGGTGAAGGCGAAATCCTTTTCCTTCGGCGTTTGCAATTTGCCGAAGAACCACAGCGCCATCACGAACATCAGGAACGGCGGGAACCATTTTTGGAAAATCTTTTTCATTTCACTTTTCGCTTGGAAACAAATCCGACCAGGTGCTTCATAAACTGTATCACCAATCCCAAGCCCACCATCACGCAGCCGATGTAAGGCGTGAGCCAGCTGGGATTGCGGACGACTTGCAGCACGGACGACGGCGTTTGTCCCGCGCGTTCCACCAGATCGCCCGCCGTCATCTGGCTCTGGTAATAAGTGTAGCCGCCGTAGCGCAGCGGGTGGTTCATGGAAATTTCCACCTCGCGGTTTTCGCGGGTTGTGGAATTTTCTAACCGCACACGGCTGCGAAAATCTTTCGGTGTGTCTGTGCCGGGATAAACCGTGTGCGTGGCCTTGAGCAGCGTCAGCGAATACGGGTGCCGCACGCGCTCCGGGCGCAGCGTGAAGGTGAAGGTTCGCCCGTCTGTCGCGATGCTCTGCGGCGCGGCGAGATCACCGGCAATCTTCCGCGCCATCTCCGCGCCCACCTGTTCGATGTAGCCGTTTTGAATTCCCTGCACAATGCCAGGCTCGCCGGCAAAATCAGAAACCACCCAGTCGCCGAAAGAATTTTTGGTGTCCGCCAGTTCCAAAACGGCGGTTGGAATATTTTTTTGCTCCGTCGTCTTCACCTCCGGCAACGGGCGGAAATCGAATTTCGCCGCGATGCCATTGGTCGTCAGCGACGGTGAATTTTTCATCATCGGCGGGCGGAAGTTCAGGTCGGAATTTCTCCAAAATTCTTTCACGCGGATGGTGAACGCGAGGCTGGGGTATTTCAGTTCCGCGCCGCGCTTCAACAGCGAGGCCGGGATCGCGGTCACATTGTTGCCGTCATTGAAAACCAGTTCGTAATCCATTGCGCTGTCGGAATAACCGCGCGTCTCGCCCTCGATGAAATTCACCTGCAATTCGCGCGCGAGAAAATCCGTCGCGAGCTGGCCCACGAGCAGCACGATCACGCCTGCGTGCGCGAGCTGGATGCCGATTTTTTTTGTCGTGAACTGGAAGCGCTGAATGTGCGCACAGATCAGATTTGCCAGCAGCAGCGTGCCGAGCAGATAGCCGCCCGGCAGCAGCAGCGGAACGTAATGCCCAAAAAGATTTGCGCCGACCACGATCCATTGCTTGAAGTAATGCGCCTGTGCGCCGTAAAGCCCCTCGTCCGCCTGCGCCAGCGTCCCGACAAAAACGAGCACGATGGAGAACGCCAGCAGCGTGACCGTCAACTTCAACGACGTGAAGAGCGAAACTATTTTTTTAATGAGCATCGGGGTATTTGGCGGACTGGATAAATTTCACGAACGCCTCTTTCTGCGCGGCCACAATTTTTTCGTCACCCATCAATTTGTAAAACCACGTCGCACCGGACTGCGGCACCATGACGCCGAGGAGCCGCGCGGGTTTGCCGGTCTTCGCGTCCGTGCCGGAATAATCCACCACCGTCGCCTTGCCGCCGGGCACTTCAATCTCGGTGGAAATAATTTCCGAAATCGGCGGCAGACCAAGCTGTCCGCGCCAGCGGTTCACATTCGCCGCGAGGCCGCCGCCTTGGCCAGTGAGCGAACTCACATTCACTGCCGCTTCGCCATCTGCGGCCGCAATGGAAAATTTGGCGATGAGAAATTGCGTGAGCGGCGCATCGGACCAGCCAGCGGGAACTGTCCAGCTTGGTTTGTCGCTCGGCGGCACGGCGACATTCTTTTCAGAAATCGCCGGATGCGATGGTGGCAATTGGCTCATGTTCATTGGCAATGCGGGTGATCCGCCAAACTCCACCGATTTCAGAAACGCGATGAATGCCGCTTTATTTTTCTCCACCAGCTCGCTCGCGCCGGTGATCTTGAAAAACCACGCCGTGTTCTCGCGGTGCAACACGCTCGCGATGATGCGCTGCGCCGCGCCGCCCGTGCCGGCGAGGTCGAACAACTCTGCCGCTTGCCCTGCGATCTCCGCTTTTTCCGTCAAGGCCGGCAGCGCGCTTTCTTCAATCTGTTCGAGGCCGATCTGTCCGCGCCAGCGGTTCACGTTCGCCAGATTGCCGCCCGCCATGCCGTCCATCGGGATCACGCTCACATCCGCCTGCTGGCCGTTTTCGGAAACTGAAAAACTCGCCACACGGAATTGCGACGCGGGATTTTCCTTCCAGCCGGCGGGCAAAATAAATTTCAACTGCGGACGGCCTTGGTTGTCCGGCGCGGGCAGGCCCGGCGGCATGGTCATCGGCATCGCGGCGGATGGCGTTGCGGACGCCGCCGCCTCGTTTGCGTCGGCCTGATAAACTTTCACTTCATCGCGTTTGCAACCGGTGAGGGTGAGCAGCACGAGCGCCACCGCGAACGGCAGCCAGATGGGGCAGGAGACGGATTTCATTTTCGTGCTGGAAAAATAATCAATTTCCCGCCGCACGGCGAAACATTCTTTGGCAAAAAGTTGCCACGTTGGAATGGGTCGAACGAGATTAGTGAAACGGTTCCTTTCTGAAAGTTTCAGCGTTCTCCCTCACCCTGACCCTCTCCCGCTGGGAGAGGGCCGGGGTGAGGGCGAGCGTTCAACAAAACAATTTTCAAAATGAAAGCTGCACCACGCGTTCACGGATCTGGTTTTGCCAGCGATTGAAGTAGCCGAACAGCCGGTAAAGCTCTTCCAGCTTCGGCAAAATTTCTGTGCGCGAATTGTTTTCAGCCTGCATCCATACGGCATCCAGCGATTTCAAATCCGTCAGCGCCTGTTCGCGCAAGGCGTTCAAGGTTTGTTGGAGCGCGTTGAGTTTCTCCACCCAATCCTGTCCGCGCTCGAATAACTGGACTTGCAGCAGCGGCGAGGTGACCGAGGATTTTTCCGCGAGAAACGCATCGGCGTGGCGGCAGGTGGTGGCGATGCCGGCGAACAGATCCGCGAGCGCGGCGGGAATCTGCTGGATGTCCGCCGGCTTCGCGCCGCGTTCGAGTTCGAGCAGGTGCAGCAGGCGCGATTTGGGTTCGGCGAGGCAATGGAACGCGGCGTTCAGCTCCGTGAATTTTTTGGTGGCGTCCGCTTTGTCCGCGTCGCTGGCGGAATGGATTTTGTCCGGGTGCGCGCTGGCCGAGAGCGTGAGAAAAGTTTGCTTGAGCAAATCCGTATCCAGCCACGGGCGGCGCGGTTCGGAGAGCAGGGAAAAATAATCGAACTGAAAATTGTCTTGCATCGCCATTATTACAGCACTGTGTTCAGTTTGTTTTTTTATATTGCTGAAATGAATTCAGGTCGTTGGAGAGGCCAGTCCAATTGCGGTTGGACTTATGGACTAAAGCTCGCGCCCCATAAGCCAGAGCGTCGTTGGTTTTTAATTCGATGGCCTTTGTGAAATCAGCCATAGCTCCGGATAAATTGCTTAAACTTTGCTTGGCGATTCCGCGAACTAAAAAAGCTTCCGGGTAGTTCGGATTGAGCATAATGCCCTTATCGTAGTCGGCAACCGCAGCGGTTATCTTCCCAATTTGTTGAAGCGACCAGCCACGGCTAAAATAGGCCTCTGCATTGAAGGAATCTTGCTCAATGTATTTTGTCATGTCTGAAACCGAATCGTTAAAATTTCCCAACTTCAACTCGGTCAACCCGCGATCAAAGTAAGCGTTGGTATTGTTAGAATTTAGCTGAATGGCGTGGTTCAAATCTGTGAGCGCACCAGAATAATTACCTTGCAAGCGGCGTGCATAACCTCTGTCGCGATAAAACATTGAATCCTCGCTGCTTTGAATCGCCTTGCTAAAATCCGCCTCTGCTCCCTTGTAGTCTCCGTTATTCAGTTTAACTACTCCTCTTTTAGCAAAATATTCTGGCCCTCTCCAAAAAAACGCTACCGCGCACACGGTCAAAACAAAACCGATTAAGAGTAATTTATTACGGTCGCTCATTCTTGAAAATTCTATTTGGAGTCGGCTCTCACGCACTAAAACTTTCCCCGCACGAACAGCTCGTGGCGGCGTTAGGATTTTTCACCTTGAAGCCGCCATCCTGCAAGGCGTCCACGTAATCGAGTTCGCTGCCGGTCACGTAGAGCGCGCTCTTGGGGTCCACCACCACGCGCACGCCGCCGCTCTCCACGAGGATGTCGCGGTTCGCGGGGCCGTCCTGCAAATCCATCTTGTAGGACAACCCGGAGCAGCCGCCGCCGACCACGGCCACGCGCAGCACGCCGTTCGCACGGCCTTGCTTGGTAAGGAGGGTGGAAACTTTTTTGGCAGCGTTGGCGGTGAGTTTGACGAGCCGTTCATCGCCGGTGCGGAAATTCGGCGCGGCGGCGGTTTTGGGGGCGAGGGTGGCAATCATTTTTCGACGGACGGCAGAGTAGCCGCGTTTGCCCGCAGCGTCAACGCGGCGGAATTCTGGGTGGCACGGGCGTCGCGCCCGTCAAATCCGGCGTCGCGCCGGATTTCGTCGAGGGTCATTCGCTGTTTTTGACCGGGCAGATCAGGGGTTGTCCACCTCGCTTTACGGTTTCGGGCGCGACGCCCGAAACGACAGGCTGGAAGCCTGTGCCACCCGGCGGGATTTTCAAATCTTTGTTTATC
>JANYCI010000265.1 GCA_025360325.1 Limisphaerales bacterium | reverse complement strand
CGCCTCGCGTTGCAGGAAGAAGCCAAGTCGCTGCCGTTCGGCGCGGTCTGGGATCATTACTGCGAGCAACAAGGCGTGCCTGTTGGTGAACATTGGCTCACCGAAGTGAAGAGCTACGAGAAAAATGTTTTGAGCCAACGCTAAAAAAATTTGAACCGCTAATCTCCGCTAATAAAAAAACAAACCGAAAACCACCGCGACGAAGCGCGCCATGCTTAAAAGATTAGCGTGGATTAGCGAAGATTAGCGGTTCAAAAAACCAAACCAAATCATGCAATCGAATCCCTTACTTGGCGTCGTCTTTCACTGGCTGGGCGGTCTGGCCTCCGGCAGTTTTTATGTGCCCTTCAAAGGCGTGCGTAAATGGTCGTGGGAAACTTTCTGGCTCGCGGGCGGAATGTTTAGTTGGCTCATCTGCCCGTGGATTGGCGCTTTCCTGCTGTCGAAAGATTTACTCACCGTGCTGCACGAAGCGACGCGGCATGATTTTTGGATGACGTATCTCATGGGCGCGCTGTGGGGCTTTGGCGGATTGACGTTCGGCCTGACGATGCGCTATCTCGGAATGTCGCTCGGCATGGCGGTGGCACTCGGTTTTTGCGCGATGGGCGGCACGCTGGTTCCGCCGATTTTGCAACATCAATTCGCCGACAAATTATTGAACCACTCTGGCACGAGCGTGGGCGGGCCGACAGTGCTGTTGGGAATCGTCGTGTGCTTGGTAGGCATCGCCATCGGCGGTATTGCCGGAGTATTGAAAGAAAAAGAAACACGCGGCAATAACACAGTGCTGCCCGAATTTAATTTGTGGAAAGGTCTCTTGATCGCCGTTTTTTCCGGTTTGATGAGCGCGTGTTTCTCGTTTGGTTTTCAATACGGAACCCCGATCCACGATCTCTCGCTGCAACACGGAACGGATCCAAAATTTGCCGGCCTACCAGTGGTGGTCACCATTTTGCTTGGCGGCCTGACGACCAATTTTCTTTGGTGCGTGATGCTGCACATCAAGAACGGCTCGGGGCATCAATACTTCAGCTCCGTCGTGAAGCCGGTGAAAAGCCAGTCAGCGGGCGGTGACGGCCACGGCGGAAAAACTTCCGTGCAATCGTTCGAGGTCGGCAGCTATGTGCCGCTCGTCGGCAACTGGTTGTTCTGCATCCTCGCCGGCACGTTTTGGTATCTGCAATTTTTCTTCTACTCAATGGGCGAAAGCCAGATGGGCGCGTATAAATTTTCCAGTTGGACGCTGCACATGGCGAGCATCATTATCTTCAGCACGCTCTGGGGAATTTTCTTCAAGGAATGGAAGGGCGCACAGCCGTTCACCAAAAAACTCGTCGCGCTGATGCTCGCACTGCTCGTCGGCTCGACCTGCATCATCGGCTGGGGCAACAAAAAATCCGAGGATGCCACCAACGCCGCCAAGGCCAAGGTCGAAGCGGCGACCACACAATCGGTCACCAAATAAATTTCCACCATGCCGCGTCTGGCTTTCAAAATGAAACTGAAGCCGGGCGCGGTGGCGGAATATAAAAAACGCCACGACGAACTCTGGCCGGAGCTGGCGGCGGAATTGAAGGCGGCGGGCGTTTCTGATTACTCGATCTTTCTCGACGAGGAAACGCTCACGCTGTTCGCCGTGCAAAAGTTGGGCGAGAAAAATTCAGCGGCAGCGTTGCCGGATTCACCAATCGTCCGCAAGTGGTGGAATCACATGGCTCCGTTAATGGAAACGCATCCTGACCATTCACCCGTCACCAAACCACTCAAGGAAGTTTTTCACCTCGACTGATTTTCCGCACTGGTAGGCGCAGCGAAATTTTTGCAGTCTTTCATCGTGACACGGCTTTCACTTCAACTGCGGAAAAAACTTTTCTGCCTCCTGCTCACGCTCGTCACGCTCGCGACCTTCTGGCCCGTGATCCACAACGGCTTCATCGAATACGACGACGACGAATACATTTTTGAAAACCCCACCGTGCGCGCTGGCTGGTCGGCACCGGGCTTCGTCTGGGCTTTCATGGGTTATCATTGCGCTAATTATCATCCGCTGGCATGGCTCTCGCACATGACGGACTGCCAGTTCTTTGGCGTGAATGCCGGCGCGCATCACTTGATGAACGTGCTGATCCACTGCGCGAACGCTGTCTTGTTACTGTGGCTGCTGGATTTGCTCACGGGAAAATTTTGGCGCAGCGCGTTCGTCGCGGCGGTGTTCGCGTTGCATCCGCTGCGCGTAGAATCCGTCGCGTGGGCAGCGGAACGCAAGGACGTGCTGTGCGCGTTTTTCTTTTTGCTGACTCTGCTGGCTTATGTGAAATGCGTGAGACGTCATGCGGGGAACATGATGCGCGAGGCGTGCTCCGTGAATACTGTTGGACGCGATGTGGAAGATTCACGCATCACGCCTCACGCATCACCCGCCCGCCCCCGCCTCGCGCTGATTTTTTATCTCCTCGCGCTGCTCGCCAAGCCGATGGCCGTCACGCTGCCGGTGATTTTATTACTGCTAGATTTCTGGCCGCTCGGACGGATTGCAGGTAACAAATTGAAAGTTAAAGGTTCGCCGTCACAAAACCTTCAACCTTCGACTTTCAACATTCAACTGCACGAGAAATGGCCGTTCTTTTTTTTATCCATCGTCTTCGGTGCGACCACCGTTTTCGCGCAACACAATTTATTGCCCAAGCAGCCAACGACTTTGTTCACGCGGCTGGAACACCTGACGGCGGATTTATTTGGCTACGTCGAAAAAATTTTATGGCCACAGGATTTGTCGTTTCTTTATTTGCGCCCGGAACACATCTCCACCTTTCATCTGCTCACGGCGACGTTGCTGTTATTGGGGATTTCGATTTTCGCGGGATTCAACTGGCGTCGCCGTCCGTGGCTGCTCGCAGGCTGGCTCTGGTTTCTCGTGATGCTGCTGCCAGTGACGGCGGTGACGCTGAACAAACTTTCCATCGCCGACCGCTACACCTATCTGCCGGGTATCGGTTTTTGCGTGCTGCTCGTTTGGGGAACCGCGGAAGTTGGCGAGAAATTTTTTGTGCGGCTAGTCGGAAAAATTATCGCCGTGACCGTCGCGTTCACAATTTTATTTTTCTGTGCCGTGCAAACGCGCCAGCAAATCGGCTATTGGAAAAATACGCAAACCTTGATGGAACGAGCCTTGCAGCTTGACCCGAACAATGATGTGGCCGCGCAAATTCTCCGGATTTATCGTTTTGAACAGGAGCATCCCGGTGTGCGTGAAAATCATTCGCACGGAAATTCCGGCTCGCAAACGCCGCGCTGATTTTTTAACAATCCGCGCCCGTCAAATCTGAAAATCCAGCGCGGCGTTTTTATCGTTCTTGCTCAACACGCGCATATCCAAGCCGTCATAAATCACCAATGAATTCGGGGCGACGCTGTCCATGATGAATACGTTGCCGCCAATCGTGCTGCCCGCGCCGATGACCGTGCCGCCGCCCAGAATCGTCGCGCCTGGATAAATCGTCACGCGATCCTCGATGGTCGGATGCCGCTTCCGCCCCTTGAGCAGTTGCCCGCCCGCCGTGGATTTTGCGCCCAGCGTCACGCCGTGATACATCTTCACATGATTGCCAATGACGACGGTTTCGCCCACGACCGTGCCGGTGCAATGATCCACAAAAAAATACGATCCAATCTTCGCGCCCGGATGCAGTTCCATGCCCGTGCGCGCGTGCGCCCACTCGCTCATGATGCGCGGAATGAGCGGCACATTTTTCAAAAATAATTCATGCGCCAACCGCTGCACCGCGATGGCCTCGACGAACGGATACGAAAGGATCACTTCCTCCTTGCTCGCCGCCGCCGGGTCGCCATCGAACGCCGCTTGCACATCCGTCTGCAACAGTTCGCGGATGCGCGGCAAGCTGCCGAGAAAATCCACGGTCAGTTTGCGCGCCTCGGTGGCGATGTCTTTTTTCACGAGACCATCCGGCGGTTGGTATTCGAGCGCTTTGCGGATTTCATCTTCCAACGTGCCCAAAACCGAATCGAGCAACGCGGCGGTTTCCACTTTGATTTCCGACGAATGAATTAATTTCTCGTCAAAAAATCCGGGGAACAGCAGCCGCAGCAAATCACACGTCAGCGCGGTGACGACGCGTTTGGACGGCAGATTTTTTCCGTCCAGATGATTGATGCCGCCCGCCTTCGCGTAAGAAGCGACGAGCTGATTGGTGAGTTGCGTGACGGTTTCCACGCGCAAAAATTACCACGAAGACACGCCGACACAAAGGTTTTGTCTCGCCGCAGCGCGGCGCAAACTCCTTGCCCGCACCACGACGGCGTTTCCCGTTTGCACGGCGGGAAATCAGTGACATCATGGCGCCGCGATGAATCCATTGAGCTTGCACGAATTTCACCAGAGCCTCGCGGCGCGGTTTGCGGAACTGAACGGAGCCGAACTCGTGGCCGATTATGGCGACTGGCTCGCTGAGCACGCCGCGCTCCGCGAAACCGCTGGCGTGTTGGATTTGAGTTTTCGTTCGCGCCTCTGCCTCGTCGGAGCGGACCGCGCCCGTTTTCTCCACGGCCAAGTCACGAACAATGTAAAAAAACTGCGCGCGGGCGACGGTTGCTACGCCGCCATCACCACCGCGAAGGGAAAAATGGAAAGCGACCTGAACATTTTTGCGCTCACGGAGGAATTGTTATTGGACTTTGAACCGGGAGTGAAAGAAAAAATTTCCGCGCGCCTCGAAAAATTTCTCGTGGCCGACGATGTGCAAATCGTGGACGCCGCGCCGCACTACGGTTTGTTGAGCGTGCAGGGACCGAAAGCGGAAGGAGTAATCCGTGCGCTGGGATTGTTCACGGAAACTCCCGTCGCACCGCTGGCCTCCGTGAAAATTTCCGACGTCACGCTCGGTGAAATTTATTTGGTGAACCACGCGCGACTGGGCGGCGGCGGATATGATTTGTTTGTGCCAAACAATTCTCTTGGCGCAGTCGCCGATAAATTGATCGCCGCGGCAAAAAGTTTTGGCGGTCGCGCCGTCGGCTGGAGCGCATTTGAAACCGCGCGCATCGAAGCAGGCATCCCGCGTTTCGGCGCGGACATGGACGAGACGAATTTGCCGCTCGAATGTGGCATCGAGGCCCGCGCCATCGTTTACAACAAAGGCTGCTACATCGGCCAAGAAGTCATCAACCGCGTCCACAGCTTTGGCCACGTCAATAAGGAGCTTCGCCGCCTGCGCCTCGCCGATGATTTGCCCGCCCTGCCCGCGCGTGGCGAAAAGCTTTTTCGTGATGGCAAAGAAGTGGGCTACCTCACCAGCGCGACGAAATCGCCTGTGTTCATGGGCAATCTCGCACTCGGCTACGTCCGCCGCGAGGTGAACCAAGTTGGCAATGAACTTGTCTGGCAGTCGAGTTATGGCAACAGCGCGGTGAAAATTTTTGACTGAAATAAATTATCGCTTCCGCCACTCCGTCTTCGGCGGCTCCGGCAAACCTTGCGCTCGCAGCGCGGTGCGAAAATGCGTTTTGGAAACTTTTGATAATTCCCCCGCGCCGCGTTGTGCCACAAAAATTTTCGCCGCTGCATCCACCGCTGCGCTCGCACCTTTCGGAAATTTCATCGCGAACTGCTGCTCCAGTTTCGCCAGCCCTTTCACAAATTCATCGCGCGCCAAAATGGAAGCCGCCGCCACGGCGATGTCCTCTTCCGCCTTGTGCCGCTGCACGAGTTCTATCTCGCGCCCGGCGGTCATCAGCGCTTTTTCAATCACCGTTTTACTCGCGGCAAACTGATCGCTGATCGCGCGCACCGGCGCGGGATTCATCTGGTAACGCTTGCTCATCAGGTTCTCGATCACGCGCGCGTGGCCCCACGCCAGCAGCGTGTTCACACTTTTCATTTTTGAATAGAGCCGGTTGTAAGCCTCGTTGCCGACGACCACGGTGTCCACCACGCAGCCCGGCGTCTCGCGGATCATTTTGGCGAGTTCGGAAATTTTCTTGTCGCTGGAAATATTTTTGGAATCGCGAATCCCCTTGTCCTGCCAAGCGTTTATC
>JANYCI010000024.1 GCA_025360325.1 Limisphaerales bacterium | reverse complement strand
ATTTTTGCCGCCGGCCATTTCGAGCGCAGAATCATTCCGTAAAGCCAGCCCTCGGCCTGGATGTCCGACGCGTAACGTGCCTTGCCCGTCAGCTTCGCGGGCGCATCAATGCGCGCCGTCGAGTGACCGATGTATTTGGTTTCTGCGGGCCAGCTAGACATAATCAACGACCTCCGTCCGGCTTGCGGTTTCAACGCCCGCCGCTTTGAGCGCCGCTTGTAAAATTCTCGGCTGCGTGCCGCAACGGCAGAGATTTCCCGCGCACGCATGCTTCACATCGTCCGCGTTCGGATGCGGATTGTATTTCAACAACGCCGTCACGCTCATCACAAACCCCGGTGTGCAATAGCCGCATTGCAGCGCATCCTTGTCGAGAAACGCCTGCTGCACTTTGGAAAGTTTTTCGTTGTTCGCCAGTCCTTCCACCGTCGTGATCTCGACGCCTTGCGCTTCGATGGCAAGTTTCTGGCAGGAATAAATCGGCGTGTCGCCCAGCATCACCGTGCAAGCGCCGCACGTTGCGCGGTCGCAACCTTCCTTCGCGCCGGTGAGACTGGAATAATTCCGCAGCGCATCAAGCAACGTCACGCGCGGCTCCAGCAGCAACTTGAGTTGCGAACCATTGACGTTGAGCGTCACCGGCACGGCGTTCGGCCCGATGATTTTTTCCGTGTTGGCTTTTTCGATTTCCGCCGCGACCGCGCGCACTTGCGAAGTGGCCGCCGAGGCGGCAACGGTGCCGAGGCTTTTGAAGAATGTGCGTCGCGAATGTGCGCCGATATTTTCTGGCTCGGAATTTTTCATGCGTTCAACGGGAAACAGTCAGGCGTTTGTAATCCTCCGGCGTGTCCAAGTCAAGCGACAGTCCGGGATCATTCACGGGACATTGGACGCGCAAGCAGCCGGTAAGTTTCAAAAATTCTTTCAACGTGGTCGCGGTGGAAATTTTTAATTCTACAAATGCCTGCGGCGGTAAAATCACCGGATGCTTTTCCTTCCCGCCCAGCGACGGCTGGCAAATCGCCTCCGTATTTTGCGCGGAAAATTCCAACAGGGCTCGCAATGTTTCCGTTTGCAAATGCGGCTGGTCGCCCAAGACCATGGCCCAGCGTGAAGTGTTCTTTGACCAGCCGTTCCAATTCGCCGCGCATATCACGGAGCTGAACATCCCGCGTTCCGGCTGCGGATTGATGATGCGGTCTGTTGAAATGTTGAGATGTTGAGGAGTTGAGACCCCTCTGCTGCTCTCAACATCTAAACGCTTCAACTCCTCAACGAGCTTTGCATCATTTTCCCGCATCACAACCGCGACTTGTCCCACGCCCAATTCTCGCCATTGCAAAATCAATTGCCCGATGACCGTTGTGCTGTTCCAAGGCAGCAGCAGTTTCGGACGCCCCATCCGCGCCGATGCGCCCGCGCCAAGAATCACGACGCCAAGTTTTTCATACGGCTTTGCCATCCGCGCCTTTTGCGGCAAACCGGCGGCGGCGTCAAGGCGCGATTTCGCCAAAGCCGGGTGGAACTCCTCGCGCTGCGAGGAGTAGCGCCGCGTGCAGCGGCGCAACGCCTTGGACAGGACGCGAGCTTTACCACATTCGTGCCGCCCGCTACTGCGCGGGCGGAGTTCTCGCAGCGCGAGAACTTCCACCCTCCGTGGGCGGCTTCGGAAAATTTCGGCTCGCGCAAAAATGGTTTCGCGGTTTTAATCTGCGCGCCAAACCCATGAACGCCCAACCCTCCGTCCTGCGCCAAGTATTGCAACCCGCCGTCATCGTCGGCGCACTCGGCTATTTCGTGGACGTTTACGATTTAATCTTGTTCGCAATTTTACGCGTGCCGAGTTTGAAAGACATGGGTTTCTCCGGTGATTTGTTGGTGAGCCACGGCATCCTGCTGCTGAATCTGCAAATGTTCGGGATGCTTGTCGGCGGCATTTTCTTCGGCATTCTTGGCGACCGCGTAGGCCGCGTCGCGCTGCTGTTCGGTTCCATCCTGCTTTATTCCATCGCCAACATTGCCAACGGTTTTGTCCATTCCATCGAGGGTTACGCCGTGTGGCGTTTTGTCGCCGGCTTCGGTCTGGCCGGTGAACTTGGCGGCGGCATCACGCTTGTCACGGAGGTCTTGCCGAAACATCTGCGCGGCTACGGCACGACGATCATCTCCACCGTCGGCGTGTTCGGCGCGGTCATCGGCGGACTGGTGGCGCAAAAAGTAGAGTGGCGCACGGCGTATTTCATCGGCGGCGGGCTGGGACTGGTTTTGCTCGTGATGCGATTGAGCGTGGCGGAGTCGGGGATGTTCAAGCAGTTGAAAATCGGCCCCGCGCAGGCCGCGCGCGGAAATTTTTTCTGCCTGTTCACCAGCGCCAAACGCTTCATGAAATATCTGCGCTGCATTCTCATCGGCCTGCCGCTGTGGTGCATCGTGGGAATCCTCGTCACCTTCTCGCCGGAAATTTCCAAGGCGCTGAACATCCAGGGCGAGGTGAAAGTCGCGCAAGGCATCGCGTTCTGTTATCTGGGAATCACCTTCGGTGGCTTTGCCAGCGGGTTTTTCAGCCAGTTGCTCCAGACGCGCCGGAAAATTCTGTTCGCGTTTTTGTTGTTCACCGCCGCCGCGATGACCGCGTATTTTTGCACCGCCAACCAATCCAACGGAACGTTTTACCTGACGATTCTGCTGCTCGGCTTCGGCGTCGGCTACTGGACGGTGTTCGCCACGATTGCCGCCGAGCAGTTCGGCACGAACATCCGCGCGACCGTGGCGACGACCGTGCCGAATTTCGTGCGCGGCGCGACCGTGCCGCTCACGCTGGCGTTCAATCATTTCAAACCCATTTGGGGCATCGTGAATTCGGCGGCGGTGATTTCGTTCGCGTGTGTGGCCATCGCGCTCTGGGCGTTGCGTGGCTTGGAAGAAACGCATGACAAGGATTTGGATTATCTCGAACCAAATTGAGTTGCAGGTTGCAAGTTGAAAGTTGAAAGTTGAAAGTTGAACCGATGGCGGCGCGCGAGCCAAACTTGCAACCTGCAACTTTCAACATGAAACTCGGCATTTACGGCGGCTCGTTCGACCCGGTGCATCTGGGTCATTTGCTCGTCGCGCAGGCGGCGGTGGAAGAACTCGGCTTGGACAAAATATTTTTTGTTCCTGCCGCGCAATCGCCGTTCAAGCCCGACGCCAAACCTGCGCCCGACGCGGTGCGGCTGCAACTGCTCCGCCTCGCGCTCGCGGGCAAAACGAATTGCGAAATTGATACGCAAGAAATGCAGCGCGGCGGCACTTCCTACACGATTGACACGCTGCGCGCTTACGCTAAAAAATTTCCCAGCGCGGAATTGTTTTACCTCATCGGTGCGGATAACGCGGCGAAACTCAACGACTGGCGCGAGGTCAATGAACTGGCGACGCTCGCGGAATTCGTGGCCGTGCCGCGACCGGGGGGCGCGACGGCAAATTTCCAGGCACCGTTTCGCGGGCGGACCTTGCACGGATTTCCCTTCGGCGTGTCGTCCTCGCAAATCCGCACGCGCGTGAAAAAAAATCTGACGTTGGAAAATCTCGTTCCGCCCGCCGTCGCCGAGGCGATCCGCGCGGCGAAGATTTACCTGTGAATTTCAACCACCGTAAACACGGATGCCGGTAGATCGCATCTGGACTCTGCCTCCAAAGGGTGGAAGTTCTCGCGCTGCGAGAACTCCGCCCGCGTAGTAGCGGGCGGAACGGGCGCACGGAGATTGTCCACACTTCAAAAGGCGTTGCGCCGCTGCACGCGGCGCTATTCCTCGCAGCGCGAGGAATTCCACCCGGCTGGTTTTCGCTGCGCGAAAACCGCCACCACCCGGCAGTTCGCCCATCGGCGGTAGTGGCACGCTGCGCCCCACCCTCCGACATCGAAGAAAATTTATCCGTGTCCATCCGTGTCCATTTGTGGTTTAATTCCCTAGTAAATTATGGATTCCAAAAAACTGGCGCTGCTCTGCCGCGATTTCGCAGACAATAAAAAGGCCGAAAACATTGTGGTGCTCGACGTGCGCAAGCTGTCGAGCGTGACGGATTATTTTGTCATCGCCTCTGGCACCAGCCAGCCGCATCTACGCGCCATCGTTGAGGAAATCCGCAGCCAACTCCGCGACGAACATGATTTGAGCGCCGCCCGCACGGACGGTGCGACGACGGGTTCGTGGGTAGTGCTGGATTATTTTGATGTCATCGTCCACGTCATGCACACCGAGACGCGCACCCGCTACGATCTCGAAGGACTTTGGGGCGACGCCAAACCGCTACTCCCGCCGAAGCCGCGCGCGAAAAAAGTTTCGGCTACGAAAAAAAGCGCGAAGTAATTTTTCCGCTCACCAAGCCCGCGCATATTGGTTCGGCGGCGGCAGTTTTTCTTTTTGCCCCAAAACTTTCGCGGCGTGCGCGGGCCAATACGCATCGCGCAAAAATTCCCGCGCGAGCAACACCACATCCGCTTGGCTGCTGCGAATAATTTCGTCCGTTTGTTTGGGTTCGGTGATGAAGCCGACCGCCGCCGTGGCGATGTTCGCGCTCTGCCGGACTTTTTCCGCGAACGGAACTTGATAGCCCGGCTCGACTTTTATTTTCGCATCGGGCACCACGCCGCCGGAACTGCAATCCATTAAGTCCACGCCCTCGGCTTTCAACAGCTTTGCGAGCGCGATGCTGTCTTCGATCTGCCAGCCACCCTCTTTCCAATCAATCGCGGAGATGCGCACGGCGAGCGGCAGATTATCCGGCCAAACTTTCCGCACCGCCCGCGTCGTGTCGAGCAGAAGGCGAATGCGGTTTTCAAAACTGCCGCCGTATTTGTCCGTGCGCTGATTCGCGAGCGGCGAGAGAAAGGAATTGAACAGGTAGCCGTGCGCGGCGTGGAGTTCGAGAAAATTAAATCCGGCGGTCAACGCGCGTTTCGCGGTCGCCACAAAATCATTTTGCACGCGCAGAATGTCGGCTTCGGTCATCGCGCGCGGCACTTTCGTCAAATCGCCACCGAACGGAATCGCACTGGGCGCAATGATTTCCCAGCCGCCTTGTGCGGCGGACAATTGTGCGCCGCCATTCCACGGCAAGGCTGCGGAGGCTTTGCGACCGGCGTGTGCGATTTGGATTCCCGCCACCGCGCCGTGGTCTTTGACAAACTTCGCGATGCGCGCGAGCGGCTCGATGTGTTTGTCCGACCACAAGCCAAGACAGCCCGGAGTGATGCGACCTTCCGGCGCAACGCCCGTGGCCTCAACAATCACGAGGCCCGCGCCACCAACGGCGCGCGCACCGAGATGAACCAAGTGCCAGTCATTCGCCAAACCGTCCGTCGCGGAATACTGGCACATCGGCGAGACGCCAATACGGTTGCGGAGCGTGACGGAGCGGAGTGTGAGCGGTGAGAACAGAGAGGGTGAATTTTCCATGGGTAAATTAATTAATTCAGTAGCGAAACATTTGCAAGCCGGGGCGTTTAGCGGTGCCACTGTGAACTAGCGAAAGTTTATTTTCCCTTGGCCGCATCCGCCGCGCGCCAGAGATACCAGGCCGCCGTGGTCGCGTGCGGACGCCACTTCGCCCCGAATTTGAGCAGCGCTTTCGGCTTCGGCATTTCGCGTTTTTTGTAGGCGACACGAAACCCGTTGCGCACGCCAAAATCATCCACGGGCAAAACATCTTCGCGGCCAAGTTGAAAAATCAGGAGCATCTCCACCGTCCAGCGCCCAACGCCGCGCACCTCGGTGAGCCGCGCGATGATTTCGTCGTCAGACATTTTTACGATCGCCCGCGAACTGGGCACCACGCCGGACAAAGTTTTTTCCGCGAGATCACGGATGGCCCGGATTTTGGCGAAGGAAAATCCGCAGGCGCGAATCTGTTCATCCGTCACGGTGGCGAGGTCGGCTGGCTGGGGAAATTTTCTTTTTGGAAAAAGTTTTTTGAAGCGCGTGAGGATGGTGTTCGCCGCCGTGCCATTGAGCTGCTGGTGCGCGACGGCTTGGACGAGCGATTGAAACGGCGAGCGGCGGGTTTCTGGTGTCAGCGTGCACGCGCCGATTTCGCGGATGATCCGCGCCATCACGGGATCGGCGGTGGACAGATGTTTGATGGCGGCGGCGTTCACATTATCCAAACCGCAATCCTGCGGTTGCCAACCAGACACCCAGAGAAACGCAGAGGCGCAGAGAACGCGGAGACACGCAGAGATGGCAATCTATTTCTGGGGTTGCGTCTTGGTGTTTCAAAATTATTTCCCTCTCTGCGCTCCTTTGCGCCCTCTGCGTCTCGCTTGTTCATGCCAGTTACTTTGTGCCAGTTAAAACCAGTCGCGCATCATTTCTTTTTTCCACCCAGTCCCCAGATTAGCCACGCGGCGAGCAGCACCAACAGCACGAGCCACCAGAACACCACCAGCTCGCGCGCGGCCAGCTCCACGAAACCCATCACCGGCGGAAATAGCAGCGCAAACACAATGATCAAAACCACTGCGACGAGCAGCTTGATGAAAAATGCGAAGCGTGGATTCACAACGTAGCGGGGCATTATTTTTTCAAGTCCACGGCGGGCAACAGCATATTCACCCCGCCGCCATTGGCACCACCAACATACAACGGCGCTTTGCCGTCCCATTTTTCTACGATCTGCAAATCAATGAACGCGGGCGTGAGCTTGAGTGCCTCGCCGCGAATCTTGATGGATTCCGCGTCGCCTTTGGCTTTGATGATCACGGTGTCGGCCTCGATCTGCGCCTTCACCTGCGTGAACTTCGCTTTGGCCGCTTCTTGTTCCATGACCATTTTCGATTCGATGGCAGTTTCCAATTCGTGCGAGAGATCAATGTTTTGGATGACGACATCCACGATGATGACGATGTCGCCGACTTTTTTTTGCGCGGCGACGAGGGTGGCGGATTTGATGGCCTCGCGCTGCTTCACGATTTGCTCGGCGCTTTGCAACGCCGTGGCTTCTTTCAACGCTTCCTGCACGCGCGGCGCGATCAAGCTATCGAACGGGTCGCCGGCGAACTGCTGGTAAATTTTTACAATTGAACTTTCCGGCACGCGATACAGCACGCGCAATTCCGTTTTCACCTGTTGCAAATCTGATGAATAGCAATCCGCCTTGAGGTCGCGCGTTTGTTGGCGAATGGACACGGGGACAATCTGCGTGATGAACGGCGTCTTCCAGCCAAAACCTTCCGGCTTGAACACGGTGGAGACTTTGCCGAGCGTCACCTCCACGCCGCGAAAACCGGGGTTGACCACATACGACGCGGACGAGCCGAGGATGACGAGGACGAAAATCAAAATCGCCACGCCGATAAGTTTGGAAAGAGTTTCTGCACGCATAATAACAAGGATTTAGCAGCGCATCCTTGCGTGCAAGCCAAAAGAAAATTTACGTCCGGGACACAAACGGATTCTCCTTGATGTAATACCGCAACCGCTTTTTCGCCCAGACACCGGCATAGTCCACGCCGATGCGCGGACGTTTTACGATGGAAAGTTTTTCTGCGGCTTCCGGTTCGGCGATGAAAAAATCATCGCTCAACAAATCATGCGCGTTCAGGCGGCGGTCAATTTCCAGCGCGCGGCACAACAAACCCGGCCCGCACGTCCGGCCCAAAATGTTTTTCACCGGCTCGACCGCGCGCAGCAAAATCGCGGCCCCATTCCCCTCGCCTTCCGTCACGACATTCAGGCAGTGATGCGCGCCGTAAATCAAATACACATAGGCATGACCGGGTGGGCCGAACATGATTTTGGTGCGTTCGGTCACGCCTTTCGACGAATGGGCGGCGAGGTCATGCGCGCCGAGATAGGCTTCGACTTCGACGATTTTTCCGATGCGCTCAATTTTTTCCGTGCGAAGAACGAGCCATTTTCCCAGCAGTTCCCGCGCGACGAGAACCGTGTCGCGGTCGTAAAAAGCGCGGGGAAGTTTTTTCATGGCGTCTGCTTGGAAAAGTCGGTTATAGCGAATCAACCGAGACACACCTTGGGCAGGTAGGCGCGTTTGGTAATTATTATTCCACCGGCGTGTCCAGAAATTCTTTCGCGGCGGCAAACTCGTCGTCGGGAATCTGGATGCGCATCCCGCCGATAGAGAGCGTGTAACCGTCCGTGACGAACGCGGCGTTTTCGTCGGGAATGAAGGGGTGAAAGTCCGCCGCTTCGAGCCGCGAAAAAACCAAGTTCACCTCGGCCGGATTCAGTCCGTTGTAGATGGTGACAAGTTTCATATTAGGCAATGGCTGTTTGTGCCGCCCGCGCTTCGGCAAAGATGATGACACCCGCGCCGGTCTGCAAGGTGCTTTGCACTTCGGCATCCACCTGCCGCCCCAAATGCGTGAGACCGTTATTGACGATGATCATCGTGCCGTCCGGCAGATACGCGATGCCCTGGCCCTTGTCGCGCCCTTCACGGACAATTTTCAGGGAAACAATTTCGCCGGGAATCAGCGCCACTTTCATGAACTGCGCGATCTCATGCAGATTCACGCAGTTTACATTTTGCAGGCCGGCAACTTTCGCGAGGTTGTGATCGTTGGTAAATAATTTCGCGTTGAGGTTGCGCGCGAGCCGCACGAGCTTGGCGTCCACGCCCTTTTCCTCCGGGAAATCGCCGTCATGGATGCGGACTTGCAGCTTCGTATTATTTTGCAGCCGGTTCAACATTTCAAAACCGCGCCGGCCCCGCGCCCGTTTGATGTCTTCGCTGGAATCCGCGATCTGCTGCAATTCCAGCAGCACAAATCGCGGCACGATGATGACGCCCTCAATGAGCCGCGCCTCGATGAGGTCGGCGATGCGCCCGTCAATGATGATGCTGGTGTCGAGCACGACGAGATTGTCCGGCTCGTTCTGCCGCGTAAAACGGACATACGGGATGATGAGCGAAAAATCTTCCTTGTTGCTCCGCATCGCCAGCACGATGCCGATGTAGCCGAACGCGAGAAACAGTCCGAGGCGGATGAGCCAGCGCGTGCGCTCGTCGGCGTTTTCAAACAGGCCGGATTTATCAATCAACATCGCCACGCACATTCCCAGCAGCAGGCCGAAAGTCGTCGCGGAAAATGCGCGGAGCGAAAAGCCTTTCAACATTTCGTCCACGGCGATGAGCAGGCCGCCGAAACCGAAACCGAGCAGCAGACCGAGAAATTTCACGCCCGTATATTCCGGCGTCACCTCGCTGATGGCATAACCGGCCACGGTGCAAAGCGAGAGAAATAAAATCCGAATGGCCCAGAGCGGTGTCATTTTTTAGGAACGTATTTTTTAACGGCGGCGGTGTTCGTCGCGGGCGGCTTGTGTGACCAGAGGATGCCCCAAAGCCCGGAGCGATTCAAGTTGCTCGTGGTGACGGAAAGATTTTGCGCGATGGCCTGGATGTTCGTCGCGAGTTCTTGATTTTGCAGCACGGTGCCCGCGAGACCTTTGCCCGCCTGCAAATCAATGGCGAGTTGTTTGAAGATGATGGTGGCGTCCTGAATATTTTTGGTGGCCGCCGCGATGTTCACACTGTTCGTGTTCAGCACGCCTTGTGCTGAATCCGCGAGTCGCGTCAGATCGGCGGAAAACAAAACGGCATTACTGACCGCCGCACTGACTTGCGCCGTGTTCGTGGCCACAATCAAATTAATCGTGTGAACCGTGTCCAACGCCTGCTCGGTGAAGAGCCGCATATTCGTGATGGACGTTCCGAAATTTGCCAGCGTCTCGCCATTCAACACGCGCGCTTGCAAATCGGCCACGGAGGCATCGAGCTTCTTCGCCGTCTCATCAATGCGCTTGATGAAACCCGCCGCATCGCGCGCGACTTCCTGCAAATTGAACGGCACGGCGCAATTCACCTCGGCACCGTCCGTGAGTTTTGCGCCTTTGTTTTCCGTGGGAATGATGGAAACAAATTGATCGCCCAAAAATCCCGCTTGCTCGATCACGAACCGCGCATCGTCATAAATGGGGGCGTCTTTGTAAATTTTCAGGAACACCGTCACGCTCTTGCCGTCGTCCGCGAGCACGATTTTTTCCACGCCGCCCACCTGCACGCCGGAGAGTAGCACGCCCGAGCGCTGCTTCAGCCCGCCGACGTTTTCCGTGTGCAGCTTCACCGTGTAAGTGCCGCGAAACAAACTCGTGCCTTTGCTAAACTGCACCAGCAGCACCGCCAGCAACCCCAGCCCGATGAAAACAAACAGGCCGACCTTTAATTCTAATCGTGATTTTTCCATGGTTAAAAATGTGATGCTTCTTTCGGGTCCGCCACGCCGTCAATGAACTGCCGCACAATGGCGTCTTGGCTCGAAAAAATTTCCTCCGGCGTGCCGTGCGCGTAAATCTTTTTTGCGTGCAGCATGAAAACTTTATTACCCACGCGCCGCGCGCTTCTCATGTCGTGCGTCACCACCACGCTCGTCACTTTCAAGTGATCGCGCACGCGGATGATGAGCTGATCAATGCAGTCGGACATGATCGGGTCGAGTCCCGTCGTCGGCTCATCGTAGAGGACAATCTGCGGCTCGTAAATGATGGCGCGGGCAAGACCGACGCGCTTTCTCATGCCGCCGGAAAGCTCCGCCGGTTTCATGTTTTGCGTGCCCGGCAGATCCACCATGTCTAACGCGGCGGCCACGCGCTTCTCGATCTCGCCCGCCGTGAAATTGTTTTTTTTGCGCTGTAGCGGGAACGCCACGTTCTCCGCCACCGTCATCGAATCGAACAGCGCCGCGCCCTGAAACACCATGCCGAATTTTTCGCGCACGCGCAGCAACTGCCGCTCGTTCTTACCCACGATACTTTCGCCATCCACGATAACATCGCCAGAATCTGGTTGCAGCAAGCCGACGAGATGTTTGATCAAAACACTTTTGCCACCGCCGCTGCGCCCGATGATGACCGCCGATTCGCCGCTCTCGATGCGCAAATCCACGCGATCAAGAATCGTCTGCGAACCGAATCGCTTGGTGAGTTGGCGCACTTCAATCATACAAACATCTGCGCCACGCGTTGCAGCGCGAGCGTGAGGAAAAAATTACACATCAAAATCGAGATCGAGGAATACACCACCGCCTCGGTCGTCGCGCGGCCCACGCCTTCCGCGCCCATGCCGCACGTCATGCCCTTGTAGCAGCCCACCAGCGCGATGATGCCGCCATACACGAACGATTTGATCAACCCGATGGTCACGTCAATGTCGCCCGTGTATTTCAGCATATTTTGCCAGAGATACGTCGGCTCGATGCCCAGCAGAAAAACGCCGACGAGATAGCCCGATAAAATTCCGACCGTGATGGATTCCAACGTGAGCAATGGCAACGCCAGCATCGCCGCCGTCACGCGCGGCACCACGAGATAATCAATCGGATGCGTCGCGAGCGTTCGGAGCGCGTCAATCTGTTCCGTCACGCGCATCGTGCCGATTTCCGCCGCGATAGCCGCGCCCACGCGTCCCGCCACCATCAGCGCCGTCAGCACCGGCCCGAGTTCGCTGCACATTGAGACGCCCACGACCGCGAGCGTGGCGGTGTCCATCTTGACCTTGTGAAATTGGAAATACGTCTGCGCCGCCAGCACCATGCCCGTGAACGCGCCCGTGACGAGCACCACCGATTGGGATTTGATGCCGATGAAATGAATCTGCCGCAGCAAATCGCGCCCGACGATGCGGCACCGAAAAATCGTGCCGAACGCCTCACGCGTCATCACCGCGATGCGCCCGAGGCCGGCCAGCCAATCGCCCAGCCACGAATCCAACAGAAAATTCATGGCCTCACGCTAACAAACCAAAGTTGCCGCGCCAACCGCAGAGTTCGGCGTTGGTATAGTTTGAAAAAAGCGTGGTGGGGCGAACGCTTCCACCACCCAAGTTTGGCGTAGCGGCGACTCGGCAGAGCTCCACCAACTTTTGAAATACGGCTTTCTGCCGAAAACCGCTACGCAGATTGACCGGCCATCGCGTTCCCCGCAATGAATCCCGTCGTCCACGCGGCTTGAAAATTAAATCCGCCGGTGATGCCGTCAATGTCCAGCAGCTCGCCCGCGAAAAAAAGGCCGGGGCAAACTTTGCTTTCCATCCGCTGAAAAATAATTTCGCCGAGCTTCACGCCGCCACACGTCACGAACTCATCCTTGTTCAAACTTTTGCCGGTCACTGAAAATTCCGTGCGCGTGAGC
>JANYCI010000250.1 GCA_025360325.1 Limisphaerales bacterium | reverse complement strand
AAATAATTTCACCAACTCGCCATTTTATTTTTCGCTAGAGGGCGATTGGAAATTTAATTGGGTTCCAAAACCGGAGTTGCGCCCGACGAATTTTTTTGAAGCCAACTTTGACGACGCGGCGTGGACGAACATTGTCGTGCCATCGAACTGGGAGATGCGCGGGTTTGGCGTGCCGATCTATCTCGGTTCCGGCCACACGTTTAAGATTGATCCGCCGCGCGTGATGGGCGAACCGCCGACCAATTGGACGGCGTTCGCGCAGCGCAATCCTGTCGGCTCGTATCGCAAAACGTTTTCGCTGCCGGAGCAATGGGGTGGTCGCCGCGTGCTCATTCATTTCGACGGCGTGGACAGCGCGTTTTACATTTGGTGCAACGGCGCGAAAGTCGGTTTCAGCAAAGACAGCCGCACGCCAGCGGAATTTGACCTCACGGATTTCATGAAGCCAGGCTTGAACCAAATTGCCGTTGAAGTTTATCGCTGGAGCGACGGCAGCTATTTGGAAGACCAGGATATGTGGCGCATGAGCGGGATTTTCCGGCCCGTCTATCTTTACTCCACCGCCGCCGCGCGCATCCGCGATTTCACGGTGCGGACGGAACTGGATGCGGATTACAAAGATGCGACGGTGCAAATCAAACCGGAGCTGTGGGCAAAAAATCTTTCACTCTCGAACTGGACGGTGCGGGCGCAGCTTTTTGGCGCGGCGGGGGAATCGGTCGCACTAATTCCAGTTGCGCCCCCTCACTCTGCCCTCTCCCCCGCTGGGGGAGAGGGTGGCGTCTCGCCGGGTGAGGGGGTTGCTCGCAATGCGCCGGGCAATTTCAAAATCAGTCACGACGCCGCCGAAATTTTGAATCCTGATTTCAGCGCGAAAATTTTGGATGATCGGATGCCGCAGCGCGGCGAACCAAAGTTCGCGTGGCTCGAAGCCAAAATTAAAAACCCCGCGAAGTGGACGGCGGAAACACCCAATCTTTATAAGCTCATTCTCACGCTGAACGACGAAAAAGGAAACGTGGTTGAAGCGGACAGTTGCCAAATTGGTTTTCGGAAAATTGAAATTCGCGACGGAGTTTTTCTCATCAACGGCCAGCCCATAAAATTGCGCGGCGTGAACCGGCACGAGATTGATCCCGACTCCGGCCATGCAATTTCGGAAGCGCGCATGGTGCAAGACATCACGCTGATGAAACAGGCCAACATCAACGCCGTGCGCACCTGCCATTATCCCGATGACCCGCGCTGGTATGAACTTTGCGACCGCTACGGCATCTACGTTTTGGACGAGGCAAACATCTGCACGCACGGCACGCGCGGTTTGCTGGCGAACGATCCGCGCTGGACGGGCGCGTTTCTCGACCGCGCGCAACGCATGGCCAAGCGGGATAAAAATCATCCGTCGGTAATTATTTGGTCCATGGCGAATGAATCTGGCTACGGCCCGAACTTCGCGGCGGTTTCCGGTTGGCTGCATGAATTTGACCCGACGCGCCCGGTGCATTATGAAGGCGCGCAAACTGAAACGGATGCGCCGTCCACCGTGGACATCATTGGAAGATTTTATCCGCGCCTGACGACGGAAACATACGCGAAACCTGACGATCCGTGGAATCTGCGCTGGAACAAACTTTTGGAAATGGCACGGCGCACGAATGACAATCGTCCCATCCTTGCGACGGAATATGCGCACGCGATGGGCAATGCTGTTGGCAACTTGCAGGAATACTGGAACGAGATTTACTCCAATCCACGGATGCTCGGCGGCTTCATCTGGGAATGGTGCGACCAGGGTTTGCATCAGCGCGCGGCGGACGGAAAAGGTTTCACCGCGTTCGGCGGCGACTTTGGCGACGTGCCGAACCACGGCGGCTTTGCCATCAAGGGTCTTGTAAGCGCGGAACGGGAAGTGTTCCCGAAATACTGGGAGGTCAAAAAAGTTTATCAGCCGGTGACGATTGAGGCTGCGAATTTGAAGCCGGGCAAAGTTGCCGTGAAATTTACGAATCAGAATTCGTTTCTGAATTTGAACGAATACGAAGCACGCTGGTCGCTTGAGAGCGACGATGGCAAAGTCATTCAGTCGGGCGTTTTGAGTCCAGTTGATTGCGCGTCCGGGAAATCTTGTATGGTAAAAATTCCCGGTCTTCCGCGTGGAAACTGGCTGCGTGTAAGTTTGCACACCAAGACCGATGCGCTCTGGGCGAAGACGGGGCATGAAATTGCGTGGCAGCAGTTTAAGCTGGAAACGAAAGCGGTTGGAAAATCGAAAGCCGCAACACCCGGGACGGGTGCATTCCGGCGGCTGGCGCTGGTTGAAGACGGTGACACGGTGAAAATTTCGGGAACGAATTTTTCTGCGACGTTCAGCCGCGCGGCGGGTAGTTTGGTTTCGTTAAAATTTGACGGGCGCGAAATGCTCGCCGGCGGGACGCCAGCGCTCCAATTGTTCCGCGCGCCGACGGACAATGACAAGGGTTTCGGCAAATGGCTGGCGCGCGATTGGCGCGAAGCCGGGCTGACCAATTTGACTCGGCGCGTGGAATCGTTTGCGGTTGCGCGAGCAAAATCCGGCGAGGTGAAAATTTCTTCCGTGGCGACGAGCCGCGCCGCGCGTGGCGGTTACAAATTAAAAACGCTCTGGACGGTTCGCCGCGACGGTTCGGTGGAAATGGAAAATGAATTCACTCCGTTTGGAACTTTGCCGTTGCTGCCGCGCGTCGGCATTATGCTGGTGTTTGCCAAAGATTTGGAAAATCTCCGTTGGCTGGGGCGCGGGCCATGGGAAAATTATGCGGATCGAAAAGAAAGCGCAGACATGGGAGTTTGGCGCAGCACGGTAGCGGAGCAATATGTTGCCTACGTCCGGCCACAGGAGAATGGCAACAAGGAGGATGTGCGCTGGGTGGAGTTGAGCAACACCAATGGCTACGGCGTGAAAATTTCTGCCACGGAAAACACCTTCGCTTTTTCCGCGCTGCACTTTACGGCGAATGACCTGGCGTCCGTGCGGCACAACTATGAATTACAGCCGCGACCGGAAATTATTTTGTCGCTGGACGCCAAGATGTGCGGGCTGGGCAACAGCAGTTGCGGGCCGGGCGTTTTGGAAAAACATTCCGTGCCGCCAACGAATTATTTTCTGCACCTGAAATTTTCGCCAGCCGTCGGCCAAAAGCATTAGCGGGTTGCCGCTGGATGGTTAATAACTGTCTGTATTTTTTCATTTTCTTTCCACTCAAAATTCTTATCCTATCCACTGTTGGAAAACCCCCGGAATCATCCGGCCTCATTGAAATAAATTTATGCCACTGACACATACCAAAGACCTGTTCGCCAAAGCGCTCAAAGGCAAATACGCCCTCGGCGCTTTCAACGTCAACAACATGGAACTCATCCAGGCGATCGTCGAAGCCTGTGAAGAGGAAAAAGCCCCGCTGATCCTCCAGATCTCCAAGGGCGCGCGCCAATACGCCAACCCGGTTTATCTGAAGAAACTCATCGAAGCCGCCGTAAGCCTGTCGAACGTGCCCATCGCCGTTCACTTGGATCACGGGGATACGTTCGAGCTGTGCAAACAGTGCATTGATGAAGGTTTCACCAGCGTCATGATTGATGCCTCGCACGAATCGTTTGAAAAGAACGTCGAAATCACCAAGAAAGTTGTGGAATACGCCCACGCGCACAATTGCTCCGTGGAATCTGAACTCGGCCATCTCGTCGGCGCACAGTTTGACGAAGGTGAAGAAGGCGGGGCCCATTCTTCCAGCGGCCATTACACCGATCCGGCGGAAGCGGTCAAATTCGTCAAGGAAACCGGTTGCGATTCTCTCGCCGTCGCCATCGGCAACAGCCATGGTGCGTTCAAGTTCAAAGGCGAACAGCACCTCGACCTCGAACGCCTCAAGCTCATCAAGAAGGCGCTCATGGAAGCCAACCTCGGCGACTATCCGCTCGTGTTGCACGGTGCGTCCAGCGTGCCAAAATATCTCGCCGATGAGATCAACAAATACGGCGGCAATATGCCCGACACGCAGGGTGTGCCGGAAGGCGACATCGAAATCGCCCGCCGCGTGGGTTGCACGAAGGTGAACATTGATACCGATCTCCGCATGGCCATGACCGCCGGCATCCGCAAAGTGTTCGCGGAAAAACCGGGTGAATTCGATCCGCGCAAATACATGGGCCCGGCCCGCCAGATGGTGAAAGACCTCGTCCGCCACAAGGTCAAAGACGTCCTGTGCTGCGCCGGTCACGCGTTTGACTGAAAATAGTTTTAGCTACCCAGCCCCAAGCCAGATGGCTTGGGGCTTTTTATTTTGCCAAGCGCTCCGAGCATTAAAAATTCCGTGTTTCATCCGCGTTCCATCTGTGGCTAAAATGTCCGCGTGATTGCTTTGCTTGATTATGGTTCGGGAAATTTACGCAGCGTCCACAAGGCGCTGCTCAAGGTCGGCGCGGATGTGCGCCTCGTGAAATCCCCCAGCGACATCGGCGACGCCCGCGCCATGGTGCTGCCCGGTGTCGGCGCGTTCGACGACTGCATCCACGCGCTCCGCAAACAGGAACTGCTCGAAGCCTCACGCGATTTCATCAAGACTGGCAAACCGTTTCTCGGCATTTGCGTCGGTTATCAGGCGTTGTTCGAGCGCAGCGAGGAATTTAATTCCTGCGCCGTCGGCCTCGAAATTTTTCGGGGCAAGGTTGTGCGTTTTGCCGAAACACCCGGATTGAAAATCCCGCAGATTGGCTGGAACCAACTGGAGATCACGCAGCCGGATTGCCCGCTGTATCGCGGCATCGCGAGCGGCAGCTTCGTGTATTTCGTCCACAGTTTTTTCCCGCAGCCGGCGGATGACTCCATCGTCGCCACGCGCACGGACTACGGCGGCAACTTCGCCTCCTCCGTCTGGCGCGACAATGTTTTCGCCACGCAATTTCACCCGGAAAAAAGCCAGGAA
>JANYCI010000222.1 GCA_025360325.1 Limisphaerales bacterium | reverse complement strand
GATTGTCCGGTTAACAAACAATGTAGGTAGGGCGCGTCACTCCGTGCGCGCCGTCGGCTGGCAACCCACGCGTTCGGCGGGCAGAGGACTGCCCGCCCTACCAGCTTCACCGCGTTGTTTGTCATCTGGATAATCCCAATTCAATTCGCGTCAACACTCAGACTTTCAACGAACCACGGAATCCCCGCCCGCTGTAATACGACTCCGCACCGTTATGCCCCACGAAGACACGACCGTAACGGCGATCACCGTAAAGCGCGCCGCCGAGTTTGCGGATGTCTGCTGGTGTTTTGATCCAGCTCGACCGCTTCGTGTCGAACTCGCCGAGTTTCTGCAGCTCGAAATACTGCTCCTCGGTCAAGACCCCGATGCCCATTGCTGCGGCCATGTCCATGACGCTGCTCTTGGGTTTATGTTCCTTGCGCCCATCCAACGCTGCGCGGTCGTAGCAAAGGCTGACGCGGCCGGACGGCGTTTGCTCGGAACAATCGAAGAAGATGAATTCGCCCGACTTTACGCCCACCACATCCGGTTCGCCGCCGGTGCGTTCCATTTCACCGAGCGACCACAGTTTTTCGGGATTGGCTTCCAACCGCGCCTGCACCTTGGCCCAATCCAGACCTTTGTGGCGGTTCAGGTTTTTCTCAAAGCGGGTTTTCAATACTTTGAGCAGTTCTTCGCGTTGTTTGGGGGGCAATTCTTTTTTAGTCTTAACGCTCATATAATTGATTCTGTTAAAATAAATCGGTCGAAATCACATTCCATTTGAATGAGAGTTGGACGATGAGACAGATGAGAAACTGCCTCCATCACTTTTTCTTTGAACTCTGTTTTTATACGCGCACCGAACCGTATCTCTTTAATGGCTGACGGATGAAATTGTATCAAGCGAGGGTTGTCTCCAATGGAAATCGGTATGCGATACTCTCCTTCAAATTTCCACTCTTCGGCTTTTCGAAGGCTAATATGGGCAGCAATTTCAGTTGGGTCGTTTTTCGTGGCGGCAATTATGTCGAACGGGGTGTCGGGATTCTGGTATTTTACTTCCAAAGCCAAATTGAAAGGTCGCATTTTCGTGTCGTATCCAACACAAATCCCTTCATGCGCTTGCGCATAGTAAGACCACATCCGAATTGAGTTAGATATAGCAGACAAACAAATGACGCCGGAAAAATCTCTCAACTGCCTGATTCCTGGAAGTAATTTTATCTTTCCTGACTGACGGAATGACTCGAATTCTTTTGCTGCTTCTGCCGGTGAAATCCCCCGCGTGGGGGCAAATTCCTCAATGAATTCTCGCCTCATTAAATCAACATTCCAAAAAACAGGCGCAGCGTATTCAAATGGATCGTTTAATTCACTTGGCTTGGCAGCATATATTTGCTGCTTCGAAATTTCACTAATCGCCCATTCTGCGGGACGACGATAACGGAATAAAACAGGAGGTGGGTTGACCCGTGCTAGAAATCTTCGAATTCTTTCAGCTTCGGTCATTTTATTTATTATGCCTTCACGAAACCCCTGCGTCCAAAATTATCGCGGGCGTTGCGTCTGGCTTTCACGGTGGTTGAGGCGGGCGCGGGTCATGCGTTCGCGGCGGCCGCCTTTTTCATCGTTCTCTTTCTTCAAGCAGCGCCTGTAGTTCGGCGAGGGATTCCAAATCTTTTGGCCGGCCGGCGGCGCGTTTGAGTTTTATCAAAGTCGGCAGGTCAACGCATCTGAATTTTACCCCGAATGCTTCGACGGCAAATGTGTGCGGCAAAAGTTTTTTGTAATCGCCGCCGCCCGCGACTTCGCCGAGCAAATCCAGATCGCCAAGTTTGGTCGTGAGCGTGAAGTTGAGTCCGTTGCGCAGCGTCGGCACGTCGAGTGTGAACGGCAGTCCCGGCGGCGCACCGCGCAGATAAGGCTGATGCGGTTTCAACAGTTTTGCAATTTTTTCGAGATTCGCTTTGCTTCGATCATAAACAATGTCCACGTCGAAGGTGAGCCGCGCTGAACCGAGAACATTGCCCGCCACGCCACCGATGAGGATGAAATCAATGCCGCCATTGACGAGCAGCGGAAGCAGTTTGTCAAATTGCGTGCTCATCGCTTCTTTGCTTGAAGCGCACGCTGCCCCGCGCGCCGCAATTCGGCAGCGAAGGAACTGAAGCTGACAAGTTTTTCCAGTCGTTGCGCCGGAGTGAGTTTCAAATTCTCGCGCAACAACGTCCGGTCAACGCCGGGCAGGTAGGCTTCCACAACTGGATCGCGATAGATTTTAGTTTTCATCGGCGAATCCAAATTACCAGATTCACGCCTTCGCGTAAATGTTGGCTTGGATTCAATTCTTTTGCGGGTCAGTCAATCCGCCGGTCAGATGGAACCGCGCCATTTCGCCCTCCCCGCGGATTCCCGGAATGATCATCACCATGCCCGTGTCGGCTTCCTGAAAATAAAAGAACAACACGATGCGTCCGTCCGCCTGCGCGTTGCCGTGGACAAAACGGTGCTCGCGCAAATAGGAAACAAGTGCGCCTTCCAATTCCACATTTTTGGCCAGCGCTTTGGAAACAACTTTGTCCAGCACGGCTACGAGATGCGGCATCGGTTCTTTGTCGGACGCACGGACAAACTCCGCGTCACCGGCGAATTCCTCGAGAAAATAATTTATCGCCAGTTCGTAATCCGTCGGATGCAACATCCGCTCACGCAACACGCCGAGATGATGTGGAAAATTTTGCGAAGCGGAATTCATGATTTTTTAGCCACAGATTTTCACTGATGAAACGCGAATGACGGCGTTCGCTCGGAACAATCGAAGAAGATGAATTCGCCCGACTTTACGCCCACCACATCCGGTTCGCCGCCGGTGCGTTCCATTTCATTGAGCGACCACAGTTTTTCCGGATTGGCTTCCAACCGCGCCTGCACCTTGGCCCAATCCAGATCTTTGTGGCGGTTCCGGTTCTTCTCAAAGCGGGCTTTCAACGTGGCAAATAGCGCGTCGCGTTGTTTTTGGGATAATTCCTTTTTGGCGCTGGCGGTGGTTTTCATTGTTTCGGGAACAAGGATAAGGTTATGCCGCAGCAGAAATAGCGAGGAGTCGGATACGCTCACGAGCACGCGCCAAACTGGGCGCGATTTGGGAAGCGACATCTGCATTCCACGAATCGCGAATAAAATCACCAAGTAAACGATTATAGTCGGGTCCAATGGTTGAGGTGCCGACCGGCTTTAAACCCAAGCGTATTTTTCGATGTGGCGAATGTTGAGCAACCTCAATCAATTTCGCCTTCGGGTCAGGCAATAATTCTGGTGCGGTTGGCATTCGCGATAGTGCCACACCCAAGAAGTGCGCCATTGCCACACGGTGTGCAAGTAGCCACGCCTCTACTTCGCGCACGCAAATTCGAAATAGGAAACCTGACGATGGCTCTCTACCCAGCCAATCATCTATCATTCCCGGTGGACATGGACATGCATCAAGGTCTGAAATCATCAGCACAGGCAATCCGTGCTCTCCCATTTGTTGAAAATTTGGCGTCTTGATTTTCAGTTTTCCGAAACCGCGAGCGTTTTCTTCCCTATAAACACAAAGCGGCGGTGCTTCGGCTATAAGTTTGCGACCTACCGCCAAACCAGGCTCGTCCTCGGCTGCTAGATATACCGTCGGCAACATTAACGTAGACTCAATTCAAGTTGACCGACATTTTTAGGTTTGGTCGTCTTAAGTAGGACCTCACCAACAGATAGACCGCTTGCCAACATAATTTTTTCCTGTTTGTCGAGCGGACGCACGCGAGTTCCCTCTCGGTCCGGCTCCAAACGAATGACTTCTTCGGCTGGAATCGTCCGTTCTGAAAGTAGTGCTTCACTATGTGTGGTAATAAGAACTTGGCGAGCGGTCTTGGACTGTTTCTGAACCTGCTGAATCAGGCGCGGTAGATGGCGAACTATCTCCTCGTTCAAGGAAAGTTCCGGCTCTTCAATCAGCAACAGCGAACTGCCATCCATGAGTGACCAGAGCAGTCCAATCAAGCGCAAAGTTCCATCGGAAAATTGGCTTTCTCGTTGCCAGGCACCAGTCGGTCGCCAGTGAGTAAAATTAGCTTCGATATGCGGCAGCCCGGAAATGTCATCTTTGACAAACCGCAATTCCTTAAAATAAGGCACCACCGCATCTAGTGCCTTTTGAATGCGTCGGAGGCGCGCGTTTCGTGTCTTCTCTCCCGTTGCAGCAACTCTTTGAAGAAATCCTTGTCCAAACGGATCTTGTTCGATGGTATTTCCACCAATTAGGTTAGCGAACTTGAGTAATTGCGGGACGAGGTGAAGGTAAGTAGTCTCGCTAAAGAAATGCGAAAGCTCGCGAAATTCAGAATTGGCAGTTGTAAGTTCTAAATGAGATTGAGTCAATCGGTCAGCGTCAATTTTATCATCGTCGTCTGGGCGATTTAGCAAAGTGACGCCGTCTTTTTCGACATATTCTTCGGTAACAACGAATCGGTTGTTAGCCTTACCTTCACCTTTGAAGCCCAAACGGTAGACCCATTTTACTTTGTCTGTTCCTTCCAATACTACTTCCAACCACACTTGGTTATCTGATCTGGCATTAACACAGCGCAATTTGGACAGCCCACCTCGGTCTCTAACAGCTTTTTGCAACCCACCCCCGGATGGTTTCATGCCGGCCGGAAGCGCCACATCACGCAGAAATCGCAACGCATCGAGCAGGTTGGATTTACCGCTGGCGTTGGGCCCAATCACGAACATCCGATCACGGAGAATCCCAGTTTCCAACTTCTGATAATTCATCCAGTTCTTAAGATTTAGCTGTCGAATTTTCATAGTAATTACGTTCCCGATAAATTGTGTTTACAGTGCTGACGCAGAGTAAACCTCCGCCCCCTTCTCCACAAACTCCTTCGACTTTTCTTCCATACCCTTCTTCAGCACCTCTTCCTCGGCGATGCCTTGTTCGGCGGCGTATTTGCGGACGTCTTCGGTGATCTTCATCGAGCAGAAGTGCGGGCCGCACATGGAGCAGAAGTGCGCGGTCTTCGCGCCGTCCTGCGGGAGGGTTTCGTCGTGAAATTCGCGCGCGGTGACGGGGTCGAGGCTGAGGTTGAATTGATCTTCCCAGCGGAATTCAAAGCGCGCCTTGCTCAAGGCGTTGTCGCGATACTGCGCGCCGGGATGGCCTTTCGCGAGGTCGGCGGCGTGCGCGGCGATCTTGTAGGTGATGACGCCGTCTTTCACGTCCTTCTTGTTCGGCAGGCCGAGGTGTTCCTTGGGCGTGACATAGCAGAGCATCGCGCAGCCATACCAGCCGATCATCGCCGCGCCGATGCCGCTGGTGATGTGGTCGTAGCCGGGCGCAATGTCGGTGGTGAGCGGTCCGAGCGTGTAGAACGGCGCTTCGCCGCACCATTCGAGCTGCGTGACCATGTTTTCTTCGATCATGTGGATGGGCACATGGCCGGGGCCTTCGTTCATGACTTGCACGCCTTTGGCCCACGCGCGTTTGGTGAGTTCGCCCTGAGTTTCGAGTTCGCCGAATTGCGCGCGGTCATTCGCATCGGCAATGCTGCCGGGGCGGAGGCCGTCGCCGATGGAGAATGAAACGTCATACGCAGCCATGATGTCGCAGATGTCGTCCCAATGCGTGTAGAGGAAATTTTCCTTATGATGCGCGAGACACCACTTGGCCATAATGCTGCCGCCGCGTGAAACAATGCCCGTCATGCGGCTCGCGGTCATCGGCACGAAACGCAAGAGCACGCCGGCGTGAATGGTGAAGTAATCCACGCCTTGCTCGGCCTGCTCGATGAGCGTGTCGCGGAAGAGTTCCCACGTCAGGTCTTCGGCGCGGCCATTGACTTTTTCGAGCGCCTGATAAATCGGCACGGTGCCGATGGGCAATGATGTATCGCCGCGCCGGCGAGGCGCTGATTGCGCGCATCGAGGGTACGCGCGGCGCAGGGC
>JANYCI010000204.1 GCA_025360325.1 Limisphaerales bacterium | reverse complement strand
CGCGAGCAGGAACCCCAGCGCGATTTCTGATTTCGCACGGTGATTCGTTGCACGGTGAATTGATGCTGCGCGGCAAATTCCCGAACGCGCGGCGGCAGTTCACGCGTGGCGAGTTGACGCAAATGTTTTTCAATCGCGGGGCGCAAATCTGCGCTGGAATCTTTCACCGCTAAAACTTCTGCACCGAAAGAAATTTCCCCGGACGCGTTGGCTTCAAGGAAAACCTGTTCGCCGCGAAACCAGATTTCCGCACCGATATTCCAAGTCGCGGGATGACGGGGATGCGTTTGGTTTCGCTGAAATTGTTCCGCCAACCAATCGCGATTTCGTTCAACAAACGCAAGGGCTTCGGCTTGCGAACCGCCGCGCGGAATTGTCACGCGCGCCGTGCCATCAGGCCGCAGGCGCAACAGATAACGCCGCGCGCGCGCATTACGAACGAGCAGCAGCGGCACGGTTTGCGCGCCAAGCTGCAACGGCGCTGGCGCTGCCGTCGAACGCGACTTGAATGGACTGGTGAACTGGAACCACATTGAGCCGACATTAAATGCCGCCGCTGGAAATTCTGCGAGCAGAATCACCGCGCGCAAACGGATTGCAAAAATTATCCGTTTCCGTTTTGATTTTCGCCCTGATAAATTATGCCGGTTCGCCGAAACCGGGTTCAAAAAAAATCACTTAATCGAGATCAAACCAAAATGAAAAGCTTTGCCTTGCTACTCGCCACGTTGTTGGCGGTCACCCACCACGTCCGCGCGCAGGACGACACCAACGCACTTCCCACCAGCCTGATCAAGCTCGTGCAGAGCCTGAAATACCAGCAGGGAGAAATTGATCTGGGCGGCGGCCTCGCGAAATTGACCGTGCCGAAAGAATTTAATTTTCTCAGCGCGGAAGATGCGGAGACGGTGCTGGTGAAGCTGTGGCACAATCCGCCGTTCCAGAAAAAACCGCTCGGCTTGTTGATGCCCGCCGGCATGACGCCCTTGAGTTCCAACGTTTGGGTGGTGACGATCGAATACACCGAGGACGGATTTGTGAAGGACGATGACGCGAGCAAAATCAATTACGATGATTTGCTCAAGCAGATGCAAAAAGGTATCGCGGCAGGCAATCCGGCACGGAAAGAAAAAGGTTACCCCGCCGTCACGCTCGTCGGTTGGGCCGCGCCGCCGCATTACGATGCCGCCACGCATAAATTGTATTGGGCCAAGCAGGCCAAGTTTGAGGGCGCGGAGGTGGACACGCTGAATTACTGCATCCGTATGCTGGGCCGCAAAGGGGTGCTGGAGTTGAACGCCATCGCGGGCATTGACCAATTGGCGGTGATTGACCAACAGACGCCACAGATTTTGAGCATGGTGGATTTCAAGGAAGGCAGCCGTTATGCGGACTTCAATCCGAAGGTGGACAAGGTGGCGGCGTATGGCATCGCGGCGTTGGTGGCGGGCGGCATCGCGGCGAAGTTGGGCTTTTTCAAACTGCTGATTCCCGCGCTGCTCGTGGCGAAAAAGTTCATCATCGTCGGGGTCATCGCGGTGTGGGCGTTTGTGAAAAAATTCTTCAAGCGCGGCGACAAGGCGACGTGAGGCGGGCAGCGTAGCCCAGTTTTTTTCTTCTGAATCGCGGCGATCCATCGGCTGCGACAACCTGCCAACCTGCCGATCTTTTTTGATGTCAATGGTGACCAGGCGCATTCGCGCACTGCGCCATACCCAGCACCCACGCCAAAAAATGTTGTGGCTATTGCAACCGGTGGGCAGCCCCCTCCCGCCGCACCGGCGATGATGCTGTTGTTATGAGCGGCACATTTTCCAACCCAGCCTGCTGCAATTCCCCTGCGTTATGAAAACCAACCCACCCACCTCCGGCGGTCAACCATCTTGGTCGCAGCAGCACCGGTTGCAACTCGGCCTAGTCATCGCAGGCGCGCTGGCGGTGGTGCTGGTGTCCTGTGGCACGGTCAACCGTGCGGTGCTTGCGCCACCGCAGATTGCCGGGGCCACCTTCGCCGGCACGGAATCCTGTGCGGACTGCCACAAACAAATCGTCCGTGATTTCAATTCCTCCACGCACGCCCGGCTCAAGGCGCTTGGCCCGAACGCCAAAGACATTGGCTGCGAGTCCTGCCACGGCGCGGGCAGTTTGCATAACGCTTCCGGTGGCGCGCGCGGCACCATCATCAATCCGCGTAAGGCACCGGAAACCTGTTTCCAATGCCATACGGACAAGCGCGGTGAATTCAGCCTGCCGCACCATCATCCCGTGCTGGAAGGAAAAATCAGTTGCGGCGACTGCCACGACCCGCACAAGGGCGCCGCGGTCATCGGCGGCGGCACGAACTTGAAACGGGAAAATGAAACGTGCGCTAAATGCCACACGGCGCAGTTCGGCCCGTTTGTTTTTGAACACGAGGCGATGCGCGAAGGTTGCACCACCTGCCATCAGCCGCACGGTTCGGTGAATGACAAGATGCTCATCACGCGCAACGCCGCCTTGTGTGCGAAGTGCCATTTCGAGCAACGCACGGCCAGCGGCGTGTTCATTGGCGGTGCGGATCATACGTCGCGGCTGTCGCGCGGCACTTGCTGGACTTCCGGCTGCCACGAGGCGGTGCATGGTTCGCAAGTCAGCCCGGCCAACCGTTACTAACGAGAAAGGAACTCTGTGAAAAACTTTTTAACGCAACGGCGCAACGGCGCAACGGCACACAGTAAAAATAATTTTGGTGGTGCCCGCGAAATTTGTGGGTTGAAGCGGCAAAAATGCCGCGCTCCCTTTGCGACGGTGCTCGTTGGGGTCTTGGCGTTAAATTTTTTCACCCTCGCCGTGCGCGCCGACGGCACCAACGATCAAGACGCCGTCGAATATCGCAATTGGGTCACGCTCGGCGGCGGCGGCTCATTCTTAAGCGGCGATGCGGGGGCCTTCCAACAACACAGCCAGCTTCCGCGCGACGGCTATGGTGGGATTGAGAGCCTGCACTACGAGACGGATCTCACCAAAAAAACGTTGCTGGAGCTGGATGGGCACGGGCTTTATGACAGCCACAACTATGGCATCGGCATGAAGCTGTCCAATCCCGACACCGGCTACATCAAAGCTGGCTTCGAGCAATTCCGCAATTGGTATGATGGCAGCGGCGGCTATTTTCCCGGCGGCACGAATCATTGGAAAGAACTTTACAATCCGCTCGCCTTGGATCGCGGCCACGCGTGGTTTGAGGCCGGGTTGCGGAAGGAAAGTTTTCCAGAAATCACCTTGCGCTACGACCACGAATACCGCGAAGGCTTCAAAAGCTCCACCATCTGGGGCGACGCCAGCGTGGTCGGCACGCCGCTCGTTTATCCTAATCCGACAGCGACCAGCCCGACCCTGCGCGGCTTCGTGCCGACGCTGCTCGACATCAATGAAAAGCGCGACGCCGTGGCGATTGATGCCAAGCAGAGTTTTGGCGAAACAGATTTCTCCGTCGGTCTGCGCTACGAGCGGATTGAAAATGACAACGCCCGCGATATGCGCCGCCGCCCCGGCGAAACGAACGGCCCGAACGCGCCGACTCGCGCTGACCGTTATCTCACCGAGCGCGAAAAACTCACGGAAGATTTATTCAATGCCCACGCGGTTTCGGAGACGCGGTTCAGTGACAAGACCAAGCTCACCGTCGGCGGCGCGTTCACCACGTTCGACACCGGCATCGGCGGCAGCCGGATTTTTGGAAATGGTTTTGATTCCGCCGTCGGCCCCTATCTCCGCAGCCAGTCACGCGATTCCGGCTTCTTCGCGCTCTCCGGCGGCTCGCAGACGCGCGACTACGTCGGCAACGTCAACCTGATGTTCACGCCGTTTGAAAAATTCGTGGTCGTGCCTTCGATTCGCTTTGAGTCGGAAGAGATGGATGGCAATGCGCTCTTCCTGCCCACCACCGTCAACGCCGCCGGTGGCCCGGTCGTGACCAACGCCATCACCAAAAACATCACCGCGCGAAATTCGCTGGAGGTGACCGAGGCGATTGAGACGCGCTACACCGGCTTCACCAACTTCTCGCTTTACGCGCGCGCCGAGATTTCGCAAACGACCGGTGATGACCTCTACCAAATCTTCACCAACCGCATCACGCAACTCAACGAGTCCGAAAACTGGCGGCGCGACTGGCAAAAATATTCCGCCGGTGCGAACTGGTATCCGCTCGCCCGCCTGAATTTCGGTGCCCAGTATTATTACAAAGCCAGTGACTACAGCTACAATTTGAAGGCGGCCACGCACGACGTGAATTTCCGCGCGCACTGGCGTCCGCTCAACACCGTCAGCCTGATGGGCCGTTATGATTTTCAAGTCGCCAATTTTCGTGGCGATAACGACGCGCAAACCGGCGAGGTGACCGCGCACATCTTGAGCGGCACCATCAACTGGACGCCGGTCAACCGTCTCTACATCCAACTCGGCTCGAGTTACTCGTTTGAAAACACGTTCTCCACGCCCGCCTCCACCGCCGCCGGCATCACGAACGTCGTGCCGAGCCTCGATAGCGGATACCTCACCGCCAACGCCACTGTCGGTTATGCGCTTGATGAGAAAACTGATCTCACGCTTGGTTATGCCTTTTACAAGGCCGATGACTATGTGAACAATTCCCGCTGGTCGCAGCCGTTCGGAGCGGCGGACGAGTCCCACACCGTCACCGCCACAATCGCCCGCCAGATCACCAAGCAGCTTCGCGGCACGGTGCAATATGCCTACGCCCAATACCGCGACAACGCCTCCGGCGGCTTCAACAATTACGACGCCCACATGATCTATGCGTCCATGCAATATCGTTTCTAAAAACCAACCAAGACCAAACATGAAAACCAAAACCCTGCTCCAGCTCACCGTTGCCACCGTGCTGCTCACCTTCGCCACCGAAAAAGTTTTTGCCGCCGATGCGCGAGAAATCTGGGAGAAAAATTGCGCCGCCTGCCACGGCAAAGACGGCAAAGGCGAAACCAAGATGGGAAAAAAAGTTGGCTGCAAAGACTACACCGATGCCAAAAACCAGACCGACCTCACCGATGCAAAAATCCTGAAAGCCATCAAGGAAGGCGTGAAAGATGGTGAGAAGGAGAAGATGAAATCCTTCGCCGAAAAAGTTAGCGACGATGAGGCCAAGGCGCTCGTTGCCTATATCCGCGCGTTCAAAAAGTGAACGACGGACGGAAGCCGCGCTGAATTATGCCTGACGAAATTCCAACCAGTTCGCGCCCGCGCGGTCGCAACTGGTTGAGCTATGCCGGTGCGGCCCTCGCCGCCTGCGCGTTCTTTGCGTTTCTGTTCTTGTTCGCCATTGATCTTTTCGCGCACAACGGCAATCCCTACATGGGCATCCTGGCCTATGTCATTGCGCCCGTATTTTTATTTCTCGGTCTCGGGCTGATGGTTTTTGGCGTGTGGCGGCAACGTCGCCGCGCCCGCCGCGCCGGACTGCCTGTGCCTTCCAAAATATTCGCCCGCCCCGAAAACGGACGCGAGCAGGCCCTCTTCATCATCATCATCGCCGTGTTCGCGCTCTGCACGGCCATCGGCAGCTACCAGTCGTATCACGTCAGCGAATCCGTTTCCTTCTGTGGCGAGGCCTGCCACACGCCGATGAAACCGGAGTTCACCGCCTACAAAAATTCGCCGCACGCCCGCGTCGCCTGTGTGGAATGTCATGTCGGCCACGGCGCGGAAAATTTTGTGCGCGCCAAGATGAACGGTGTCCACCAACTCGTCGGCGTGATGATGAACAATTACCCGCATCCCATTCCCACACCCATCCGCAACCTCCGTCCCGCGCGCGAAACGTGCGAGGAATGTCACTGGCCGAATAAATTTTCCGGCAACCTGGACCGCACGTTCCAGCATTTTCTCGCGGACGAAACCAACACGCCCTTCGCCGTGCGCCTCTCGCTCAAAGTTGGCGGCGCGGATTCCGCGCACGGCCCGGCGGGCGGCATCCACTGGCACGTCAACGCCAGCAACAAGATCGAATATATTTCCGCCGATGACCGCCGCCAGACCATCCCCTGGGTGCGCGTGACGGATGCCAAAGGCGTCGTCACGGAATACCGCGCACCCAAATTCAACGCCACGCCCACCCCCGCCGCCATCCGCACGATGGATTGCATTGACTGCCACAACCGTCCCGCGCACCGCTACGCTTCGCCGAACGATGCCGTGGATCTCGCCATCAGCACCGGCGCGATTGACCGCGCGCTGCCGTGGGTGAAATCCAACGCCGTCGTGGTGCTGACGCAGACTTACGACACCGAACCGCATGCGTTGGAAAATATTTCCACGATGTTGCGCTCAAAATATTCCAGTTCGCCTCAGGCGGATGTGCTGGTGCAAGCCGTGCAGAACATTTATTCCAAAAATTTTTTCCCGGAGATGAAAGCGGACTGGCGGGCGTATCCTGAAAACATCGGCCACAAGAATTGGCCCGGCTGCTTCCGCTGTCACGACGGTTCGCACGCGGCAGTGAACGACCCGAAGAAAAAAATTCCCGCGAGCGACTGCGCCAGTTGCCATATTTTTCTCGCTCAAGGCGCGGGCGCGGAATTGGAGAAGCTCAATCCGCGCGGCGATACCTTCACGCACATAGACGCGCCTTACACCGACTTCGATTGCGCCCGTTGTCACACCGGCGCAGCCGCCAAGGAATAAACCACCGCCCAGCGCGGCGGAGTTGCCGCGCTGCCGTCACCGCGCGATAATAATTTCAGCATTTCATTTCACGCCCGTAGAAAATAGAATCGCCGCCGAAGAGTTGATGAATTCCGGCGCCAAACGATTTCTCCTCGCAGCCATTCTCGTGGCGGCGGGCGTTTCGTTTTTTTCCGAACAGTTCAACAAATACTATCTCGGCGTCATCATTGACATCGGCATCAACGTCATTCTCGCGGTCAGCCTCAATCTCATCAACGGCCACACGGGGCAATTCTCTTTGGGCCACGCGGGTTTCATGGCGGTCGGCGCTTACACGGCGGCGAAAATTTCCATCGTGTTCGCCGACCAAATTCCCGCGTCGCTCGCACCAGTTTTATTTTTGATCGCGCTCATTTCCGGCGGGTTGCTGGCTGCGCTCGTTGGCCTCGCCGTCGGTGTGCCGACGCTGCGGTTGCGCGGCGATTATCTCGCCATCGTCACGCTCGGCTTCGGCGAAATCATCCGCGTGATTTTGCAAAACATGGATAGCGTCGGCGCGGCGAGCGGGCTGAAAAATATTCCGCACTTCACAACTTTTTTCTGGGCGTGGGCCTTCGCCGCCGTCACGGTGTTTGTCGTCACGGCCATCGTGAATTCCACTTACGGACGCGGCTTCATCGCCGTGCATGACGACGAAATTGCCGCGAGCAGCGTGGGCATCAATCCCGTGCGCTACAAAGTCACCGCGTTCGTCTTTGGCGCGTTTTTTGCGGGCATCGCGGGCGGACTTTATGCGCACCACAAAGTATTTCTCACGCCGACCGGCTTTGATTTTCTCAAGAGCATAGACATCGTGATGATGGTGATTCTCGGTGGCATGGGTCGCACGGCGGGCGTCATCATTGCGGCGATCCTGCTGACGCTGCTGCCGGAATTTTTGCGCGGCTTCGCAGAATACCGGATGATTGTTTATTCGCTGCTCATCATCGTGCTGATGATTTTGCGGCCACAGGGATTGTTTAATTTTGGAAAACGGAAAATTTGAAAC
>JANYCI010000202.1 GCA_025360325.1 Limisphaerales bacterium | reverse complement strand
GATGGCGATGGTATGCCCGACGTTTGGGAAAAATCCCACGGCCTGAATCCGAACGATCCTTCGGACGCGAACAAAGATTTGAACGGCGACGGCTACACCAATTTGGAAAAATACCTGAACTCGCTCGTCGGTGAATATTCGTTGACCGCCAAAAAATAATTCCACATGAAAAAAATTTCACTCGTCATTTTAGCGTCGTTTGCCTTGGCAGTCACCGCGCAAGCCCAAGGTTATCCGAAAGTTCCCGCCGACATCATGGAAAAGGCCCGCGCTGAACACGCCGCCGCCGCGAAACTTTCTGACGAAGCGTGGCAACGCGCGCAGCCGGAGATCGAGGCGTGGGCCAAGAAGGGCAAGCCCTATCTTCCCGGCGCGGCCAAGCCCGAAGATTTGCCGCAGGCGAAAATTCCCGCGTTCCCCGGCGCGCAGGGCGGGGGAATGTATTCCTTTGGCGGACGCGGTGGAAAAGTTTTTGTCGTCACCAACCTGAACGACAGCGGACCGGGCAGTCTGCGCGAGGCGTGCGAGGCCGGCGGCCCGCGCACTATTGTCTTCAATGTTGCCGGTATCATTCGCCTGAATGCGCCCATCAGCATTCGCGCGCCCTACGTTACCATCGCTGGCAACACCGCACCCGGTGATGGCATTTGCGTTGCGGGCAATACTTTTGAACTCAACACGCACGACGTCATCGTCCGCCACCTGCGTTTCCGCCGGGGCAAGACCGATGCCGCCGACCGCGACGATTCGCTGGGCGGCAATCCCGTCGGCAACATCATCATTGATCACGTTTCAACTTCATGGAGCCTCGACGAAAATCTTTCGATGTATCGGCATATGTATCAACCGCCGGCCGGCGGGCAGGCGTTGAAACTTCCGACCGTCAACATCACGATTCAGAATTGTATCTCATCGGAGTCGTTGAATATTTTTCATCACGCGTTCGGCTCGACGATTGGCGGATTGAATAGCACGTTTCATCACAACCTCTGGGCGTGTAACACCGGTCGCAATCCGAGCGTTGGTATGTATGGCGATTTCACGTTCGTGAACAATGTGCTTTTCAATTATCGCCATCGCACCGTTGACGGCGGCGATCACATGAGCCTTTACAACATCATCAACAATTATTTCAAACCCGGCCCCGGCACGCCGCAGAGCGAAGTTGCTTACCGCCTGCTCAAGCCCGAATCGGAGCGCAGCAAGACGGTTGTTGATCATTTTGGAAAGGCCTACGTCAGCGGCAACGTCGTTGAGGGTCACGACAATGTGACCAAGGACAATTGGGACGGCGGCGTGCAGCCCGATGTGAAATCCGAGCCGCTCACCAACGCGCTCGCCAAAATTCGCGTCAACGAACCGTTCAAACACGCGCCGCTGGAAATCCAGTCGGCGAAGGATGCCTACGAATATGTTCTTGCCAATGTCGGTGCAAATCTACCGCGTCGCGATTCGGTGGACGAACGCATCCTCAAGGAAGTCCGCACCGGCGTCATTCCGCCCATGACCATCGCCAAAGGCTCGCAAGAGAAAGCGAAGTTCTACGGCTATGCTCAAAAGTGGACCGATGAATTGGCCGAGTATGTCACCAAAGGATTCGTCACCGACCCCAGCGAAGTCGGCGGCTGGCCGGATTACAAAGGCGAACCTTACAAAGATTCCGATGGCGACGGGATGCCGGACGATTGGGAAGCGGCGCACGGGTTGAATCCCCATGATGCGTCCGATGCCACGACGGATCTGAATGGTGATGGTTATACAAACATCGAGGAGTTCATCAATGGCACGGACCCGCAGTCTAAAAAGGTTGATAGGACGGATTTGAAAAACAACGTTGATAAGCGGAATACGTAAGCAGCCGCCCATGCCAGACGGGCTGGGATAACTAACAAAATTGGACATCAAATGAAACCCACCTTCGCAAAACTTTTGTCGCTCGTTTTGCTTGTGGGGGTGTTTTTGATTTCAGCGGGTCAGTCCAACGCGAGCCTCATTGCCTATGAAGGATTTGATTACGCGACCAATACAACGGTGGCCGGGCAAACTGGCGGCACCGGCTGGACCAATGCTTGGGCCGCAGGCGGCACAACAGTTTTGGCGACGAACGTTGCCGGGAGCTTGAGTTACACCGATGCCAACGGTCAGATGCTGTTGACCACGGGCGGCAGCTTGGTGGTTGGCAATCCGGCGGGCACAACGACTTCCAGCGCCACGCCAAATCGTCTCATGCCCGGCAATCTGTCCCGAGGCTCGGGGACGACCGCAGGTTTGGGAGCCACGAACTGGATTAGTTTCCTATACAAGCGGTTGAATTTTGCGCTAGGCACGTTGCCTTATTTACGACAGGCCAACTTCGGTTTGTTTCAGGCCGCCAGCGAGCAAGTGGATATTTGTGGGCCGAATACAACGGCTACCATTTCCAATGTTCTTTCCGCCTGGGGAACCGGTGCAGCCGTTCACAATGTCAACGCGCCGTTCCAAGCTGCGAATTATCCCATCAACAGCGGCTCAACGTATTTCATTTTGGTGAGAGTCGTCACTGACGGCACGGCGGCCACTGACACCGCCCATATCTGGTTTAACTGGACGAACCTTCTTTCCGAGCCGGACATTTCCACCGCCGCCATTGTTGAAAATGAAATAAATCTTTCCTCCGTGAACACGATGCGTTTCCAAGCCGGCGGTCAAAACGCGAGCGGCAGCAACGCGGTTTTTCAAGTGGATGAACTTCGCATCGGCACGACCTTTGCCGATGTCACGCCGCAAGCCGCCGCGCAGGCCACCCCGCCATCCATCACGTCACAGCCGGCGGATCTTTCTGTCGTGGTCGGCGATGCCGCGACGTTCACCGTCAATGCGGACGGCACCGCACCGCTGCGTTACCAATGGTATTTCAACACCAACACCCCGATTGCCAACGCGACTAACCTGTCACTAACCATTCTCAACGTGCAGTTCACCAACGCCGGCACCTACTCGGTCGTCATCACCAACGGCGCCGGTGTCACCAACAGCGCCTTGGCCACGCTCACGGTGCTGCCGCCGGTTCCACCGGTGATCACCGCCCAGCCGAAGAACTTCACGAACGTCGTCGGTTTCAATGCTTATTTCAGCGTGACGGCAACTGGCACCGCGCCCTTTAGTTATCAGTGGTTTTTTAACACCAACACCCTGCTGCCCGCACTCACGAATGCGACGGCGCAGTTCGCAATCGCATCCACGGGTGACGCGGGAAGTTATTCCGTCATCATCACCAATCGCGCCGGAGCCATCACGAGTTCGGTTGCTTCCCTCACCGTTGTGCCGGGCTGGCCGGCGGGATTGCCGGTTTTCCCGGGAGCCGACGGTGGCGCCAAGTCCGCCAGTGGCGGACGCGGCGGGATGGTTTATCACGTCACGAAGCTGGATCGGAATTACAGCGACACTAACTCCGGCACACTCCGTTATGGTTTGACCGATGGAAATTTTCCGCCGGGTGTGCCGCGCACGATCGTGTTCGATGTGGCAGGAACTTTCTGGCTTGGCCGCTACGGTGCGGAACGCCCGGAATACGACAACGGCTGGGATGCTCAATCCGCTTACAGTATTCCCAAGAACATCACGCTGGCTGGCCAGAGCGCTCCCGGCCCGGTCGTCATCATGGGCGGCGTCACCAAATCCACCGGTGCCAATGTAGTCCTCCGCAACGTTACCTTTGCACCGGGTTACGGCATGAGAGGTTTCAACGAGCCGGACAAGGTGCCGCCCACCGTGCCGACTCCGGGAAATTTCCCCGACAGTTCCATCTACGATGCGCTGGAGATCAATGGGCAGAGTGTGATGCTGGATCATCTCACTATGCTTTACGGAACGGCAGGAATGGTTTGGATCCGGGATCAAGCGGATAACTTAACCATGCAGTATTGCACCATTGCGCTGGGCGAGAATTATCCGCAACGCGTTCAAAGCAGCCCCGGCCAATACCAGGGTTTAGGATACGGCTGCATTCTCGAGGGCGGCTTGAATGCGAAAATCAGCTTCCTCAATAATCTTTCCGCTAACCTCGCTTTCCCGTTGTGGCTCTACAGCAGCACCGGCGTAGCCAGCTTCAAGGATATCCGCAACAACGTCACCTACAACTGGCTTAGTCGCAGTTTCAGTTCCCCGGCTGGCGTGCAGAGCTACGGCAATTTTATCAACAACTTTTACCTCGCCGGGCCGGGCGGCGACGGTGTTTCCAGCAGCAACATCATTTCTGTCTCGGGTGCAACCGGCATCTTCAGCGGCAGCGGCACCAACCAAACCCACGCCTACGTTTCTGGCAATTTCAAGGACATCAATAACAATGGCTCTCCTTACGACATCCTGGCTGCCGATAACGACCATCTATCAACCGATTTCCAACCCGCCGCGTATGATGTGAACATCGGCCTGACGCTGTCGGCGAACGCCGGCTTCACCAATGTGCTCCAGCACGTCGGCGCCCGTTGGTGGGTTCGCCCTTACGATTTTGCGCTGGGCAATACCAATGCCATCAGCACGAATGACGTTGCCGCCTACTTGGATCAACGGCTCATCAAGGAAACCGCCACCGGCACCGGCAGAGTCATGGCCTGGGCGGATGATCCCTTCAATAGCGATCCAGCCGAAGGATGGGAATGGCGCGCCCTGCTGGCGATGCGCGCCGACTCAAATACTTACTCTGCCCCCTTCAACCGTCCCGCCGGCTGGGACACCGATGGCGACGGGATGCCCGACGCGTGGGAAATTTCCCACGGCCTCGACCCGAACGTGCCGAACAACAACGGCGACTTCGACAACGACGGCTTCACCGACCTCGAAGAATATTTGAACGAGGTCGCCGCGTGGCCCGCGCCCGGCACGATTATTTTCACTGGCGACGAGAACAACCGTTACGCCCGCATCTTCAACTGGCGCGTCTATGGTCAGCCGGTCAACATCACCAACCTCGGCAACAGCGCGACATTTTCCTTTTGGCAGCCGAGCCGCTACGACACCGCGCTCGTCAGCAACACCACCGTCATCGTGGACGCCGTCGGACAGGACGCAGGCATTTTGCGACTGACGAACAGCGCCGCGCTGAACATCACCAACGGCTGGCTGAAAGTGGCGACGAGTTTTGAAAATAGTTTGGGCTGCACGTCCGTGGTCAGCACCGCCGGCAGCCTCATCGCGAGCAATGTGGTGAACCGTGGCACGCTCCGGCTCACCGGCGCAGCGGGCCTGGCCGTGAGCGGCACGTTCACCAACACCGGCACGCTCGACGTGATGACGTGGAGCGGAATCCTCCCTGCGGGTTTGGTGAACACCGGTGTCGTGCTCGACAAAAGTCTGATTAAGATTTCTTCCGCCGCACCCAGCGGGACAAATTTTATGGTGACGATACAAGGCTACATGGGCCACTCGTATCAGTTACAATCCAGCGATAATTTGTCCGCTGGTTTGTGGCAAAACCTCGGCGCGTCCGTCGCAGGATCAAATGTGCCCGTCAATTTCAACCATGCCGGCGGCGCGGACGCCGGACAACGTTTCTATCGCGTGGCGGTCAGCCCCTAAGCGGTGCGCCAACGAGTATTGATGAACAGCGGCGCGCAAAAATTATCCTCCTACGCCTGGTGGGTCGTGGCGTTGCTATGGCCGGTGGTGCTGCTGAACTACCTCGACCGCCAGATGCTCTCCACGGTGCGCGCCTCCATCCGCGCGGACATCCCGAGCATCGCCAACGATCAGGACTTCGGCACGCTTATGGCCACGTTCATGTGGGTCTATGCGCTCTTGAGTCCCGTCGGTGGATTCATCGCGGACCGCTTCAACCGTCGCTGGGCGATCATCGGCAGCCTGTTCGTCTGGTCGGCGGTGACGTGGTTGACCGGCCACGCGCAGACGTATTCGCAAATGCTGACGTGCCGCGCGCTCATGGGCGTGAGCGAGGCGTTTTACATTCCGGCGGCGCTCGCGCTCATCGCGGATTTTCATTCCGACACCACGCGGGCAAAGGCCATCGGCTTGCATCAAACCGGTCTCTACGCCGGCCTCGCGCTTGGCGGCATCGGCGGCTACATCGCCGAACAAAGTTCGTGGCGAAATTGTTTTACTTGGTTCGGCGCGGCGGGCGTGGCGTATGCCGTGGTGCTAATGTTCGCGTTGCGTGATGCGAAAAAATCTTCTCCCTCGCCCCCATCGGGGGAGAGGGCTGGGGTGAGGGGGCAATCTGAAACCAAGAACATAAAATTCGCCGAAACCTTCCGCGCCCTCTGGTCACAGCCCGCATTCTGGATTCTTGTCATCTACTTCACGCTGCCCGCCATCGCCGGTTGGGTGACGAAGAACTGGCTGCCGACGTATCTCGCAGACACGTTCAACCTCAAAGAAGGCCCGGCCGGTTTATCCGCGACTGGCTACATTCAAATCGCCTCGTTCATCGGCGTGCTGCTCGGCGGCGTGGTCGCGGATGCGTGGATGCGTCGCACAAATCGCGGTCGCATCTACACGAGCGCGCTCGGCGTGCTGTTGCTCGTGCCCGCGCTGCTACTGCTTGGTTACGCGTGGACTTTGCCGGTGGCGATTGTGGCAATGATTCTGTTTGGCCTCGGCTGGGGATTTTTCGACTGCAACAATATGCCCATTCTCTGCCAGATCGCGCGGTCTGAACACCGCGCCACCGGTTACGGTTTCATGAACCTCGTCAGCATCAGCGTCGGCGCGGGCGCGACCGTCGCGCTGGGCTGGATGCGCGATCATCATGTGAAATTTTCCATCGCGTTCGCCGTGTCGGCGGCGGTAGCCTTGTTCAGCGCTGCTTTGATTTTGCTGGTTAAACCCAAGACTGATAATTTTGAAAAAGCCTGAAATGAAATCACCTCTCACTGGAATTGTCCCGCCCATGATTACGCCGTTGCGCGGTCGCGATGAACTCGACATCACCGGTCTGGAAAAATTAATCGAACATATTTTATCCGGCGGCGTGAGCGGACTGTTCATCCTCGGCACGACGGGCGAGGGGCCAAGCTTGAGCTATCGCCTGCGCCGCGAACTCATCGAGCGCGTCTGCAAACAAGTAAAAAAACGTGTGCCTGTGCTCGTCGGCATCACTGACACTGCGTTCGTGGAATCCGTGAACGTCGCCCGCGCCGCCGCTGATTTTGGCGCGGATGCCGTCGTGTTGGCGCCGCCGTATTATCTGCCTGAAGCGCAGCCGGAGTTGCAAGAGTATTTGGATCACCTCGTTCCCGAACTGCCGCTGCCGCTTTACATTTACAATATGCCGGCGCTCACGAAAGTTCACATCGAGGCCGACACCATTCGTCGCGCGATGGATAATCCACGCATCATCGGCCTCAAGGACAGCTCTGGCGATTTGAATTATTTCAAAGCCGCCGTCGAACTCATCAAGCAACATCGTCCCGACTGGCCGCTGCTGTGCGGGCCGGAGGAAAAACTTTTAGCCACGCTTCAGCTTGGCGGCAACGGCGGCGTCAGCGGCGGCGCGAATCTGTTTCCAAAACTTTACGTCAAATTGTGCGAGGTGCATCGTGCGGGAAATCTTGCGCGCGCGCAGGAATTGCAAAATCAAATCCAGCGCGTGAGCGATTCGTTTTACCGTATCGGCAAGCATGCTTCTTCCATCATCAAAGGCATCAAGTGCGCGCTCGCGTGCCAAGGTGTTTGCGATGATTTTATGGCGGAACCATTTCATCGTTTCCGCGATGCTGAACGCGAATTGGTGAAGACGCGCCTGAATGAAATTGAAGCCGAGATCGCCAAGCTGAATTTGTGAACCGATGAAACCAACCGCGAAATACAGGAAATACGC
>JANYCI010000199.1 GCA_025360325.1 Limisphaerales bacterium | reverse complement strand
ACCAGTTCTTTTTTCTCCTCCAGCTCGGCGAGAAATTTTTTACGGTCGTGCGCGAGTTGCTGGCGCAGTTCCTCGGCCTTCTCAAAATCACCGCCCGCCTTGGCGATTTCGGTTTTCATCGCGATGTCGCGTCCGGCAATTTTGGCGGAGGACTGCGATTCCAGTTCAGCGATCTGCGCTTTTTGCGCGGTGGTTAGTTTGACGGTGGGCGCAGATTTATTGAGCCGTTCCATCGCGAGTTCGTAGGCGGATTTCATGTTTATAATTTCCCGTCACTTCACGCTCAACTCGCGCTGGATACCGAATTTATCAATGCGTTTCCGCAGCGTGGCGCGGGTGATGCCGAGCAGTTTGGCGGCGTGCACTTGGTTGTCGTTGGTTTCCTTAAGCGCTTGGATCACGAGTTCGCGTTCGACGGCGGGAATGATTTTTAATTTTGGATCGCGCTTGGCCCATTGAAACAATTGGCGGGCGAGTGCGGCGGCATCGGTGATCGCGCCCTCGCCAGCGGTATGGCTGACGGGAGCCACGGACGCGCCGCTGGTCGCGCCGGAAACTTCCGGCGGCAGGTCGCCGGGCAGAATCGCGCTGCTCTTGGCGAGGACGTGCGCGCGGCGAATGGCGTTCTCTAGTTCGCGGACATTGCCGGGCCAGTGGTATTTTTCGAGCAGCTTGCTCGCGGCGCTGGCGATGGATTTCGGCTTGCCGTCGTGTTCACGCGCGATTTTTTCCGAAAAATAATTTACGAGCAGCGCAACATCGTCGCGTCGTTCGCGCAAGGGTGGCAGATGAATCCGCACCACGTTGAGGCGATAAAACAAATCTTCGCGGAACTGTTTCGCGGCGACGGCGGCTTCGAGTGGTTTGTTGGTCGCGGCGATGACCCGCACATCCACTTTCATCGGCGCGTTGCCGCCGACGCGTTCGAACGTGCCGGATTGCAACACACGCAAAATTTTCGTCTGTGTCGCCGGCGTCATGTCACCGATTTCATCGAGGAAAATCGTGCCGTGATTGCATTGCTCAAACTTGCCGATGCGCTGCACCGTCGCGCCCGTGAACGCGCCGCGCTCGTGACCGAACAATTCGCTTTCCAAAAGCTGTTCAGGAATCGCCGCGCAGTTGATGGCGAGGAACGGCTGTTCGCTGCGGTTGCTGTGATGATAGATCGCGCGGGCGACGAGCTCTTTACCCGTGCCGCTTTCGCCGGTGATGAGCACGGTGGCATCCGTCGCGGAAACCTGGCCGACGAGTTTGAAGACTTGCTGCATCGGCGCGCTGCGGCCGATGACACCGAGTTCGTAATCTTCCGATTGCAGCAGCGGTTCGTAGGAGACGACCTGCTTCATGTCGCGCGCGGCCTTGAGCGCGTTGGCGATGACTTCCTTGAGCTTGGCGATGTCGAACGGCTTCAGCAAATAATCATACGCGCCGAGTTTCATCGCTTCGATGGCGGTCTGTGTTGTGCCATAGGCCGTCATCAAAATCACGAGCAGCTTCGGTTCCGTCGCGCGGATTTTGCGGAGCGTTTCGAGGCCGGTCATGCCGGTCATGCGCACGTCCATCAGCACGAGGTCGGGCTTGAACTTGGGAATGACTTTCAACCCCTCCTCCCCGCTGGCGGCAGTGGCGAGCTCAATTTCCTCCGAGGCGAGAATCCGTTCTAGCGAATACCGCACGTCCTCCTCGTCATCAATCAACAGCAACTTATTCATCTTCGCCGCAAGGTAGCGGATTTCCCCAGAAGTGACAGGGGATTTTTGCGAGTGATTTATTTATTGAACTTCCGGCGGTGAGGGCGCAAAGTCGCTTTCGTTTCCCAGCTTCAACCAAACTATTATATTATGAAAAAAAATCTTCTATGCACGTTTGTCCTTTTGGCCGCCGGCCCGCTGCTCGCGGCAGATTCCAGCCCGAAGGATGAGGTCAAAAACGCCGCCGCCGCGCTCGGTGGTGAAAAAAATTATTCTTGGAAAACGACCGTTGAGGCCGGAAACAATTCCCGCTTCAAGCCCGGCCCAACCGAGGGCAAAACGGAAAAGGACGGCTTCACCACGCTGACCATGACCTTCAATGACAACACCTCCGAGGCCGTCATCAAAGGCACGAACGCCGCCATTAAGACGCCAGACAACGGCTGGCAGTCCGCCGCGGAAGCCCTTGCGGACAACGGCGGCGGCGGCGGATTTAGCCCGACCACGTTTGTCGCGCGGCAGGCACAAAATTACAAGACACCGGCTGTGGATGCCGCGAGTCTCGCCGCGCAGGCGAAAGATTTGACCGCCGGCACGAATGGAATTTCCGGCGATCTCACCGAAGATGGGGCGAAGGCGTTGCTGACGTTTCGCCGCGGCGGCAACGGCAACGGCACACCGACCGTGACCAATCCCAAAGGCGCGGTGACGTTCTGGCTCGCCGCTGGCAAGCTCGCGAAATACCAATTCCATGTCAGCGGCACCGTGAGTTTCAACGGCAATGACCGCGAGGTAGACCGCACGACGACCACGGAAATCAAGGACGTTGGCACGACAAAAATTGAAGTGTCCGACGACGCGAAGAAAAAACTGGAATAACAAAATCTTGGTGGTCGCGTCGTCTCGGCAGCGTGCCGCCGCCGATTTAGCAAACCCCGAATTCCGAAGTTGAAGTTACGAGCGGTAGTGGGCAGGCGTGCCGCCTGTCCCACCACGATTGGCTGAAACTAGTTTCGGAATTCAGGCCAAAAATTATTCCCGTCGCGCGCCTAGCTTGTCCGCCGCGACGGCTGCGAGGATCACGAAGCCTTTCACCACCTGCTGCCAGAACGGCGAGACGTCGAGGAGGAACAGGCCGTTATTCAGCACGCCGATGATGAGGCAGCCCAGCACCGTGCCGAGAATCGAGCCGCGTCCGCCGGAGAGCGACGTGCCGCCGATGACCACCGCCGCGATGGAATCGAGTTCGTAGCCGAGGCCGGCCTTGGGATCGGCGGCGTCGAGCCGGGCGGTGACGATCAGCCCGGCGACCGCCGCGAGCGCGCCGCCCAGCGCATAGACCCAGATTTTCACGCGGTTCACGTTGATGCCGGAAAACGCCGTCGCCTTTTCGCTGCCGCCCACGGCGTAGATGTAGCGGCCCAGCGTGGTGCGTTTTGAAATGAAATAAAAAATCACGACGAGCGCGGCGGAAATCCACACGGCCATCGGCACGCCGAGAAAAAATCCCGCGCCGATGAAACCAAACTTCGGGCCGAGGTCGGTCACCGGAAAACCGCCGGTCCAGAGCATTGTGAGTCCGCGCGCGATGCTCAACATTCCCAGCGTAGCCACGAACGGCGGCAGTTTGAACCGCGTGATGGCGATGCCGTTGAACCACCCAAGCGCGAGACCAACTAAAATTCCCGCGACCATCGCGCCGAACGGAGTGAATTGCAGCACGACACCAAATACTTTGAGCACGAGTCCATTTTTCAACAAGTCGGCCGCCACCGCGCCCGCCAATCCCAACATCGCGCCGACTGACAAATCAATGCCGCCGGTTAGGATGATGAGCGTCATGCCGATGGAAAGGCACAGGTTCACCGAGATTTGTAACAAGATGTTCCGCTCGTTCGCGATGGTGAGAAATTTGTCTGACAACAACGACATCGTGACGACCATCACGACGAGCGCGATGAGCGGCTGCAGCTTCTTGAACAGTTCTTTGGTATTGGCGTTCATTGAACCTCGGTCTGGATCGGAATCACTTTCAACGGCTTCAAGTCAGTGGCTTCATCGCCCACTTCCGCGCAGCCGACAAAGGAAATTTTCGCGCCGACCTTCGCCTGCTCGCGCAGCTCCGGCAACACACGCGTTTCGACGATGTGATTCAACGCGGCGGAAATGTCGTTGAAGTCCTGCGAATTCGGGTAATCGTTCGCGCTCAACAAACCTGTGCCATCGCGCAACGCATTGCCAAAGATGAGTCCGGTCTGAAGCGAGATTTCGGCGTTCGTCGAATTTTCCGTGACGGTTAAAATAAGTTCATCGTCGGAAACGGAAATGATTTTTCCTTCGCCACGGAGGAAATAAAAATAGCCTTCGCCCAAGCCGAGACTGCGGGAGAATTTCTTTTTCGCCGCCGCCGCGTCGCTTTGGATCGCAGGCAAAAGTATTTGCGCCGTCACCGTTTTTTCGAGCGCGGTTGGCAACTGGTTTGTCCAAAACATTTCCGCGAATAGCGTGGCGTTGAACGTGGCTGCCGCTTTTTCCGCCGTGGCGGTTTTCAGCGTCACGACATGGAACAGCGGAAACAACCAGCAGGAAAAAATACCAGCCACGCATCCCATCAGCCAAATCAAGCGGCGGTTCATTTGATTTTTTTTTGTTGGGCGTAGGTCATTGGTGGCGCGGGAAACCTCACCTCACCCCGGCCCTCTCCCCTCCATCCGATGGAGCGGAGAGGGAGAATTATTTCCAGTCTCCTGGCAAAACCACGGCTGACTTCTGCTCGGCGATTCTTCAAATTCATGAAAGCAACCAACGGCTGTTCCCTCTCCCCGGGGGAGAAGGTTAGGGTGAGGGGAAACGCGGCAGTCATCTAAAATTTTCGTTCACGAGCAGATAAAGGAAAGGAAAGTCAGAGTCTTCTCCGTCCCTTCCGTTCAATTTTTATTTCTTCCCGTAGTTGCCGTATTTGCTGACGTTTTCCTTCGTCACGATTTCCACTGGCACCGGAATCTTCTGCGCGAAGTCGCGTTTGCCCTTGATATATTCGTCTGCAAATTCCGCCGACTGCTGCGCCATTTTTTTCGGGAACTGCATTCCCGTCGCCACAATTTTTCCTTCGGCGATTGATTTCACCACGTCGTGCGCGCCGTCGAAGCCGAAGACTTTTACTTGGTCGGCCTTGCCCGCTGTGACGAGCGCTTGATATGCGCCCATCGCCATTGAGTCGTTGCCGCAGAAGACGCCTTTGATATTCGGATGCGCCTGCAAAATGGATTCCATCACTTCGAGACCTTTCGCTCGATCAAACTCGCCGCTCTGCTGCGCGACCATCTTCAAACCGGGATAACGATCCACCACGCTGTGAAAACCCTTCGAACGATTCCACGTGTTGTTGTCGCCGACAATGCCGAGCAGCTCCGCGTATTCGCCTTCCTTGCCGACTGACTTCACAAAAAGCTGACCAAGCTTTACGCAGCCAGAATAACTGTCGGACAACATTTGTGCCGTCGCGGCGTTGGTGGAATTGATCTCGCGGTCAATGCAGAAAACTGGAATGCCAGCTGCCTTTGCCTTGAGAACATTGGCAATCGAGCCGTTCGCATCGGTCGGATTGAACAGCACCGCCTTGTAACCGCCCGCAATTAAATTCTCAAAGTGCGCGGCTTCCTTCGCCGTGTCGTTCTGCGAATCAAAGATCGTCGCGTCGTAGCCGAGTTCAATCGCGCGCGCCTTGGCCGTCTCGCCAAGCACGACGAACCACGGATTGTTGAGCGTCGAGATGACCACGGCGATTTTTGATTTCGCCGCCGCGTCTTGCGCCCTAGAGTTTTGAGTGAATAGAATTGCCACCGTTGCGAGAACAGCAGCCAGCAGCGTTTTGCGCCAATTAGTTTTCATTTTTATTTCGTGTGTTTCGTGGTTCAACTACAAAACTCTTTTCACTGCCTGCTTCCAGCCGTCGTGAAGTCTTTTCACCTCGGCGGCTTTCATCTGCGGACGGAATTTTTTTTGCTGGCGCGGGAGTTTCGCCAGTTCGTTCAGCGATTTGTAAATGCCAAGCCCCAACATCCCCTGCATCGCGACCCCGAGCGCGGAGCTTTCGGCGACGTTGGAAACTTTCAGTTCTGTCCGCGTCAGGTCGGCGGTGAATTGCATCAGAAAATTATTTCGCGTCGGGCCGCCGTCGCATTGCAGCGTCTTCAATTTGACTTTCGCATCAGCGCGCATCATGTCCAGCACGTCGCGGATTTGATAGGCAATGGCTTCTTGCGCGGCACGGACGATGTGTTCTTTCTTGGTGAAGCCGGACATGCCCACGATCGCCGCGCGCGCATCCGGCGACCAATAAGGCGCGCTCAATCCCGCGAACGCCGGGATGAGATAGACGCCGCCATTATCCTTCACGCTCAACGCCAACTTCTCAACTTCGCCTGCGTGTTTGATGATGCCGAGTTGGTTGCGCAGCCATTCAATCGTTGCCGCCGAAAAATTGATGATGCCCTCGAACGCGTAAGTCGGCTTGTCATTCACAACCCAAGCCAGCGCCGTGACCGCGCCTTTCTTTGATGGGCGAAATTTTTCGCCGATGTTCAGTAACACTGAAGTTCCCGTGCCGAATGTGGCTTTCGCTGAACCTGCTTGAAAGCAATGTTGTGCGAACAACGATGCCTGCGAATCGCCCATCACGCCGACGATGGGAATCTCTTTCGGCAAAATGCCAGCGGCATCCGTCTCGCCAAAATGCGCGGAACTTTCGCGGGCTTCCGGCAACGCGCGCATCGGCACGTCGAACAGGCGGCACAGTTTTTCATCCCAGCGCAGCTTGCCGATGTCGAACAGCATCGTGCGGCTGGCGTTGGTGAAATCCGTGGCAAAAACTTTTCCGCGCGTGAGCCGATGAATCAGATAAGTGTCAATCGTGCCGATGACCGCCTCGCCACTTCGGAGTTTCGCGGCGATGGCCGGGTTTTCCGCGACCAACCATTTCAATTTTGACGCGGAAAAATAAGTGTCAATCTTGAGGCCGGTCTTCTGGCGCACATAATTTTCGTGGCCCTGCGCGTGCAACTTCCGGCAAATCTCCGCGCCGCGCCGGCATTGCCAGACGATCGCGTTGTGCAACGGCTTGCCGGTCTGGCGGTCGAACACGACTACGGTTTCGCGCTGGTTAGCGATGCTCAATCCGGCGAGCGTGGAAATTTTTTTAGGATTGTGCTTCGCGATCTCGCGGATGACGGCGAGGACATTTTTCCAGATCTCTTCCGCGTCATGTTCCACCCAGCCGGGCTGCGGATAAATCTGGCGATGGCTGCGGGACGCCTTGTCCAAAACTTTTCCGCGCGCGTCGAAGAGAACCGCCTTCGTCGCGGACGTGCTTTGGTCAATGGCCAGAATCAGACTCATCACTTCAAAAGTTTCAACGCTGTCTCGCTCAAGCCTTCCATCGAAATTCCGTAATGCCGGAAGATGTCCGCTTGCGCGCCGGGGACGGTTTCTTCATCGGGAATGCCCACGATGCGGAATGGCTTGTTCACGCCCGCTTGCATTAGCACGGACGCGCACGCTTCGCCGAGACCGCCGTGAACCATGTGTTCCTCCACCGTGACGACGGCGCGGCATTCGCTGCCGGCCTTCAAGATCGCTTCCGTGTCGAGCGGCTTGATGCTGTGCATCGAAATAACGCGACAGTTCAAACCGCACTCGGCCAGTTGCCCGGCGGCCAGCAGCGCGTGAACGACCGTTTCGCCCGTGGCGATGAACGCGACGTCATCGCCTCCGTGCAACGTAATGGCTTTGCCGGCTTCAAATTTTGTTTCCGGCTTGTGCAGATTGAACATCGCCGCTTTGCCGAAGCGGACGAAGACAGGTTTTTTTGCTGATGCAGCAAAGCGAATCGCTTCGCGCGTTTCAAAATTATCGGCGGGAACGATGATGGAAATGTTGTTGATCGCGCGCAGCACGGCGAGGTCGTGCAACGAATGATGCGTCGTTCCAAGCGCGCCGTAGCTCGTGCCGGAACTGATACCGATGAGCACGGCGGGAACATCCGAGTAACAAACATCATTCTTAATCTGCTCCAGCGAACGCGCGGTGAGAAAGCAGCCGGGCGAAACACCGAAAGATTTCTTGCCACACGCGGCAAGGCCGGCGGTGATGCCGACGAGGTTTTGTTCCGCGATGCCGACTTCGACGATTTGCTTCGGCAAATTTTTTCCGAACGGCGCGAGTTTGCCCGATCCGCGCGAATCGCTGGTGACGGCAACGATGTTCGGATTCGCCTTCGCAAGTTCTTCGAGCGTGGCAGCGAATTCGTCAAGGTTGGCGCGGCCCATTTTCAGGCCGAGCTTTTCCGCCATCGCCTTCGCGGCGGGCGTGAACATGGATGGGGCGGGTGCGCTCATAAGTTTGCACTGGAGGAAACGGAGCGAACACAGAAAGATATAGAATTTTGGCTCACGCTCCCGAACGTGACTGCTCCCTCTCCTCCATTCAGAATGGAGGAGAGGGCCGGGGAGAGGAGGCGTGTTTGATCGAGATTCTTCATCGTTGTTTCGGTTTGGCTGGCGATGGAATTAACTTATCCGGGTTTGGCGGGATAAAACGATGGTTTTCTGTTTTCCGCATCACCGCCACACAGCCGGTGCGGCGATGCAAGGCATTCCAGATTTCCAAGAGAACGCCCGCGCGATTTCGATTCCATCGCCCGTTCCAGAAACGCAGTTCTTCGATGCCGTTCTTTTGCAGAAACACCTTTCGCGCTTCATCGTGCCTTTGCTGCTCCGGCAACCCGTGCTGAAATCCGTCCAGCTCCACCGACAACTTTGCGACGGGACAATAAAAATCCAAATAATATTTTCCCACAATGTGCTGGCGGCGAAATTTAAAACCCGCAAACCGTCCGGCTTTTAATGCAAGCCACAACTGTTTTTCTTCCGGCGTTTGATTTTTACGCAGCCGTCGGGCGAGCGAAGTTGAAGCCACCCCTCTCCCTAACCCTCTCCCCGCTCCTGCGTCACGGGGCGAGGGAACCGGACTCGCGCTGTTTGGTGAGCTGCTGGTCATGCGGTTGTTTTCAGTATTTTTTCCGCCGCATCCAATTCAGCAAGTGCTTGTTTCAATTCCGCTTCGCTTGGCACGCCGTGATGCCACTTGGCCACATTTTCCATGAAGCTCACGCCTTTGCCTTTTACGGTGTTCGCGATGATGAACGTGGGTTTGCCGGGTTCGGCAGGTTTGCTCAATGCTTCGGTGAGTGCGGCGTAATCGTGGCCGTTCACTGTCTTCACGCCCCAGCCGAACGCGCGCCATTTTTCGTCGAGCGGTTCGTTACTCATCACGTCGCGCGTGTGGCCGGTGATCTGAAGCGTGTTGTGATCGAGAATCGCAAACAAGTTATCGAGCTTGTAATGCGCGGCGGCGAGGCCGGCTTCCCAGTTAGAACCTTCGGCGAGTTCGCCGTCGCCGAGCAACGTGAAGACGCGATAGGCGGCATCGGTAGTAGGACAGCGCGTCCCGCCTGTCTGGGCTTGGGGGCTTTTGGAAATTTGAGCGGCAGATTCAGTTCGGTTGTCGCACTCGACAGGCGGGACGCCTGTCCCACTAGTAGCATCCATCTTCGCGGCGAGCGCCATGCCGATGCAGATGGGCAAACCGTGGCCGAGCGCGCCGGTGTTCATCTCGATGCCGGGAATGTGCCGCGTAGGATGGCCGACGTAGTGCGATTGATAATGGCAGACGGTGTCCAAGTCCGACGCCGGGAAAAATCCACGGTCGGCGAGCACGGCATAGAGTGCTTCAACGCAATGGCCCTTGCTCTGCACGTAACGGTCGCGCGTCGGGTTGGTGAATGTCTGCGGCGAGACGTTGAGCACGCGGTTGTAGAGCACGTTCAAGATGTCCATGCAGGACAACCCACCGCCGGTGTGGCCCGCGCCCGCGCCGACGATGAGTTTCAGCATCGCGCGGCGCAGCGCGACGGCTTTGAGTTGGAGTTCGTGGTCGGTCATGAAAACAAAATTGCGAAATTTTTTTTAACCGCGAACCACGCGAAATACGCGAACTGTTTTCAAACAATTCCTTTCGCGTGGTTGGCGTATTTCGCGGTTACTTTGCATTCGTTGCGTGGTGGCATTGTTTGTGGTGTTGCACTTCCCACCCAAAATAATTTCCAAACGCCTCCGCCAAAATTTCCGCGCTGCGCGAAACGGTCATCACGACGTGATGCTCGAATCCCTGCTGGCAGACGTGGCGCAAAACTTTTTGCAGGTTCGGAACGTGCGCGACGGCGCGGTTGCCGAAGGTGTCGAGCGGATCGTTCGTGAGTTCGCCTTCGCCGACGTAGCAGCGGATTTTGCCCTCGGCATCGGCGGTGGTGATGCGGCCATACGTCAACGGCCCGGCGGGCGTGCGGCCGTCGAGCGCGCCGTAGGTATTTTCCACGCCGATGATGCTGCCGAGGATCGGCGCGGTGGAAATCTTGATGTCGGGCAGAAATGATTTCGCCCAGTTGCCGCAATGGAACAGCACGCACTTGTTGTCGTCGTCCGCGTAATTGTTGTTCCAGTCCACGAGCGCGGCGGGTGTGCCGCCGGCGAGTTGCATCGCATACATCGTGAGCACGCCGGTGACGTCCACTTCGCAAGCGCTGGGCATGAACTTCTCGCTCATCATGCTCATCAGCGTGCAGACGTTGCAGCCGTAATTTTCCTGCACGCTCGTCCAGCATTGGATGGCGGTGGCGTCGAGATGATTCGCGTCCATCCAATCGGTGAGCACCACGCCCATCTTGGCCATCTGCAAAAGTTTTTCCGAAGGCACGCCGGGCGCGGGCGCGTAGCCGGTGATTTCCGCGAGCTTGGCTTTCACGGCGGCGGCTTGCGCGTCGAGCTTGTTGGCTTTGCCGATGATTTCTGAGAGGTCAACGGTCGTGACGCTGATGCCGTGGCGTTCGAGAATCTTTTCCGAATAGCGCACCGTGTTGAATGCGCCGGGCCGTGCGCCAACCGCGCCGAGGCGCACCCCGCGCACCCCATTCACCACGCGACAGACGCCGAGGAATTTTTGCAAATCCACTTCAAAGCTCGCCGAGGTTGGATGCGAAACGTGTTTGCTAGTGAGCGAGAACTTGATGCCCGCCTGGACAAGATTGTTCGTCACGGAAATTTTCCCGCAGAACGAATCGCGCCGGCGCGCGGGGGAAAGTTGTTTCAAGTCATCCGGGTAGCCTTGGATCAAAACCGGCACGTTGAGCTTGGCCATCTTCAAAGTATCGGCTACGCCCTTCTCGTCGCCGAAGTTCGGCAGGCAGACGAGCACGCCTTCAATTTCATCCGCGTGTTTTCGGAATAGTTCAGCACACTTGCGCGCGTCATTGTGCGTCTCGACGCCGCCGAGTTTGGAATCAGTTTCGCCGAGTTGAATGGCTTTGATGCCGAACTTGGCAAAAACTTTTGCCATGTCCGCCCGCGCCTCGGTGACAAGCTGGTCGGGGAAAAAATCCCGGTTGCCGTAGATGACGCCCAGCGTCGGCGCTTTCAATTTCGGATGGTTCATGGGAATTGCTTTCCAGAAGAATTGCCGCGCGCGCGGCAGAAGCAAGCGGTTTTTGCCGCCGACAGACTCTTTGGCATTATCCTCAAATAGTTTGGCGTATTCTACATGACTCGCCAGCCCTATCTAAGGTATCTTTTCGCGTCCCAAACAAATCATGCTCTGGCATCTTAAAAAAGCATTTTGGCTGCGACCGCTGATCTTCGTGACAGCGGCCGCTGCGCTTTGCACCGAGGCGGCGGGGACAAATCAAATCGTCCGTATCCGCGCCGCCGGTTTTGTGATGGGAAAGGAAAATTCCGCGAGCGATGCGACAAACCATTTTCAATTTGAACTCCAAAATTCCGGAACAACTCCGTTCACGCAGTCGGCGGTGAAACAAAGTTCCGAGCCGGCGAAGTTCGGGCCGGACGCTAAAAAACCTTATTTTACAGTGCGTTTTGCGCTGCCAATCCCGCCGGAAAATGCGACGAACAACATCGGTGAACTCGCCGGCCTCGATCCGCAAGTGTTCACGCACAACCACTCACCCGGCTTTGAAATTCTGCCGAATGGCGATGCGCT
>JANYCI010000196.1 GCA_025360325.1 Limisphaerales bacterium | reverse complement strand
TAGGTAGCGATTTTCATCGCCTGAATGGCGCTGCCGCGAAGGTAAGTCCCGAAAATAGCCAGTCAAATCAAGTGTTTTATGCGTTTTTTTGCAGAAATATTTTCCCGCAAATCGCTAATTCGCTTTTTCAGACAGGCACTTACACGGTGAGCGTGGATGTCCCGGCGACGTTGAGTAACTTGACGGTGGGAGTCATCGGCGCGACCGGCTCACCAACCGTGCATCTGATTAATGGCCAGAGCCTCACGGTGAATGGTAGCACGACGTGGGAAACGAATTCTATCCTGGCGTTGAACGGACGGATGCAGATGAATGGCGGCTCGAACAATGTGCGCGGACAGATCAACTGGCAGCTCGGCACGCTGTCTGGCGCGGGCCGCACGGTGATCGCCACGAATGCGACACTGACTTTCCTCGGCAGCTTGAACCAGAAATTTATTGCCACGAACATTTTGGAAAATTACGGCACGTTTAATTATGGCAACGATTCGTTTGGCAACGCGCAAGGGCTGCGCTTCTCCGGCGGCGCGCAATTGACGAACTATGTTTCTGGCATCATTAACATCGGCACGGCGGCGTATGATTATTCCGGCGCGCAGACGCCGCGCAGCTATCTCGTGAACTACGGAACTATCAATGCTGGCAGCAGCAGTGCGTTTTCTCCAAGCTATATCTCGATTGATTTCATTAACTACGGACTACTCTACGACTTCGGCTACATCTATTTAAGTCGCGGCACGAACTACGGCACGTTTCAATACTACAATACCTTTTGCGAAGTCAGCGTGTTTGGCGACGAAACGACCGGCGAGTATTTCAGTTTCGAGGACGGCACAATCTTCACCGGCGCATTTCCGAAACTCGCCGTCGGCGGTTATGCGCAGTGGAACACTACCGCCACGCATCCCGGTCGCGTCATCGTCGTCTCCGGCACCGGCGGCGCGAGCTTTGCGAACCCGGAATTCCGCATCCTGAAAAATTACACGCAGTCCGGTTCGACCATCGTGCAAAAAGGCCGGTGGACACAGGCAAATCCTGCGCTCACCGCCGACCTGAATGATTTCAGCGACAGCCTCGTGAGCGGTGCGAACACTTTCGTCATCACCAATGCGGGAACGTTGCGCGCGACTACGTTCAGCCATAATGTCCGCAATCTTTTTAACAGCGGCTCGATTCATATCCGCAGCAACCTCACGCTGTCCGGCTCATCCTATACTTACGGCGGCGGGGTCATCATCATCACCAATAACGCCAGCGCAACATTCTCCGGCGGCACGGTGGAGGCGCAAAACATTTTCAATCGCGGCACCAATTCTGTGACGGGTGCGATGGCGTTCACGAGCAATACTTACTATCGCAACTATGTCGGCGCGCGGACTTATTTTAGCGGTGGCAATTTCAGCACCGGCCCCGCGGCGTTGTTGAACGAAGGGTTGCTCGACGGCTTCGGCGGACTCGCCATCACGACGGTGACGAATCGCGGCACGGTGCTGGCGAATGATTCTTTGAGTCGCAGTTTGGCACTAGGAATTTACCGTCAAGAATCCGGCCTCACGGATTTGAATCCCGGTTCCATGAGCGGCACGTTGGACATTCTCGGCGGCGTGATGTCCGGCACGAACACGGTTGTAGGCAGTGTTCGCAACGCCGCGAGTATCATGCCCGGCAAGCCATTTGGTCTGTTGAGTGTCACGGGGAATTTCACCAACGCCGCTGGCGCAACTTATTTCCTACCGATCAACGGCGCGCGCGCCATCACGAATTTTCCGCAGACGCAGATCGGTGGCACGAGTGTTTTGGCGGGGACGTTGTATGTGAATTTCACGAATGGCTTCACGCCCGCGCCGGGAAATCTTTTCACCGCGATGGTCTTCACCGCGCGCTCCGGCACGTTTGACGCCATCGTGAATGACACTTACGGACTCGAAGCATTTTACTCGGCGACTAATCTGATCTTGCGCGCGCAAAATCTGTTGCCCAACGTCACGCTGACCGTGCAGGGCGGCAACAATCAGCTCGTCTGCCAAACCTTCCGCATTACGGCCTCGGCGACTGATCCCGACGGCGTGGTCACGAACTTGCTTGTGAAAATGGATGGCGCGCCCATCGCCAGCAGCACCGGTGCGACCATCAAGACCATCGCGGACTCGGATTTCCCCACGACTTTCTCGTTCTCCGCGCAGGCCACGGATGATCGCAGCGGTGTCCGCACGGTGACGAATGTGGTGACGATTTTTAATTTCTCCGCGACGAATGTTTTATTTCTCGGCGGCGTCCGCACGAATGATTTCAAACTCTGCTTGGTCGGCGAGCCGGGGAAAAATTACGACGTGTATGCCATCACGAACCTAGCCAAGACGAACTGGGCGAACCTCGGCACGATGACCGTGACCAATGGAACGTGGCGTTATCTCGACCCGTTCACGATCACCAATCGTCCGTATCGTTTCTACCGCGCGAAACAATTGCCGTGAACGCGGCTTCCAAAAGCGGCGGCGCGTTTTTGCGAACGACTAGTGCATCGCCAAAAATCCCACGAGCGTGCAAGCGATGGCGATGAAGGCGGCGACGAGTGATTCCCCTGCCACGAGGCCGGAGGCGATGGGGATGGCAAACGTATCGGAATTTTTTTGGTTCCATTTCTGCCACGCGGTCACGATCAATGCGCCGATGAGAAACGCCAGCGCGTTTTGAAATGGGATCACCCACGCGAGTCCCAGCCCCATCGCGGACGGCAAATATGGTTTCGCTTTCGGCAAGAGAAATTCCAGCACCGGCAAAACTATTCCCACCAACGCACCGATGACAATGGCGAGGAGCGCGGTGGGCGGCAGATGATTGATGCCTAGCGTGAGTAAGTCGGCGGTGGCTTTCCACATATAGGTCGCCGGTGGATTGAAGGATTCGAGCGTTTCCTTATTCGGCACCATCAGATACCACGCCGGCACGATGGCGAGCACGCCGAAGAACACGCCGAAAAATTGCGCGAGAAATTGCCGACGCGGATTCGCGCCGAGCAGATAGCCGCTTTTCAAATCCGTGAGCAAATCGGCGGACGCATTCGCCGCCGCCGCCGTGGTGCCAGCGGCCATGAGGTTCGTGGTGATGACGCCGGACGCGCCCGGCAGCACGGCGTAGAGAAGCTGCGTTACTTTGCCCATCGCACCGACGGGGCCTTGATCCGTGTCGCCCGTGACGCGGCAACATACGAGGCAAAGCACAAACGATAACGCGACGGAAATTAGCCCCAGCCACACGGCGATGTGAAACGCAAAAAATTGCACGATGACCATTCCAATCGTGATTGGAATGAGGCCGATGAATAGCCACGAGTTCGGCACCTCGACCGCAGCGGCGGCGGCATCCACCGCGTTGCGCTCTTCTTTTTTGAAAATCATGAACGAGCGCGCCACCGTGCGCCAATTGAGCGCCACTTGGGTGAGGCTCGCAAACACCATCAGCGACGTGCCGCCCCACAACGCCCAGCGCGCTGGATTAAAATTTCCTTCGGGACTCATTTTGAACGACGGCAGCCAGCCCGCGACCCCGGCGTTCGCCACATCCAGCGCGACCAGTTGCGGCGCGACGACGTAATAAAGCAGCGTCGAACCAATAAACATCGAGAGCGACACTCGCAGTCCCGTAATCATCCCGGCTCCGATGAGCATCACGCTCGGCTCAAACGCGAGGCCGGCCATTTGTCCACGCGCCAGCGGATTCAGCCAGCCCGTGAAATCCAATGTGTCCGGCAAATATATTTTACTAGAAAGCGATTCCAACCAGTGCGGCAAGCGATTTACTTTTTTAAGTTGTTCCACCAGCGTGGCGTAATTATGCAGCGCGCCGATGACCACGCCTGCTCCGAGGGAAATGATGAGCGCGTAAGCCTGCTTCAACGATTCGCCGCTTTTTGAGTAAAGGCTCCGCAGCGTTGCGGCCGTCGCGATCCCGGAAGGAAAACGCAACTGCTCGTGGTTGATCATCTGCCGCTTCATCGGAATCGCTAAAAAAACTCCGAGCAGCGCAGTGAAAAAAGCAAACCCCGCTGCCACCGGCCACGGTTGCTGCACGCCGGTAATCAGCAACAACGCGCCGAACGCTGTGCCCATTGTCGCGCCGGTCGAGGAACCGGCGGCGGTGGCGGTGGACTGCATACAATTATTTTCCAAGATGCTCATCCGCGAAATTTTTCCGCCGAGCAATTTGCAAATCGTGTTCCACACCACAAACGAAATGACGCAGGCGGTGATGGAGACGCCGAAGCTCCAGCCGATTTTCAGCGTGGTGTAGAGATTGGAAACCGCCATGAACATTCCCAAGATGCCGCCCATAACGACCGCGCGCACGGTGAGCTGTCGTTGCGAATCACCGCGATAACATTGCTCAAACCACTGACGGTCTTTTTCCTCCGGCGTGCCGGTGAAGCCGGCGAGCGGCAGTTCGTATTCCTTTTCGGGGTTGGCTTTCATCAGTTTTTTTTAGTTTAACTGGCATCGGACAACATCAGATTTTCGCGGTCAGAATTCAATCGCCTCGTTGAGCTTGCCGCATTGCGCGCAGCGCGAACGTTCCACGTCGGCATCATCGGTATAGACGAGGTTGCACTTGGGGCAGCGGAAAATCCGGTCAGCGGAATGGGCGGGGCGGAAACGGCGGCGGCGCAGCTCGGAAAAAATCCCGATTACGACGAGCGCGCCCAGCGCAACGACCACCGACAATACCAGCAGGGCATCGTGGCTCATGGCACATTCCAGAGCCGCACGCCGCCAGTGATGGCATTTTCATTTTTTCCCAACTCGACGTGGGGGGGAAGGATTTTGAGCAGCCGCGCATTACCGCCGCCGAGCACGACATAATCCGCGAGCAGCGCGTTCTTCAGCAGACTGATGATCGCGTGGACATTCTTCTCCCACTTTTTTTTGCCAAAAAGTTTGAGGCCGGAGGTGCCGAGATACTCTTCGTAAGAGCGATTTTTTTTGTAAGGTAGATGGGCGAGTTCGAGCGGCAAAACCTCCTGGTTGTTCACCATCGCCGAGCCGAGGCCGGTGCCGAGGCCAAGAAACAAACTGCGTCCGCCGCGATGGCCACCGAGCGCCTGCATCGCGGCGTCGTTGATGATTTTCACGGGCCGACCAAACGCCTTTTGAAAATTATATTTCACCCAACCGCCGCCGAGATTGTGCGGCTCGCGCGCGGGCCGACCGTTGACGACGGGGCCAGGATAGCCAATAGACACGGCGTCAAAACTCCATTTGGCCGTGACTTTTTTTACGGCGGCGACCATCTGCGCCGCCGTCATCAGCGAACCCGAAGGCACCTTCACCGTTGGCCCCGCACCCGGGGCGTTGATTTTGACGTGCGTGCCACCGACATCAATGACGAGGATTTTTTTGGGTGAATTTTTTGGGGATGTTTTCATGGTGAAAATTATTTCGCTTCGGTTGAGCCGGTAGCCGCAACGGGTTCAGTGTGCCACTTGAAAAGTAGTTCGCCAACCATCAATCCCGCCGCCGGGGCGAACTGCGCCGCGCTCGCGAGTTGCAAAGCTAGTTGATCCGGCTTGATGATGACATCCGCATAATTACACGATTCCAGCAGCACGGCGGAAAACACGCTGCCGTTCGGCGCGACGAGCACTTGCACGCGGCTCGGCGCGAGCACGTCGTTCACCGCCAGCGTCGGCGCGTTTATCGGGGTCAGCAAGGTGCGCTGCGCCAGCGCGCCGCTGATTTGCACCGAGGATTGCGCTGGAAAAAAAACTTCCGTCGCGACTTCAGGAAAATCCACTTGCGGCTCCGGTTTGAAATTCAGCGGCGTTTCGGCGGCAGCGTTGGTTTGCAAATACACTTTCAGCGCGCCGCCCAGATTTTTCGCGTCCAGCAATAGCCAGCGCGGCGGTTCCTGCCAGCGAAAATCCGGCGCGTCCGGTCGCAAAACTTTCGTCCAGACTTGGGCGGAAAAATCTTGGGCGTGCGGCAGCGCGAACAGCGTTGGGTCGCCGAGCGCGATAAATTCATTGGCATTGCCGGCGAGCGTGAAACGCGGGGCGTCCGTGACCGCGCGCGGAACCACTGGCCGATGGGTGCCGAGGAGAAAAATAAAGGCGAACTGCGCGGCGAAAAACAGCCCGGCAAAAAAAACTATCCGCCGTCCGCCCCGGCGCGGCTCCGGCTCCAGCGCGGCGACGCTGACCGGGAAATATTTGGCCGCCGGTTCGCTCATGGTTTCACGTCCGGCACGCGCGGCAGCGTGGCCAGCAAGAGGTTGGTGATGCCGATGGGTTTTTCCCGCGCGAGCAAGGCGAGCCGCGCGAGCTGTTCGTAGGCAACCGATCGGTCGGAGTGGATGACGAGCGTGAGCGGCGTGGCGGCTTCCTTGACGGCGGCCGCCAGACTCGTTTTCAAAACGGCCTCGGTGACGACCTCATTTTGAAAAAAAATCCGCCCCTGACTGTCCACCGCAATGGCGACTGTCGGCTGATCTGTGCCGGGCAAATCATCCGCCACCGGCGGCGACAATGGAATTCCCGGCACCGGCAGCAGCGCGCCGAGCAACAGGAAAATCACGACGATAAAAAAAACGGCGGCGAACGGCGCCATGTCGAAGTGGCTGCGGATGATTTTGGCGTTGCGCGGAAATTTCATTTTCCGTTTCCATTTTCCGTCACGATGTTGACGATCTCCGACGCGGCGCGTTCCATGTCCAACACGATTTTATTCACGCGGCTGACGAGATAGTTGTAGCCCGCGTGCGCCGGAATCGCCAGCGCGATGCCCGCCGCCGCGCAGATGAGCGCTTGCCAAATGCCGTGTGACAGCAACTCGATGTGGGCATACAACCCTTTCGCTTCAATCTGATTGAACACCGAAATGAAACCCACAATCGTGCCGAACAATCCGAGCAACGGCGCGATTTGAGCAATGGTAGCAAGGAGATTTAACTTTTCTTCCAAGCGCGGCACTTCCGTGAGGCCCGCTTCCTCAACGGCTTCGCGCACACGTTCGCGACCGTGATCGCGTGCGAGAATGGCGGCTTTAACCAACCGCGCCACCGGCCCCGGCGTCGCGTCGCAAATGGAAATTGCCTCGACCACATTCCCGCGTTTGACGACCGTGCGGACGCCGTTGAGAAATTCCGTGGAATTAATTTGCGAGCGGTGGCAGAACAACGCGCGTTCCACAAACACAGCGGCGGCGATGGCGGCGGCGGCGAGAATCAGCCAGATCACCGGACCGCCATTTTCAATAAACGTAGGCATGGGATTATTAAAGGCGTTTGGGCGCGAAGTTCAAAGCGCAAAAATCAATGAAACCACCAAGACACCAAGAACACCAAGTCTGAATTTCATTTTTTACTTGGTGTCCTTGGTGTCTTGGTGGTTAAACTTCGGAATGGAAAATCCCGACCAACTCCGCGAACTCTTTCGGATGCAAAAAGCCCTCAACGAACGCATCGGCGTTAAAACCGACGGCATGAGCGAGGAAGAAAAAACCAAGTGGCTGCTCAACTACACGCGCGCCATGCAGCAGGAAATGGCCGAGCTTACCGACAGCGTGCCGTGGAAATGGTGGGCCAAGTATCAGAAGTTCGACGAGCAGAACGCGCGCGTCGAGGTCGTAGATTTATTCCACTTCACATCAGCATGGCGCAAGTGCTCGGCATGAGCGCGGACGATGTCTTCGCCGCCTATGTCAAAAAGAACGCGG
>JANYCI010000176.1 GCA_025360325.1 Limisphaerales bacterium | reverse complement strand
GCTGTGTCATCCACTGGCGTTGTGCCACGTCGAAGTTAATTTCCAAGTGAAAAATAATTTCGTGGAAATTTTTTGTGCGGCGGAAACGAGTGCGCAGACCGGCGTGGAAATGGAAGCGCTCACCGGCGCGAGCGTGGCGGCGCTGACGCTCTACGATATGTGCAAGGCAGTGGATAAGACGATGCAGATTGAAGGCGTGCGCGTGGTGGAGAAAATCAAAATATGAAAATCGGACGCCTTACCATCAGCGACCGGGCAAACGCGGGAATCTATGCCGACAAAAGCGGGCCGGAGATTGAAAACGTTTTGTCGGAATTTTTTCAAGGCGAATTGAAATTCATCTCACGCGTGGTGCCAGATGAAATGGAAAAAATTTCGGCGGCACTTAAAGAATTTGCCGATGCGGAAAAATGTGATTTGATTATGACGACGGGCGGCACGGGAATTTCACCGCGCGACGTGACGCCGGAAGCAACCAAAGCAGTGTTGGAAAAAGAATTGCCCGGCTTTGGCGAAGTGATGCGGATGCAATCGCTGGCGAAAGTGAAGACGGCGATCTTGTCGCGGGCGGTCGCGGGCACGCGTGGGAAAAGTTTGATTGTGAATTTGCCGGGCAAGCCGACCGCAGTGCGCGAGTGTCTAGAAATTCTTGCGCCCGCCATCCGCGAAGGCGTGGCGCATTTGCGCGGCGACGACCCACATTCAAAATGAAATTAACCGCAAAGAGCGCAGAGAACGCAAAGCTTGAAAAGTTGCGAAGAAAAAATTCTTTGTGCTCTTTGCGTTCTTTGCGGTTAAAATAATTTCCGATGGATTCGTTCGGCAGAAAAATTGATTACCTGCGCATCTCGATCACCGACCGGTGCAACGAGCGGTGTCTGTATTGTATGCCCGAGGGCTATACGGGCTGGGAGCAGACGCGCGACCATCTGACGGCGGACGAAATCATTCGCGTGGTGCGCGTGGCGGCTGGCCTCGGCTTCCGCAAATTCCGGCTGACCGGCGGTGAACCGTTGGTGCGCGGCGACATTTTGGAAATCATCCGGGCGATGAAAACAATTTCCGGCGTGGAAATGATCGGACTCTCTACGAATGGAACGCGGCTGGAAAAATTCGCAAAACCCTTGCAGGACGCGGGCGTTCGCGCGGTGAACGTGAGCCTCGACGCACTCGACGCAACGATTTACAAACGCGTGACGGGCGGCGATGTGAACCAGGTTGTCGCGGGAATTCGCGCCGCCGTGAGTGCCGGATTTGAACGTGTGAAGTTGAATTGCGTGCTGATGCGCGGCGTGAACGAACAGGAAATCTGGCCGCTCGTTTTGTTCGCGGCGGAACATGGCGTGCCGTTGCGCCTCATCGAACTGATGCCGCTAACGCGCACGGATGTTTTGACGGAGAAAAATTTTTATCCCGTCGGCGACGCGATGAAATTACTGCAGCAGCGCGATGAATTGATTCCGCGGCCGGATGCGCGCATCGGCCACGGCCCGGCGCAGTATTTTTTATTGAAGCAGACCGGCGCGCTCGTTGGCTTCATCGGTGCGCTGACGAACCTGCATTTTTGCGAGAATTGCAACAAGATGCGGCTGACGGCGGACGGCAAAATCCGTCCGTGCCTCGGCGACCACGGAGAAATTGATCTGCGTTCCGCACTGCGAAATAATGCTGATGATGCGGCATTGCAGAAAATTTTTCTGTCAGCCTTGCAATCAAAACCGCTCGAACATCACTTCCGCGACAACTACCAGCCGACGCGCCCGATGACGGCAATTGGTGGGTGAAATGATTCCGGGTGGAACAGGCTTCCAGCCTGTTTCAATTCGGCATCTTGCCGAATTGCGCGCGTGCAGAAAGTTTTCTTAAATTCGTAAATGTCGGGCGCAAAGAACGCCCTCGCCGGTTTTCGGCAAGATGCTGAAAACAACAGGCTGGAAGCCTGTTCCACCTAACCAAACTCGCGCGGAGCGCATATGCTCCAAACTTTCCGCTGGCAGTATTCTCAAAATTTCAGGCGGGTTGTGGCGTTGCGCTTTCACTCAAAAATGCTAGTTTCCACGAGTGTTTTCCCGCTTTGAATTTTTTGCCGTTGCCGCACTGACCGTGCTGTTGGCATCGCCGCTGTCCGCGGCGGGCGCGCAGAAAATTGATTTCAATTTTCAGATCCGTCCCCTGCTCTCGGACCGCTGCTTCACCTGTCACGGGCCGGACACGCGGGCGCGAAAAAAGGAACTGCGCCTCGACACGAAGGAGGGCTTGTTCAAGCAACTCGACACCAATTCATTCGTCGTCAAACCCGGTGACACGAATCAAAGCGAACTCATCCGCCGCATTTTCGCCACGGACGACGACCAGATGCCACCGGAAAAATCGCTGCGCGTGCTGACCGATTCGGAAAAAAATCTATTGCGTCGCTGGGTGGAACAAGGAGCGGAATACAAACCGCTCTGGTCGTTCATCCCGGTGGGCAAAGTTGAACCGCCGGCGCGTGACAACAACTGGTCCAAGAATCCGATTGATGATTTTGTCCTCGCCAAGTTTAACGACGAGCAGCTTTCACCATCGCCGGTTGCGGCGCGCGAAACGCTGTTGCGGCGCGTGTCGCTGGATTTGACCGGCCTGCCGCCAACGCTGGAAGACATGGACTTATTTCTTGCCGATAACTCGCCGGGCGCTTACGAGCGCGTGGTTGAAAAGTATTTGAACTCGCCTGCCTATGGCGAACGCATGGCACTCGACTGGCTCGACCTCGCGCGCTACGCCGACACTTACGGCTATCAGCAGGACATGGAACGCGATGTTTCGCCGTGGCGCGACTGGGTCATTCAAGCGTTCAACGAAAATTTGCCCTACAATAAATTTCTCACATGGCAACTTGCCGGCGACCTGCTGCCGAACGCCACGCGCAAACAAAAGCTCGCCACCGCTTTCAGTCGTCTCCATCGCCAGACAAACGAAGGCGGCAGCATTGACGAGGAGTTCCGCGCCGAATACGCCGCCGACCGCGTGAACACTTTCGGCACTGCGATGCTCGGCCTGACCGTCGGCTGCTGCCGCTGCCACGACCACAAGTTTGATCCGCTCACGCAGAAAGATTACTACCAGCTTTTCGCGTTCTTCAACAACATTGACGATGCGGGGATGTATTCGCATTTCACGCAGGCCACGCCGCCGCCGACGCTGCCGCTGCCGACGGCGGAACAGGGAAAAAATCTCGCGGAGATTCAGCAGAAAATTTCCGAAGCCGAGGCAAACTTGAGAAAAGTCTCTGCCGTCAGTCGCGCCGAATTTTTCGTCTGGCAGAAAACCGCCGAAGTGAAAGCGCTCGCACCGATCGCGCATTTTGCTTTCGATATCGTCACGAACAATCTCACGCCGGACAGTTGCTCAACCAACTTTGCCAAGGTGGATGATTCAATCCTGCTCGTGGCCGGTCACGCGGGCAGCGCCCTTAAATTCAACGGCGACACCGAACTGGTTTGCAAAAACATCCGTGAGTTTCGCCGCACGGATGAATTTTCCATCAGCCTTTGGCTGAATCCTTCCGAACTGCAAGATCGCGCCATCATCTTGCATCAATCCAAAGCTCGCGAAGACGCGGGCAGTCGCGGTTTTGAACTCACCCTTGATCACGGACGACCGTTCTTTGGCCTCATTCATTTCTGGCCCGGCAACGCCATTGCTGTCCGGGCTAAAACGGTTTTATCTACGAACGAGTGGTCGCATCTGGTCGCAACTTATGACGGCTCCAGTCGCGTGGCAGGCATCAAAATTTTTCTCAACGGCGCGGCGGTGGAAACGGAAGTTGTCCGCGATTCACTGACGAAAGACATCGTGCATCTCAAGCAATGGGATGACATGGAGCCGGGCAAGATTCGCTTCACGCTCGGCGCACGCTTCCGCGACAGCGGTTTTAAGAATGGCATGTTGGATGACTTGCAAGTGTTCGACGCTGCGCTAACGACGGCGGAGGTAGAGACGCTAGGTAGGGCGGGCAGTCCTCTGCCCGCCGACGCTTTGGTTGCAACCGGCGGCGCGCACGGAGTGACGCGCCCTACCAACGAAAGTTTGTTCCCATATTTCCTCGCTCGCGAAAACCAAGTTTACCGCACTGCGCTCGCTGACTTGAAAAAACTTCGCGAGCGACAGAATGATTTGCAGAATGCTATCCACGAAATAATGACGATGGAGGAAATGCCGCAACGCCGCGTCACGCATCTGCTCAAGCGCGGGGCTTACGATGCGCCCGGTGATGTCGTGCAGCCGGAAGTGCCGTCGGCGTTGCCGCAGCTTGCCGCTGACGCGCCGCGCAACCGGCTTGGCCTAGCGAATTGGCTCGTGGATAAAAAAAATCCGCTCGCGGCGCGCGTGGCGGTGAACCGCCTTTGGAAGCTGCACTTTGGTCGCGGCATCGTGGCGACGCCGGATGATTTCGGCAGCCAGGGAAAATTGCCGTCGCATCCCGAATTGCTCGACTGGCTCGCGGGTTGGTTCGTGGAAAATAATTGGGACGTGAAGGCGTTGCATCGTTTGATTGTCACGTCGGCGACGTATCAGCAGTCGTCGCGCGCGTCGAAGGAATTATTGGAGCGTGACCCAGAAAATCGTTTGCTCGCGCGCGGGCCGAAAACGCGTTTGCCCGCCGAGGAAATTCGCGACGGCGCGCTCGCCGCGAGTGGTCTGCTC
>JANYCI010000170.1 GCA_025360325.1 Limisphaerales bacterium | reverse complement strand
TACGCAGATTATTTTTTCCCCATCTGCGTAAATCTGCGCCATCTGCGGACAAAGTTTGTTGTAAGCAAAACCTAAAGATCAGCAAACCAAAATTCGTTTTCGGTTTGAATCTCCGCCCGTCCGCGCTAAATTGCGCGCGGTGAAGAATCAAATCCTGCTCGTCGTCTTCGTCGTGGTGTTCGCGCTATCGCGGATTCCCGGCCTGATGCCGCAGAACTTCAGCGTGGCCTACGCGTTCATGTTCTGCGCGGGAGTTTTTTTTCCGCGCCGCCTCGTCTGGTGGCTTCCGCTCGCCACGATGCTCGCCACGGACATCGGTTTGAATTTTTATTATCAGCACAAATACCCAACGGAAAATGTCTGGAGCGCGGCGAATCTGGCCAACCTAGCGTTCAATTACGTCGCCTACATCGCGATCATTTTTCTGGGAAGTCGTTTTAAGCCGCAAGCCTCCATCCTCAAACTCGCCGGCGGCGGCATTTTGGGCGCGATTTTATTTTATCTCCTCACCAACACCGCGTCGTGGTTCTTCAATCCATTTCACAATCACGAATACGCCAAGACCCTTACCGGCTGGCTCGTCGCGCTGACGAAAGGAACCAACGGCTTTCCCTCTACGCTGGAATTTTTCCGCAACTCGTTTTTGAGCAGCGGCATTTTCACCGCGCTCTTTGCGGCGGCTGAAAAATTTTCGCACGCCGAATCGCCTGCCGAAAAAACTGCCGGAGCGCGCGCGCCACAGGCCGAAGCCGAACCGGAGGAAGCGAAGGCGTAACGAGTGATGCGTGATCCGTAATCCGTGACTGTTTGCGAAAGTCATTTTTATTTTTCACGCAGCCCGCAGCCCCAAAGTTTATGAAAATCGGCATCATTTCAGACACCCACGGCTTCCTCGACCCGCGCGTGGAAAAATTATTCAAAGGCGTGGATCACATTCTCCACGCGGGCGACATCGGCGACCCGATCATCGAACTGGAATTGAAATTCATCGCGCCCGTCACCGTCGTGCTGGGCAACACTGACACGGGATTACATTTTCCACTGACCGCCGTGCAGACGCTCGCGGGGAAAAAATTTCTCGCCCATCATATCGTCAATCCGCACGCGCTGCTGCCAGAACTCGCGTCGCGCGTTGCCCGCGAAAAACCGGACGCCATTATTTTTGGCCACACCCACAAGGCGTTCGCGGAAACGGTGGACGGCATTTTCTTTTTCAATCCCGGTTACGCGGGCAAGCCCAAGCTCGGCGCGGAACGCAGCGTGGCCATTCTGCATCTTGAAAGCGGCGACATTCGCCCGCAATTCATCAATTTGTAAAAAGTTTCGCATCGTCCTAACTTGAAAATCCCGGAGCGCGGCTGTGCGCGGAGCGTCAGCCGCAGTAACGTCAACACGGCTGCGGCTGGTCTGCGACACAGACGCGCTCCGCCAAATGAGGACGCAACCAAAAAATTTGTTTCGCCGAAAAAACTCGCCGCCGCCGTCCGCACAATTCATTTTCTCCGCGTGCATTTATCCCATCTGCGTCTCCGTGACTACCGCAATTACGCGCGGTTGGACGTGGATTTTGCGCCCGGCTTCCATGTGTTGCTCGGCGACAACGCGCAGGGCAAGACCAACATTCTCGAAGCGATTTATCTCATGGCCACGCTGCGTTCCTTTCGCGGCGTCGGCGGCGCGCAGATGATTCGGCACGGCGCGAAAGGCTATTTTGTCGGCGGCAATGTCGTCGGCCAAGGCGACCATGAAATAAAAATCTATTGGTCCGCGCGCGAACGCAAACTCGCGCTCGACGGCCAGCCCGTGAAAAAACTCACTGATTATCTTGGCGCACTTCGCACCGTGGTTTTTTGCACGGAAGATTTGCAACTCGTGAAAGGCGCAGCACGTTCGCGGCGACGCTTCCTCGATTTGCTCCTCGCGCAGACGCAGCCCGGCTATCTTCCCCTGCTCCAGCGTTACACGCACGCCGTTCGCAATCGCAACGCGCTCCTCAAGCAACGCGTCGTGGATGAAGCCGCGCTCGAAAGTTTTTCCGCTGAACTCGTGACGCTCGGCAATGGCATCATCCGCGCGCGGCGCGAACTCATTCCGAAATTTTCCCCGCTCGCGCGTCTTGCGTATCGCCGCATTTCTAATGACGCCGAGGAACTCCGTATCGAGTATCAGCCGAGCGTGAAAAATGATTTCGCCGTGGAACTCGCGTCGTCACGTTCGCGCGAAAAAACCTTTCGCGCCACGCTCGTTGGCCCGCACCGCGATGATTTGCAATTGTTGCAGAATGAAAAATCCGCCGCGCAATTTGGCAGCGAAGGGCAGAAGCGCACGCTGGCCATCGCGTTAAAAATGGCGCAGGCGGAATTTCTCACCGGCATCCACGGCTCGCCGCCGATCCTGCTGATTGACGATGTGATGGGTGAACTCGATGTGAAGCGACGCAGCGGTCTGCTCCCGCTCCTCGCCCGCGCGCGCGAGGCGAGCGGCCAAGTTTTTATGACCTGCACCGAGGAAAACTGGCCGCGCGAATTGGGGCGGGATTTGCAACAGTGGGAGGTGCAGTCGGGAAATTTGAAGCAGGTGCTAACACCGAACATCCAATGACACACCCGTGCGGTGTTTTTTTTGAGGTGGATGTTCAGTGTTCCGTTTTAGATGTTTTTTTAATCTGAGCCGGTCCGCCCCTGTGCCTGCAAACGGATCACGTGGATGATGATTTTTTATTTGTGCAAACGGGATTTAATAGTATTCTTAATTAAATCACGCAGCCCACGACACGATTATGAAAACATTATTGTCCCCGTCTCCGTCCCGCAAAGGATTCACGCTCATTGAACTCCTCGTCGTCATCGCCATCATCGCCATTCTCGCGGCCATGCTGTTGCCGGCACTCGCGTCGGCCAAGGAAAAAGCCAAGCGGATGCAGTGCTTGAACAATGTCCATCAGATTGAAATCTCCTGTAATATCTATGCCGGGGATTTTCGCGATAAGTTGCCAACTTGGGATAGTGCAGGGGCGTGGGCGTGGGATTTACCAAATGCCGCCGCAGATAGTATGTTGCATTCTGGGCTTACCAAAAAGGCGTTGTATGATCCCGGAACCCAGCCCAAATATACGGACCCAGAAAATTGGGCCACGACAACTGTTGGTGGAAGCCTTTGGACGTTCAATAACAATGTAGATGGCGGCAACACTGGCTTTCATATCGTTGGTTATATGCTCGCCTTTTACGGCATCACTGCCACGGGCGCGAACAACAGCTTTATCGCCGCTACTAATCAAAATAAAACGATGACGGCCGAGGCTCCTTACGGAACAACGACCGTGGTTCCCGTGGCCGATCGGGTATTGATTGCCGATGCCATTTTGAGCGACAACGGAAACAAGTCGGGAACGCCCGCCATCTATCCAGCCGACAATAATAATTATGATAACGTCGGCGGTGGCTTCAAACTGACTCATACCAGTCCGCACATAAAAAACGGGGTTCCCCAGGGCGGCACTTTAGGCTACAAAGATGGTCATGCGTTATGGCATAAATTCAAAGACCCTACCACCCCCGCTACTCCACGCACCATCGGGGGAAAAGTTTTTTGGTGGTAATTTTTCTTGGCTCATAAACGCCCGCCCAACGCGGGCGTTTTTTTTTCCGAAACGTGTTGGCTGGAAAATTTCCGCCATCGCGCGCCAAGAAAAAGGCGAGGCATTTTATTTCATCGCGGCCAACCACACTTCCCTCGCCCAGCGGGAGAAGGAGCATGGCAGACCGCGCTTGGTCAATTCGCGCGCCCGATGTCATTCCCTTAAAAATCCTCCGTGCGCCTTTTTCATTTTCCTGCTTTCCTGCTTTCCTCATTCGCTGATAGCCTTTGCCCATGCGAATTTTGTCCGGCATCCAACCCAGCGGCGCGCTCCACCTCGGAAACTATTTCGGGATGATGCAGCCTGCCATCGCGCTCCAAGAAAAAGGCGAGGCGTTTTATTTCATCGCGGATTATCACTCGATGACCTCCCTCTTCAACGCGGACGAGCGGCGGAAAAATTCTCTCGATGTGGCGCTGGATTTTCTCGCGTGCGGCCTCGACCCAAGAAAATCCGTCTTCTTCCGCCAGTCCGATGTGCCGGAAGTTTGCGAACTCGCGTGGTTGCTTTCCACGCTCACGCCCATGTCCATGCTGGAAAAAGCGCACTCGTTCAAGGACAAGTCCGCGAAGGGAATCCCCATTAACCACGGCCTCTTTGCGTATCCCGTGCTGATGGCGGCGGACATTTTGATCTACGATTCCAACGTCGTCCCCGTCGGCCAGGATCAGAAGCAGCACGTTGAGATGACGCGCGACATCGCCGTGAAATTCAACGAGACCTACGGCGAAACGTTCGTGATTCCCGAGCCGCAGATCAAAGGCGAGACCGCGAAAGTGCCCGGCCTTGACGGCGAAAAAATGAGCAAGAGTTACGGCAACACGCTGGAAATTTTCGGCGAGGAAAAGCCGCTCCGCAAAAAAGTCATGGGCATCAAGATGGATTCCCGCACACCGGAAGAACCCAAGCCGGACGCGGAAAAAAATCTCGCCATCGAACTGCTCAAACTCGTCGCACCCGCCGAAACCGCCCTGAATTTTGAAATGCGTCTGCGCGCCGGCGGTCTCGGCTACGGCGATTTGAAAAAAGGGTTGTTCGAGAACTACTGGAACCATTTTGCCGACGCCCGAAAAAAACGCTTGGAGCTGGCAGCCAATTTAGATTATGTAAATCAAGTTCTCGCCGAGGGCGCCACGAAAGCGCGCACGCTCGCCCAAACCGTTTTGAAACGCGCGCGGAAAAATTGCGGCATCGAATGAAGTTTGTCATTATGCGTTGGTAGGGCGGTGCTGCCGCGCCGCCCGCCCCGCCCCGACGGTGATACTACGCAAGCGTCGCAGCAGCGACGCCCTCCCTTACTCGTAGCGCAACGATTCAATCGGATCTAAGTTCGCTGCTTTCCACGCGGGGTAAGTGCCAAACACAATTCCCACCACGGAACAAATCGCGAGGCCGAGACAGACCCAGTCCACGGGAATCACCGGCGGCAGTTTCATAAATACGGCGAGCAGGTTGCCGCCGAGAATTCCCAGCACCACGCCGATGATGCCGCCGACTTCGCACAATACCACGGCTTCCATGATGAATTGCACCATCACGTTGCGCTTCTTCGCCCCGATGGCGCGGCGGATGCCGATCTCACGCGTCCGCTCGGTGACGGACACAAGCATGATGTTCATGATCCCCACACCCGCCGCGATGAGCGCGATGCTGCTGACGAGCATGACGCCGAGGCGGACGGCTTTCGTAAAACTTTTGAACTGCTCGATCATGGAATTATTCGAGACGAGTTCAAAATCGTCCTCCTTGCCCGGCGGCACTTTGCGGATCACGCGCATCGCGGCGCGGACTTCTTCCATCGTGTCGTCGTAGCTGGCGCGGTCGCGCGCCTGCACGAGGGCGTTGAGGCTCCACCACCAGCGTCCGTAACGTTTCAAGCCGGTGGTGATGGGGACGACGGCAAAATTATCCTGATCGCCGCCCATCGCGCTACCCTTCGGTTCCAGCACGCCGATGACGTTGTATTTGATGCCGTCAATCTTCACCTCCTCGCCCACGGGCGTGCAGTTCGGAAAAATATTCGTCGCCAATCCGTTGGCCAGCACGCAACACTTCCGCTCACCATCCACGTCGCTATCGGTGAATAGCCGACCCTCGGCGAGCGTCCAATTGCGCGCGGGAAAACTGCCGGCGGTTTCGCCATAAAGCCGCACGCTCGGCACGCTATTCTTGAACCGCGTGGAAAAATCATTCGCCCGGAAGTTCATTTCCATGCCGATGTTCAAAGGTGAATGGGCGCGTTCGGAAAGTTTTTTAATGTCGGTCATCGTGACGTTTTTACGCCGCCAAAATTTTTCATAGTCGCCGCCGGACATCCCGAAATACGCACCGGGAAATTTCCGCACCATAAACGTCTCGCTGCCGAGCGAACTCAACTGCCGCTCGATGTTGCTCTGCATCACGCGCATTCCCGTCATCACGACGATGATGGAAAACACACCGATCATCACGCCGAGCAGCGTGAGTGCGGAGCGCAATTTGTGCGCCGTGATCGCCCCGATGGCCATCGAAAAACTTTCGCGCAACTCGGCGAAGATGTTGGTGCGGTATTTCATCGTGCGCGGGGAAGGCCGGAATTCAACGCAAAGGCGCAAAGGCGCAGAGACGCAAAGTTAAGGCATTGAAGACGACTGGTAAAAGTTTTCAGAACCTTTGCGCCTTTGCCTCTTTGCGCCTTTGCGTTAAAAAAATTTAGCATGGCTTGGGTGTTATTCATTGCGGAGTGCGTCCACGGGGTTCATCCGCGCCGCGCGCCACGCGGGGAAAATGCCGGACAAAACTCCCGTCACCGCCGAGACCAGCAGCGCGATGCCCACAATTAACGGCGACAACGTTGCGGGCATGACGCGCTGAAGCAGCAAAGTCATTGGCCACGCGATGAGCAGCGCGATGATCCCGCCCAGCACGCAGATGCACGCGGCCTCGATGAGAAATTGCAGCAGGATCGTCCGCCGTTTTGCGCCGATGGCTTTCCGCACGCCGATCTCGCGCGTCCGCTCGGCCACGGACACAAACATGATGTTCATGATGCCAATGCCGCCGACGAACAACGACAGCCCGGTGATGAATAAACCAATGCCACCAATGGTTCCGGCGATTTTATGAAACATCTCGATGAATTGGTTTTGCTGGATGACGGCAAAATTATCCGCATCGTTCGGCGCGAGATGACGGTAACGCCGTAGCATCGCGCGCGTCTCTTCCTTGGTATCGTCGAGTTGATCAAGGTTCGCGGCTTTGACTTGAATCTGGTAGGACGGACGGTCATCAATGGCGGCGATAAATTGAGGTAACGGCAAAATCACCGAGTTATCCGCCCCGCCACTCTCGTTGAAACCGCCCTGCCTTTCCAGCAGGCCGACCACTTCAAACTCATGTTTCTCGACCAGAATTTTTTGGCCGAGCGGCGAGTCGTTCAAAAACAAATTCGTCGCCAGACTGGAGCCGATGACGCACACAGGCCGACCGCTGCTCACACATTCTGCCGCCGATAAAAATCGTCCGTCCGCCACCGTCAATCCGCTCGTGGCCAGATACGCCTCGGTGCTGCCGATCACCGGCACGGAATCCGAACCGCGCTTGAAATATTTCACTTTGGCCTGGTCTTGCGCGACCGGCGCGATGGCGGCAGCGAGCGTCAGATCGCGCTGCAACGATTCAAATTCAGCGTGGGTGATGTTGGGATTTTTCTGCGCCGCGCGCGACGCCTTGTCCGAGTCGTAAAACCACTTGCGCTGCGAAACGAACAACACATCCGCCCCGATGGACGAGATGCTGCTCATAAAAGAATTATTCAAGCCCTGGATCGCCGTGCCCATCAGCGTGACCGTGACGATGCCGATGACAATGCCCAGCGTGGTTAGCACCGAACGCAGCTTGTTCGCGCGGATGGCGCTCCACGCAATCAGCAACCCTTCGCGCAACTCGGTGAGGAAGTTCATGCCAGTGCCGGCCAGTCTCCGGCAAGGCACTTCAAGTTTCAAGCCGGGACTGATTTTGGCTTGGAGGCCGGGACTGACCCCTTTATGGCCGGGGCATGAGTCTGTTTTATCAAATGCCCGCCTGCGGTCAAGCGTAGGACTGACCCCTTTATGACCCCTTTACGATTTGATGCGACGCTTCCAATGGACAAAGAAATTACGGCCAATTCATGAACCCCCGTTACGCTTTCTTTTTCAAGCTGCTGGGCGCGGTGCTGGTCATTTTGCTACTGGCTCTGCTGTTCTCGCCGGTGATGCGTTTCGTGGAAATGGCCGCCCGCGAGCTGGTTTATTTTTGGTGGCTGATTTTGTTGCTGCTCCTCGCCGTGTGGCTCATCTGGGGAGTGGGGTCGAAGAAGAAATGACTTTCAGTGCAACGAGGTGTTCAGCCGGAAAAACTGCACGGTGTTGGTGGCGGGCTGCTGCATCGAAAGCATTTCCAGCGCGCCGAGGTCGAGCGACTGCGTGACGGTCACGGAATTCCACGTCAGAAGATTCGCGCTCGCTTCCAGCGTGAGCGGCGCGTCGGTCGCAAACTTGTAGTGCGGGAACGTCAGCGAAAAAATTCCGTTCGTATAATTCATCGCAAAGGTGCTGGCGGGCGTGTTCGTCTTTGGCTCCAGGCCCATCGCGTATTCGAGCAGGTTCGGAAAAATGTCGCCGTCGGGATTCGCGGACGCGCCGCTGATGTTCGTGTTCGCAAACTCGGCGGCGGTGAACTTCACTGCGCGCCACGCGTCGAACTTCGCGCCGACGGTCACGGTCACGCTGCCTTGCGCGGTGTTGCCGTTCGTGTCCGTCACGGTCAGCCGCGCGTGGTAGAGGCCGGGCGTGTAGAAGGTGACGGGGGTGACGGGATTCGTGGAATACTCGCCGTTTTCAAACGTCCACTTCGCGTCACGCAACGGCGCGGATGCGCCGCGCGCGGCGTTGGCGGAAAACGTGACGGTGAGCGGGATGTTGCCGGCGTTCGTGCTGGCGACGGGCGCGCACGTCGGCCCGCCCAGGCTGTTCGTCTTGAGGAACCACGACGTCGCGGTCGGGTCGGTTTTGAAAAACGAAAGCAGTTCCACCGCAACTTTGGCGACGTGGCCGTTGGTCGTCGGATGCGTGAAGTCGGTTGGTTCCACGTCGCTGCACACGCTCACCGTGCCGTCGCCGCGCGGCACGGTTCCGTTGACCCACAGATACGGCCCCCACGAAAGCCACGGCGCGACGACCGGGCCGTTCGACGGATTGTAGTTGAGATTGTTCGTCGCGTTCAGTTGATCCTCGATGACCCAGCGCGCGGCGAGACCGCACTCGAACGCGAACGGTTCCGGACTCAAGTCGCCGGGGTTCGCCGTGTAGGCGCGCGTGCGGCTGGAGAGATAGGCGATCTTCAGATTCGGAAAACGCGCCTTGGCGTTCCGCAAAATCTGTTCCTCCATCGCCTGCAATTTCTGCGCGTGCTGCGGAAACGTGCCGTAGTTCGTCGGCCCCGCGAGCGCCTGCTTGAGCCACACGACCTGCACCTGGTTTGTGGTGATGCCCGCCGCCGGCAGCCGGTTGGTGACGACCGTGTTCCAGTTCGTCGAAAAATAATTTGTCCACTGCGGCGCGTCCTGTCCGCCAATCGCGCCGTCGGCGATGGCGACGCGCGGGTTGAGCGCGGGGTCGTTGGTGGCGATGCGGAGAAAGGTGTTCGTGCCTTTCGTGGCCCACTCCATCGTGACGTTGGACATGCCGAGCGAGAGCAGGCCGATTTTGCCGGTGTTGGTGTTGACGGTGCCGGCGGCGTCAAGCGGCTGGATGCCCTGCGCGATGGCGATGCCCGCCGCCTCGTGCGCGGCGGGCCGTGTGTTCAGCCCGCCGGGATACAGTCCGCCTGCCTGGCCGAGGTAGTTCGTCAAGCCCAGCTCATTGAGCGGCGCGATGTTGATGTTCGTGAGCGTGCAGTCGGCGAACGCAGCGGTGCAAAATAAAAACGCAACAAAGCCGGGCCACGCGGTTTTTGGAAACTGGAAACGGGTAATCACGACGGGAACTATTCCACAATTGTCGGCGCGGCGCTAAAAAATTCTTGGCCGGAAAAACAATGCGTAAAGGGGTCAGTCCCGCGTTCATAGATTGAATTCACATTGTTCCTATGGTTCGATATTTAATTTTTGCACGCGCTCATCCATTGTCCGAGCTTTGGCCTGTTCCAATAATTCCTGCTTAAACGTTTCGCTGCCCAGGCACCAGCCGCGCCGGATGCGTTTGAGTTCCCCATCCTCCTCCTGCGCCCGCCGCACCTCCAGATAATTCTCCAATTCTTCACGCCCCGCAACGCTGTCCCGGGGAATTCCCAGCTCGCCCAGCAAACGATCCACCCGCAACCAGCGCGGGCGCTGCTCCGCCAACTGCAAATAGGCCGGCCAACTGCTCCACGCATACTCCCGCAATTTCTGCTCCGCGCGCAGCAGCTTCGCCCGCACTGGATTCAAATGCACATAATCGCAACGGTCCGCAAGTAGCCAGTGCCGCTGCCATCCACAATGAGCGACTTGTAACGTCTGCTGAACAAATGCCCAAAGAATTTATGCCGCCGGTTGAACCGCGCCGTGTAAGTGCTCATAAACCATCTCATGCCTGCCACCAGATTGGCCGCCGGCGTCTCCACCACCAAATGAAAATGATTGTTCATCAGGCAATACGCGTGAACTTCCCACCCGGTTTCGCCGCAGGTTTCAGCCAAGGTCCCGACAAACCGCTTCCGGTCATAATCATCCTTGAAAATCGGCTCGCGCCGGTCGCCGCGATTCATCAGATGATAAATCGCGCCGGGGTATGCCGTGGAGTGCAACGCAGTCGGCTCTTCCGGGCCGAGCGATTGAACCGATGCGATCACAAAAATGGCGGTGTGACGCGGATTCGGAGGGCGGAGGACGGAAGACAAAAACGGAAGCAAACATTAAGAGCCGGAGGGAATTTTCCTTTCCGGCTTTTTTGTTTTGATAGCAGGAGAAAACTATTTTGCAACTGACTCATCGCTGGCAATGAGGCCATCGCGGATGCGAATAATTCGCTGCGAATGCAACGCCACTTCTTCCTCATGCGTGACCACGATGATCGTGTGTCCCCTGTCCGCGAGATGCTGAAAGAGCGCCAGAATTTCCGCGCCAGTTTTCGAGTCCAGATTTCCCGTTGGCTCGTCGGCGAGCAAAATCGAAGGCTTGTTCACCAGCGCGCGCGCGACGGCCACGCGCTGCCGTTGGCCGCCGGAAAGTTCGTTCGGCTTGTGATGCACGCGATCCGCGAGGCCGACGCTGGTGAGCGCAGCCATCGCAATCTCCCGGCGTTCCCTCGCGGAAATACCCGCATAAACCAAGGGCAATTCCACGTTCCGCAACGCATCCGAGCGCGGGAGCAAATTGAAGGTCTGAAAAATAAAACCGATTTCACGATTGCGAATTTCGGCGAGCTGGTTGTCGTTCATCTCGCTCACGCGGCTGCCGTTGAGTTCGTAACTACCGTCCGTCGGCGAGTCGAGACAGCCGAGCAGATTCATCATCGTGGACTTGCCGGAGCCGGACGGCCCCATGATGGCGACGTATTCGCCGCGCGCAATTTCCAGCGAGACGCCGCGCAACGCGTGCACTGTTTCCGCGCCCATCTGGTAGCGGCGCGAAATGTTTTGAAGACGGATGAGGCTCACAGGTGAAGGATGAAGGATGAATTATGAAAGATAAAAAAAAACGCGGCGTGGCGTTGGTTTATTTGGTCGTGGCTCAAGGTGGTGGGGCGAGCGTCCTCGCGAGCCGACGTGAGCCAAACAGTTCTCGCGGCTCG
>JANYCI010000127.1 GCA_025360325.1 Limisphaerales bacterium | reverse complement strand
AGATCGCCGTAAAGCGTGAGGCCGAGCGTGCGCGGGATCGGCGTGGCGGTCATCACGAGCAGATGTGGATAATTCCCTTTGCGGACAAGGGTTTCGCGCTGCGCGACGCCGAACTTGTGCTGCTCGTCAATGATGACTAGGCCGAGTTTTGGCAGATCGAAACCGGAGGTGAGGAGGGCGTGAGTGCCGATGACGAGGGTTGAAGGTTGAAGGTTGGAGGTTGAAGGTTTTTTTGCGCGAGCATCTCCTGAACCCTGAACCCTTGAACCTTCAACCTCTTTGCGACTGCCCGTTTGCAAAAGAACGGTGACGCCCAATGGTTCAAACCACTTCGTAAAATTCCGATAGTGTTGCTCCGCCAAAATTTCCGTCGGGGCCATGAGCGCGACGTTGAAGCCGCTTTCCAACGCCATCAGCGCACTGCACGCCGCCACGGCGGTTTTGCCGGAGCCGACATCGCCTTGCAACAAGCGCCGCATCGGATGCAAACCACCCATGTCCGCGCGGATTTCTTTCAGCACATTCGTCTGCGCCGACGTGAGTTTGAAACCGAGCGCGGACAAAAACGGTTTCATCAAATGATTGTCGCCACCGCACGGCAAGGCTTTGGAAAGCGCTTCAAACTTTTTCCGCCGCGATTGAATTTGGATTTGCAGTTCCACAAATTCATCCAACGCCAATCGTTGCCGCGCTATTTCCACGTCCGTCAGTTCTTCCGGGAAGTGGATCATGCGGACGGCGTTTGCCCGTTCGGGCAAAGTTGAAGGTTGAAGGTTGAAGGTTGAAAGTTCTTTGGGCGAGGCGGTCACAGGTTTTTCAACCTTCAACTTGCAACCTTCAACTTGCAACTCGCTTTCAAATTTCTCCAACGCCCGCCAGACGATGGAGCGCATCACGCGCGCCGTCAGCCCTTCCGTGAGCGGATGAATCGGGACGATGCGGTTGACGTGAATGAACTCATCATCGCCCGGTTCGCAAAATTCCGTTTCGGGATGCGTGAAGGTGCGCGGCTTTTTCTCATCATCGAGTTTGCCGAAAATCAAAAATTCTCGGTTCACTGCATACCAGTCCGGCATCCACGCCTGCGCCTGCCACCAGCGGCAATAGAGATGCGCCGTGCCGTCATCGAACACGCACTCGAACAGCGAGCGCGTGCCTTTCTTGAAACGCTTGATGCCGGCGGCGATGATCTTGCCACGCACGGTCGCGGGTTCGCCGATTTTCAAATCGCGGATCGGCAGAAATTTTCTCCGATCCTCGTAGCGGCGCGGCTTGTGCAGCAACAAATCTTCGACGGTGAAAATCTCCAGTCGCGCCAATAATTTCGCGCGCTCCTCGCCCACGCCCCAGACAGAGCTCACCGGACTTCGCAAGCCGATGGCTTCGTCCCGGCGAGCAGGCGCGGCCAACGGCGAAAGATTTTTTTCCGGCGACGACATTGGCGGCACGATACAAGCGGCGCCGACAGGAATCAAACGCAACAATTTTACCAACCCACCAAAAACAGCGGTTTACTAAAAGTTGAATAACTCAATTGACGAATTGAATAACTCAATATAATAATTAAACAAATCAATGGCGAAGCCCGGAAATAACGTAAAGAAGCTCATCACGCGCTGCCCGTTTTGCGGCGATCAGCTTGGCATCACCCGGCTTTCCTGCCACGGCTGCAACACGCAGATTGATTCGCAACTGGAGATTCCGCTCTTCTTCCGCCTGCCGCCGGACTTGCAGGAATTTGTTTTCATCTTTCTCCGTTGCCAAGGAAAAATCCGCGACGTGGAAAAAGAGCTGGGCATTTCCTATCCGACGGTTTGCAAGCGGCTCGATCTCGTGAACGAACTGCTCGGCAACACCAGCACACCGGTCAAGCGCTCGCAGATTTTGGAGCAGCTCGAACGCGGCGAAATCAATGTCCAGGAAGCCACCCAACTATTGAAAGGAAGATCATCATGAACCAAGGAATCGGCCTCGCTGTGCCCATCGCGGCACTCATTGTATTTGGAATCATCGGCGAATCGTTTGCCTACCGCCGTTACACCGGATTGAAACATTGGCAATCAGTCTTGCTCGGTTTTTTCTCGGCGGTGCTGGCTGGCATCTTTTGCATTTATTATCACGATGCACTTCATCAAGGCCATCAATTTGGCCACAGCAATGACGATGAACCTTTAACCGTTTGTGCCTCCATCTTGCTGCCGTTGCTGGCGATTCCTTTCCTCGTGCAGCTTTATCGCAAACTCATCGGCGACCAGCTTACCGAGGCGGAAAAAATTCCGGGACGGGACGGTGTCCGCGCGTGGCTCGGCATCGGCAACGTGATTTGCGCCGCGCTTATTCCGGTCTGCGTGTGGCTGCTGTTTGGAACCTCGCTAACCATGATGTTCACGCTGACTTTCGGGTTGGTGCTGCTGTATCCAGTTTTCAATTATGTGTCGGCGGCACCTTCGCCCGCGCCCATCGCCGCGCCGGAAAATTTGTCCGCCGAACGCGAAAAAGTTTTGCAACTGCTCGAAGCTGAAAAAATCAACGCGGATGAAAGTGCGGAACTGCTGAACGCCCTTGGCCAAAGCGTGCCATCGCGTCCGCCGCCGGTGAGTGAAATGGAATTATCACCGCAACGGAAAATGGTTCTGCTCGGTGCGGCGCTGTTGTTGCTCGGATTTTTCCTGCCGTGGTTCACCATCAATCAGGGCGCGGAAATGAATAAAATGATTTCCAACTTGCAGCAGGGCATGAATGGAATCGTGACGGATAACAGCCTGCCGCCGGTGCCGCAAATAAATTTTTCCGGCACGGTGCAGGTTCACGCTGGCGATGTGGCGCACGGTCTCGGTTGGTGGATTCTCGCGCTAGGCATCGCGGCTGCGGTGCTGCCGTTTTTTGCCACAAATCTTCAAGCGCAGGTGCAGAAAAAAGTGATTCTCGCCGCACTGGCCGTGGGTGCATTTTTGTTGGTGTATGTGTTGTCGGATGCCCTGCGCTTCGTGAGTATCGGCATGATTCTGGCGCTGGCGGGCTACGCGCTGGAAGTCGTCGGCACGTTGAAAGAACAACCGGTGGCGCGCTGAAATAATCTCACCGCACAATTTTTTAGCGGCAGTTGAAATGTAGATTCGCAAAAACTAGCGCGCCGAATACTTCAACGCGAAAGCAGTCGGTAGTGTCTTGGTAAGGCGTCGCGGCTGCGCCGAAGCTCGATGCGGCGATGGCGAAGGCTTGCAAAACATTCGCGATATCCCTGGCGGGGTGGAACGAACGGGTGCAAACCTCCGCATGGCCGAAGGGTTGCGCCGCTGCACGCAGCACAAGTTTTCGTAGCGCGAAAACCCCCACCATTCAGGATTGCTGACGGTTTCGGGTGGGAACTCTCAAGAGGCACACTCATTATTTTCGCACGGACATCGGGCAAAGTTTGTGGCCACTGGGGACGGTCTAAATTGCTTGAGTTATGGAACAATTCCTTGCGCTGTTAAAACCCGATTGGTGAGACGTCTGTCCGCCAGTTTTTTTTGAAAAATAAAAAAGGCCGCCGAATTGCTTCGGCGGCCTTGTGACTAAATCAGATTATTAGATCAGTAGACATGGGTGGATTCTTCCGCCGTGATCTGCGATTTCAGCACGTCAGACGTTAGCTTGAAGAGCGTGTGGCCGTCGCCAACATTGACGCCCTTGGCGACAATCTTGTAGGTGACGGACGCCTTCGGAGCAAGCGTCCCGACGAGGGGCATCGTGACGGTGTTGCCGCTGATGCTGCCTTCGCTGGTGCTGACCGGCGCGAGTTCCGGCGCGATTTCAACAACGATCTGGACGTTATGGTCGTCTGCCGTGCCTTGGTTGGTGACTTTGACGGTGTAGGTCGTGGTGTCGCCGACCGCAACTGGATCCGGATCATCCGCCTTTTCAAGCAAGATAGCCGGGATACCAACGACCTTGGTCGAGCAGCTCGTGGAAGCTACCGCCGCGCAAGTGCCCTTGGCCGTCGCCGCGAAGTCAAACGAACCGCCAGCCGCGCCGGAGAGCGTCACGCAAACATTCTGCGGATTCGCAGCGTCCACCGCGCCGAGATCCCAAGAGACTTTGCTGCCGCTGACCGAGCCATTCGCCGTGGTAGAAACCACAGTCAGGCCAGCCGGAATGACAACTTCGAGTTTGGTGCCAGCCGCCGGCGCGTCGCCGGTGTTGGAGACCGTGTAGCACACTTCAAACTTGCGGCCCATGAATTGTTGATCGGGGGCTTTGCAGGTGACCGCGAGCACAGGCTGGTGAACCGTGGTGGAAGCCGAGGCTTCCGCGCCCACGCCCTGATCGGAGGTGGCTTTCGCGGTGTTCACGAGCTTGCCAGTGGCGGAAGCGTTAGCGTTGTATTTGAATTCTTTGCTTTCGCCGGGGGCGAGCGTGCCAGCGTCAAAAGCGAGTTCGCTCTTGCTGTCGCTGGTCATGCCAGCGGGCAGGGCATCAGCAATCTTCACACCGGTGAGTTTGCTCGTGCCGGTGTTCTTGACGGTAATGGTGACGGGGATCGGATCGCAAATCAGCTCGTCCGCCGGTTCGCTCTTGGTCAACTCGATGTTGGCCTTCACGACATGGATGTCTTGGCAGGCAACCGGGTTGTAGGTGGCGTAACCGCAGGTAGTGACCACACCTTCTTCGGCGCTGGAACCTTTGACGACGATGGTCTTGCATTCTTTCGCACCGAGCGTGCCGAGGTTCCAAGTGGCGTTGCCACCGGTGGAGCTGGTCGCTTTCGGTTCAGAATCCGTCGCAGTAAAGTTGCTGCCCACGCGATCATTGACCGTGACGTTTTCGAGCGTCGCATCGGTCAAGTTGCAGATTTTGTAAGAATATTCATACGGCTGGCCGGCGAGCACTTCCGCCGGGGCGGATTTTTCGAGCATTAGCGCGCTGCCTTCAGCTTTGCCGCTGGGAAAATAAGCCGAGCTGGAGCCAGTTTTTGCCGCCATCATCGGGGCAGCCGAACCGGTTGAGGCAGTTGCTGCCGGAGCAGCGTATTTGCCTTGTTGCTGCTGCGCGCATCCAGCGAGGAGTGCGGCGCAACAAGCGGCCGAGACGAATTGTTTAAGATTAACTTTCATATTGTGTTTGTATTGTTTGAGTCAGCGGCTGCTAAAATCGTGCCGCTGTTTTTCGGTAGTTTGAATTTATGGTATAACGCCGATGGGCATTAACCTATGAAAAGCCTAGATAAGTGCAAGGTTATTTTGTGTAACCTTTCTGCATCAAGGAATTTTTTTGGTATCCCGACGCAATTTTTCTTTCGCTCGCTCGTGAATCCGTGTTTCATCTTGCCCGTTTTGATGGAACTGATTTTTCGCACCCGCGCACACGGTTTCATTTTTTAATTTTAAATTTAGTTCACCATGCCCAAACGCACCGACATCCACAGCGTCCTCATCATCGGCGCCGGCCCGATCATCATCGGCCAGGCGTGCGAGTTCGATTACTCCGGCACGCAAGCCTGCAAAGCCCTCAAAGAAGAAGGCTACCGCGTCGTCCTCGTCAACTCCAACCCGGCCACCATCATGACCGACCCGGAGTTCGCCGACCGCACCTACATCGAACCCATCACGCCCGAATGCGTGGAGAAAATTATCGTGCGCGAGAAGGAAGAGATGAAGAAAATGGGCGCGCAGGGCAAACTCGTTTTGCTGCCGACGCTCGGCGGCCAGACTGCGCTGAACACCGCCATGGCATTGCACAAAAATGGCGCGCTCGAACGCCACGATGTCGAAATGATCGGCGCCAAACCCGAAGCCATCCACAAAGGCGAAGACCGTTTCGCCTTCAAAGAACTGATGCTCGAGATCGGTCTCGACGTTCCCATCTCCGGCGTCGCGCGCGACATGGACGAAGCCCGCGATGTCGCGAAGAAGATCGGCAAGTTCCCGCTCATCATCCGTCCCGCGTTCACCCTCGGCGGCACGGGCGGCGGCATCGGTTACAACCAGGAAGAATTTGAAGCCATCGCCAAGAACGGCATCGAACTCTCGCCCGTGAACGAAATCCTCATCGAAGAATCCCTCCTCGGCTGGAAGGAATACGAGATGGAAGTCGTCCGCGACAAAGCCGACAACTGCGTCATCATCTGCTCCATCGAGAACTTCGATCCCATGGGCGTCCACACCGGCGACAGCATCACCGTCGCGCCCATCCAGACGCTTACGGACAAGGAATTCCAGATCATGCGCGACCAGAGCTTCGCCGTGATCCGCGCCGTCGGCGTCGAAACCGGCGGCTCGAACATCCAGTTCGGCGTCAGCCCGGACAATGGTCGCATGGTCATCATCGAGATGAACCCGCGCGT
>JANYCI010000109.1 GCA_025360325.1 Limisphaerales bacterium | reverse complement strand
CCGCTCGTGACGCTCGGTTGCATCATGATGCGCGTTTGCCACATGAACACCTGCCCCGTCGGTGTGGCCACGCAAGACCCACGGCTGCGCGCCCGCTTCACCGGCGATCCCCAACACGTCGTGAATTTTATGCGCTTCATCGCGATGGAACTCCGCGAGATCATGGCCAGACTCGGTTTCAAAAAACTCGAGGACATGGTGGGTCGCACGGATAAATTGATTCCGTGGAAAGCGATTGAACACTGGAAGGCGAAAGGACTCGACCTCACGCCAATTCTGCATCGTCCCGAAGCCGGCCCGGAAATCGGACGATTCCGTTCGATGGTGCAAGACCACGGACTCGACAAATCGCTCGACGTGACGCAACTGCTCGACGCGTGCAAGCCCGCCATTGAACGCGGCGAGAAGGTGAAAAAGAGTTTTGCGATTCGCAACGTGAACCGCGTCGTCGGCACGATCACCGGCAGCGAGATCACTAAAAAACACGGGCCGAACGGCTTGCCGGAAGACACCGTGCAATTGAAATTCATCGGCAGCGCGGGACAGAGTTTTGGCGCGTTCTGTCCGCGCGGCATGACGCTCGAACTCGAAGGTGATGCGAATGATTATTTCGGCAAAGGTTTGAGCGGCGCGAAGCTGATGGTTTATCCGTCGAAGCTTTCCACGTTCAAGGCTGAGGAAAACATGATCATCGGCAACGTCGCGTTTTACGGCGCGACGAGCGGCGAGGCATTCATCCGCGGCATGGCGGGCGAACGTTTTTGCGTCCGCAATTCCGGCGTCAACGTCGTCGTCGAGGCTGTGGGCGATCACGGTTGCGAATACATGACCGGCGGCAGCGTGGTGATTCTCGGCCCGACCGGACGCAACTTCGCCGCCGGCATGAGCGGTGGCATTGCCTACATCCTTGATGAAAAGGGCGACTTCGCTTCGCGCTGCAACATGGAGATGGTCACGCTGGAAAAACTTTCTGAAGCAGACGAAATCGAATCCGTCTGGAAACAAATCCAACGTCACCAGACTTACACGCACAGCGAACTCGCGGCAAAAATCCTGGCGGACTGGAAAAACTTTATTCCGAAATTCGTGAAGGTTTTGCCACAGGACTATGCCCGCGTTTTGAAATCGCTCAAGAAGATGCAATCGCAAGGCTTGAGCGGCGATGACGCGATCATGGCCGCGTTCGAGGAAAACGTGAAGGGCGGACATTGATTTATTTGTCCGCAGATTACACAGATTAACGCAGATTTTTTTAGAACAAAAACGATTGATTAAATGAAGCAGTTTTTAATCTGCGTAAACCTGTGAAATCTGCGGACAATACTGGCAGTCAGCGCGACCCGGAAACCTTCGCCATCATCGGTGCAGCGATGGAAGTTCATCGGGAACTGGGGCATGGATTTTTGGAAGCGGTCTATCAGGAGGCGATGGCCTTGGAGATGACGGCGCGGAAAATTCCGTTTCAGCGCGAAGTGCCACTGCCGGTTTGTTACAAAGGTCAGAAATTGGCAACCAGTTATCGGGCGGATTTTGTGTGTCATGAAAGTGTGCTGGTAGAGTTGAAAGCCATTGGCCAGTTGAGCGGCGCGGACGAAGCACAAGTAATCAATGAAATGAAAGCCACCGGAATGCAACGAGCGCTGCTGGTTAACTTTGGCGCGCCAAGTCTCGAATACAAACGCCGCGTTTTTAATCTGCGTGAATCCGCGAAATCTGCGGAAGAAAAATAATTTATTTTACCATGGGAAAACCAACCGGATTTTTAGAATTCAAACGCGAACTGCCCGCTGACCGCACGCCCTTGGCGCGCATCAAGGACTGGCGGGAGATTCATCTCCACCAGTCCGAGGCCGACCTGAAAAAACAGGGCGCGCGCTGCATGGATTGCGGCATTCCGTTCTGCCACACCGGCCAGCTCGTCAGCGGCATGGCCAGCGGCTGCCCGATTCACAATCTCATTCCCGAATGGAACGACCTCGTGTATCGCGGCCTCTGGCGCGAAGCGCTGGATCGTCTGCACAAGACGAATAATTTTCCGGAATTCACCGGGCGCGTCTGCCCTGCCCCGTGTGAAGGTTCGTGTGTGCTGGGAATGAAAGATCCCGCCGTCACCATCAAGAACATCGAGGTCAGCATCATTGACCACGGCTGGGCAAATGGCTGGGTCGTGGCCGAACCGCCGAAGAAACGCACGGGCAAAAAAGTTGCCGTCGTTGGCTCCGGCCCCGCCGGGCTTTCCGCCGCCGCGCAATTGAACAAAGCCGGCCATGAAGTCACCGTGTTTGAACGCGCGGATCGTCCCGGCGGCTTGCTCATGTATGGCATCCCCAACATGAAGCTCGATAAAAAAGAAGTCGTGCTGCGCCGCATCGAATTGCTCGAAAAAGAAGGCGTGAAATTTGTCTGCAACACCGAGGTCGGCAAAAATCTGCCAGCAGAAAAATTGTTGAAAGATTTTGACGCCGTGATTCTTGCCACCGGCGCGACCAAGCCGCGTGATCTGCTAATTGAAGGCCGTTCGCTCAAGGGCATCCATTTCGCGATGGATTTTCTCACGGCGAACACCAAAGCGGTTTTGGACAATCACAAGAACGGCGGTTTCATTGACGCCAGCGGCAAAGACGTCGTCGTCATCGGCGGCGGCGATACCGGCACGGATTGCGTCGGCACTTCGCTGCGGCACGAGTGCAAGTCGCTCGTGCAGCTTGAAATCATGGCGCAACCGCCGCTCGAACGCGCGGCCAACAATCCCTGGCCCGAATGGCCCAAGACTTACAAGCTGGATTATGGCCAGGAAGAGGCCGCCGCAAAATTCGGGGCCGACCCGCGCGTCTATCTGAAGACGGCGACGAAATTTGAAGGCGATGCCAACGGCCACGTCAAAGCTGTCCACACCGTGCAAGTCGAGTGGACGAAGAACGACAAAGGCCAGTTCATTCCCAAGAATGTTCCCGGCTCGGAAAAAGTTTTGCCCGCGCAACTCGTCCTGCTCGCGATGGGTTTTCTCGGGCCGGAACAGCCGTTGCTCGAAACGCTCGGCATTGAACGCGACGCGCGCAGCAATGCGAAAGCGGACTTTGAGAAATACACCACGAACCATCCGAAAATTTTTGCCTGCGGCGATTGCCGTCGCGGCCAGAGCCTCGTGGTGTGGGCGTTCAACGAAGGCCGTGGTGCGGCGCGCGAGTGCGACCGCTTCCTGATGGGCGCGACGGATTTGCCGTAAGAGTTAGTCCGCAGATTGCGCGGATTGACGCAGATTCCCCTCCGCCTCGAACGGGGAGAGAGTCAGGGTTTAGGTGACGAACTCCAAAACTGGATGAGGTGAACCGCGAACCACGCCAACCACGCGAACGCCAATTCCAATACGCTGAAGGCGTAACGGAAATTAGCCCAGGGTTGGAACGTAGTGACTACCCTGGGTAACGTCCCACAAAAAAATTCTCCCTCTCTTCGCCAAACGAGGAGAGGGCCGGGGTGAGGAGCCAATCAATTCAAAGACTCATTCACAAATGTCGGAATAAACTCTTTTGAGCTAATCACCGTATCATACAAGCCGACGTCTTTGTTTTCATGTTTGCTGATGCCGGTGTAATTCAAACTGGCATCTTCGTAGCGCTTGAATTTGTAAACTGCGTCATTCATCAACGCGCTGTTGAATACGTTGAGGCTCACTAGCAATTCAAAATCTTTGATGGATAACGCAGTTACCCGCTTGAACAAACCCGGCTCAAGCTGCGTGATGACATCTTTCAAACAACGCTCGCGATAGTCCGTCAGATACATGAACACCGGCACGCGCGTCGCAAACTTGATGAGCAG
>JANYCI010000011.1 GCA_025360325.1 Limisphaerales bacterium | reverse complement strand
CATCGAAGCCGGGCCGTCCCACGGTTCGATGAGGCAGGAATGGTATTCGTAAAATGCGCGCCGTGCCGGGTCCATGCTCTCGTGATTTTCCCACGGTTCAGGAATCATCATCATCATCGCGTGCGGCAGTTCGCGACCCGCGAGCGTGAGCAGTTCCACGCAGTTGTCGAACTGCGCCGAGTCGCTGTTGTCTTCGTTGATGACGGGGATGACCTTCTTGATGTCCTTGCCGAACAGATCGGAAATAAAATTCGCCTGGCCCGCCCGCATCCAGTTCACGTTTCCGCGTAGCGTATTGATCTCGCCGTTGTGCGCGATGTAACGGTTCGGATGCGCGCGATCCCAGCTCGGAAAAGTATTTGTCGAAAAACGTGAATGCACCAGCGCCAGCGCCGTCGTGAACGCCGGGTCGCGCAAATCCGCGTAATAACCGCCGACCTGTTCCGGCATCAACATGCCTTTATAAACAATCGTGCGGCTCGACAAGCTGGAAACGTAAAACCATTTGCCGCCGTCAATCTTGTTTCCGTAACGGATTTTTTGTTCCGCGACTTTGCGGATGACGTAGAGCTTGCGCTCGAACGCTGCGTCGTCCTTCACGCTCGCGCCTTTGCCGATGAACACTTGCGCCATGTGCGGCTCGGCGGCCACAGCAGATTTGCCGAGCGCCGAATTATCCGTCGGCACATCGCGCCAACCGAGCAACGCCTGACCTTCCGCCGAAATAATTTTTTCAACTTCACGTTTCACCCCATCGCGCTCAATCGGGCTTTTCGGAAGAAACACCATGCCCACGCCGTAGTCGCCGAACGCGGGCAATTTGAAACCGAGCTTCGTGGCTTGCGCCGCAAAAAAATCATGTGGCACTTGCAGGAGAATACCCGCGCCGTCGCCCGTGTTGTGTTCGCAACCCACCGCGCCGCGATGATCCAGATTCACGAGGATCAGCAACGCATCCGTCACCGTCTGGTGAGATTTCTTGCCCTTGATATTGACGACGAAACCGAGTCCGCACGCATCGTGCTCGAACTGCGGATCGTAGAGACCCTGCTTTGCGGGCAGGCCGGGTGGCGTGGCTGGCGTTGTTTGAATGGCTGCGTTTGCTTTCTGCATTTTGGGAACGTCCGCCGAAAGGACGGGCGTTCCGTCATTTTAGGAAAAGTTACGAACAAATCGCAATCTCAAATTCAAGTTCCGGCGGTTAATTTTAGCCAAGAGCAGCAGTAATTTTGCCTCGGTCAAGGATGCAGAAAACTTCTGGTGCTCTGCGGCCACGACATCTGGCCAACACCGCCGAGGCTGTCCGCAAACGAACCAGGCGGATGTATTCCGTGACTGGCGCGCTGAACGTGGTCGCTGTTTGAGGTTTGAGTTGGTAAGGCGGCGCGGGCGTCAGTTCGGCTTATTTGAATAAAACGCCAGAATAAATCCCGTTTCCAAATAAGTCTATGTAACCGAAATTAGGTGCAATGAATTGGATGGGAACCAAATCACTGCCGGTAAATGAAGAGTTAAAATTTCCGCCATTCAAGTTAGTGCGGTTGTAAGTATAAGTTCCATTAGGATTCCCGGAAAAAAAATAAGGATCACCGGAAATGTTAGGGGCAAAGGCAAAGGTCGCATTAGTCGCGTCTAGAAAAAAAGTCCGGCTGAAGCCGGTATCTTCATACACAAAGCTGCGGCCAACCAGGTTCGTGGGCGCATTGCCGCCGGGCCGTTGCGAGGCGAAGGCAAAATCCATATCTTTCGCGTCCGCAAATACACCGGCGGCGGTGTGGTTTTGCCACTGAACCGTGCCATAGTTCGTGCCGAAAAAGTGGAACACTAGATAGCTTTGCCCATTGGTGTCAGCGTGCTTCAACAAAGCCCCGGCCGGCCCATAAGGGGTATAGGTGTAGCCAGTGTTCGTTTGCAAAATATGGGTTACCAAATTACTGCTGACATATTTGCCAGCGGTGAAGGCTATGCCTTTGGTTTGAACGCCACCGTCGCCATTAATCACAAACACCGTTTGGTTCAAGATGGAAGGTTGCACCAAGGTCGGCGTGGAGGTAAAGACGATGCCGCCCAGATCAATCCCGTTCGTGTAGCGCGCCACATTTGGCGCGGTGAACGCGAGCTTGATGGTCTGCAAGCCTTCATTCGTCGCTAACGGCGGCGCGGTGTAAGTTAATTTCAATAGTCCGCTGCTCGGCGTTTGCTTGGTGTAAGTATAACTGCCCACGGCATTGACGTTGTTGAGATCCGTCGAGGCTTGGCTGAAGGTCGTGGCCCCAAACGCATCGCTAAAAGCCACTCCACCATCAGGCGTTACTTCAGCGGCGAGACCACTCAACGTAGCCGGTGCCGTCGTGTAAAGGAACTTGAGGTTATTGGTCAGGGATAAGTTGCCGCTGCTATCTATGGCATAGGCTGAAAAATAGTTAGTGCCGGGCGTCAAGCCTAGGGTTACTGACCAGTTAGCATAGTTGTTAGTAAAGTCCACCGGGAACCAGCCCAGGCTATTCAAGTTATAATAAACATTCGTCACCACCGCGTTGTCGGTCGTCTTGCCGCTGGCGAGAAAGTTCTCACTGCCCGCGCTCGCCGCCGTCGGCGTCAGCACCGTCAACACCGGCTTGGCAATGTCTATAAAGTTCGCCGTCAACGCCAAGCTCGCCGCCATGCGAAAGGTCAAGGTCGGCTTGTTGCTGATGATGGTGCTGCCACGCGTCCAATTAGTCAGCACATAGCCAGCCTTCGTAGGCGTCCCGGTCACGGCAAAGTTACGGCCAATGGGCAGGAGAATGTTAGTATAAGTTGCCGGGGTAATCACGCCTGGGCCATTGATGGTCACAGTCAGAGTGGAGTTCACGAAATAGAACAGCTTCACGGTATTTGTTAGTGAGCGATTACCCGTGGAGTCTATCGCATAAGCGTCCACCGTATTAGTGCCGGGATTCAATGAAACGCCCGCTATCCAGTTAGTAAACGGATTGCTGGCATTGGTTGAAGTCCAAAAAAATGCTGGAATCCAAGAGCTATTGTTTACACGCCAGTAAACATTAGTTACAGCCACGTTATCGGTGGCCTTGCCGATGATAGAAAAGCCTGCTTCACTGACATTGAGGACGGTCGGGACGTTTGTGATGCTCAAGGTCGGTTTCTGCACATCCCAATAATTCGCCGTGAGCGCGAGGTTGGGAGTCATCAAGAATTGAAGCGTCGCGTTGGTGGAGAGAACGTGGCTAAAAGCATCTGTCCAATTCTTTAGACCAAAGCCGGGTTTACTCGGAGTGCCGGTAAGTGTGTAATTTTTGCCGATTTGCAAAACGATGTTGGAATAACTAGCCGGGCTAAAGGTGCCGGGGCCGCTGACTGCCACCGTTAGTGTCGAGTTGACAACATAAAATATCCTCACCGTTTTGGCGGCCGACAAGTTGCCTTGGCTGTCCAGGGCAACGGCGGTAAAAGTATTCGTGCCGGGAATGAGCGTCAGTGCTGCTGACCAGTTAGTCCAAGCGCCCAAATTGTTGGCGGGGGTGGCATCGGAATTGTTTAAGTAATAGAGCACGCTGGCGACGGCCACATTATCCTGCGCCTTGCCGGTGACGGTGAAGTTAGCATTGCTCCATAATTGAAAGGCCGCCGGTGAAGTAATCGTCACCGTAGGCGCGGTGGCTGCGGGCGCTTGGGCTTCCACTGCGCCGATGTCGGCGCGGCCTCCGACGACGCGCGGCAGGCCGCGCTGATCCGTGGTGAAGGTCGTTGCGCCTGCGGCGTTGATGGCGGGCGAACTGGGGGACACGGGCGGCATCGTCTGCGTCGGGCCGCCGTAGTTGCCGAGCGGGGCGAGCATGGGATTTCCAGTGGTCAAGTTCACGCCGGCTTGGGTTATGAAACCATTCAAATTCACCACGTTCCCGGCCACGATCGAATTGCTCAAGGTCACCAGACCGCCGTAGTTGCCGATACCCTCCCCACTGTGATTTCCAGAGACGGTGACTTGGTTCACCGTTGCCGCCCCGGTTTCCGTGTCAATGCCGGAAGAACCTTCATCCATGCAGGTATTGTCCGTGAGGGTGCATTGTTTGACTACGAGCATGCCGTAGGTAACGATGCCGCCGCCAAAGCGGGTAGCCAAGTTGCCGTTGAACGTGCAGGCGTTCACCGTGAGCATGCCTGAATTATAGATGCCGCCGCCGTCGCCGCTAAAGTCATTGGTATTCGCAAAACCATTGATGACAGAAAGGCTGGTGAGAACATTTGTCTTGCCGGCGGGCACATGAAACACCCGGCTGACATGGTTGCCGTCTATCGCAATGCCGTTCGTCAGGGACCGGGCGTCAATCGTGATATTCTGGTTCAGCAACAGTTCGCCGCTGGTGAGCACGATGGTCGAACCGGACAAGGTATTGGTGAACGTAATGGTAGAGCCGACGGGGCAGTAAGTGATGGCGTAGCGGAGCGACCCCATGCCAGAATCGGCGTTATTCACCACCAGCGGACTGCCTTCTTGAAATTCCGCTGCGCCGATGTCCACGAACGGGCCGACGACGCGCGGCAAACCGCGCTGGTCAGTGGTGAGACTGGTGCTATTGGTGCAGCCATCAATGGCCGGTGAACCAGCCAGCGGCGGCATGGTCTGGGTGAGGCCACCATAGTTGCCGAGCGGGGCAAGGAGGGCATTGAGCGGACTGCCAGCGGTGCCGATCTGATCGCCATTCACGCCATCGGTCAGGTCGCTGCCAGTGCCATCGGCCATTAGATTACAGCCAAGCGAAACGCAGCCGCTGAAGTTTTTGAGATCGGTGTTGCCGTTCGCGAAAATGCTAGCATGCAGCAGAGTGTTGCCGCCATTAGCAGTGCCACCATTTTCCAAAAATGCCTGATTGCTGGCAACGGTGCATTGGTCGAGGATGAAGGTGCCACCATAATTATAGAAAGCACCGGACTCACCAGACCCGCCCAAGACCTTGTTAAAAGCGATCGTGCAATTGGTCAACCTGACATCGCCGTCATCACACGCGATGCCACCAGCGAATGAATTAAACGAGGAGGCAACCACCGCGTTAGAGACTACGCTGCAATTCAGCAAATCCACGCGCCCGCGACAGAAGAGGCCGCCGCCCCCGCCGTCCGCCGCAAAAACGCCTGCGGGTGCCAGTCCGTTGGCAATCGTTAGTGCTTTCAGCGCGTTAGTGGCACCGCCGGTAACATTAAAAACTCGCGAAGTCCCGTTGCCATTGATCGTCAGTCCGTTCGTCAATGTGGAAGCGTCAATGGTCAGGTTCTTGTTCAAGACCAATTCGCCATTCGTCAGCGTGATGGTCTTGCCGGAAAGTTTGGGGGCGAAAATAATGGTGCTGCCATTGGCGGCAGTGGCAATGGTCTGTCGCAAGGAACCGGGGCCGGAATCATTCACGTTGGTCACCACCAAGAAAGGGATGTCCGAGGTTATCCAAGCCGGACTATTGGTGAGCTTGCCATTGTAGGCTGCGCCGGTGGCGGTGGCACTGTTGGCCGCAATGGTGCCGTTGGTGTTGTTGAACCGGTAGTAAAGGAGCAGCCCAGCTTCGTTGCCGACCAGCGGCGCGGTGAGATTTTGCTGAATCTCCGCCTGCGAGCGCGCCGTTTTCCAGACGCGGAATTCATCCACGCTACCGTTATACGGAAAGCCGGGGCCGCCGATTTGCAAGCTGTAGTTGCCGCGCACAAACGGCGTCATGCCAGTTTTGTTGGCGAGCAAATTGCCATTCGCATAAACGCACATAAAGTTGCCGCTCTGGCTGGCTACGAACGCATAGTGAACCCAGTTGCTGATCGAATTGACCGGGGCATTAACACTCACGCGTCCGCCGCGAGAAATGTTGCCGAAATCCCAATAGATGCTCCCTGCAGCCGACCTATCCAAATAATTAATATGACCATTTAACCGGTTGGTGACTTGGTCAGGAATCAACATAAAAACGGATTGCACCGCCGGTGTAGTCGTGTAAGCCCAAAACTCCACGGTAATTTCATTCGTGGGAATGATGTTCCCGAAGTTGGCCACGGAGACAGATTGATTGGTGCCATCAAACGCGAGGGCGTTGCCGAATGGAGTCTGGGCGGCGGCAGGTCGCGCGCCGAAACCAACGACGGTGAGCGTGAGCACGGTGATCAGTAGGCGGATGGTTTTCATAGAAGTAAAAATGGATTCATGGTTTTGGTTTTGAACGTGATTGTGTTTTTTCCAATACCAAATTTGATTGATTATCCCGAGGCGAAATCAGCTAACCAAACATATTTGCAGGCGGCAAGGGGGAAATTATTTTGTTTCGCGATGCCCGGGTGGAGCAGACTGAATCTGTGTTTGGCGCAAGACTGGGAGCGCCGGTAGTGTGCCAACGAATCAGCGCTCTAATCTTTCAGCACGCGCCGTCTGGAAGCCAGCGCTCCCAGTAGGGAACCTCGCGCTTAAACCAATTGAGTTGAAAAAACTAGAACCGTGTCCGCTACTCCCGAATCACTTTTCGATTTTCGGAGCCAGTGGCGGTGCATTTTGCAACGCGTTCAATCGCATCTTGGCGTCGAGCCATTTCGTGGATTGCGCGGGGACGTTGGTGAGGCTGGCGGAATAAAAATTCACGGCGGCATTCGTGTCGTGCTGCGCGACGGCGATTTGGGCGAGTCCGTATTGCACGCTGAATTGATCTACTCTGGCGGTTTGCAATTCAAGATACGCGGCAGCGGCGGCTGTAAAATTTTGCATCTGGAGCAGGGCGATGGCGCGGTTGAGCCGGATGGAGGGCAGGTTGGTCACAGCGAGGGCGTGATCCAAAATGGGAATGGCCTCGGCGGCGCGCTGGATTTGCACGAGCACGGCGGCTTTATTGTTCAACGCGGAAACATTGTCTGGTTCTTTCGCGAGCATCCGGTTCAGCAGGCCGAGCGCGTTGGTGGGAGAGCCAAAGACGAGGTAGGTTTTGAAAACGGTTTCCCAAATAGTGGGGTCGTCGGGATTTTTTTGCAGGACGGATTCCATCACGCGGTTGGCTTCGGGCGCGTTGGTGAGGCCGAGCCAGGCGCGGGCTTCGAGCACGGAGAGTTCCACGCCGAGAGCAGCGGGGCCGTTCGTCTCGAAGCGACGAAGTTGTTTGACGGTTTCGATGGTCTTGGCGTCGGCACCGATGCGGGAATAAATTTTAGCCATCGCCAGTTCGGGCAGGCCAGCGTCGGGCGCCAGTGTGCGGGCGCGATCTAATTGCTGCAAGGCTTGGCGCGGCCAGCCGGCATCGAAGCACGCTTCGCCGAGGAGGGTGCAGACGGAGGGTTCGTCAAAGCTGCCGAAGGCTTCGACGATGCGGGCGAGTTGCTGGACGCCGGCAATGGATTTCATGAGGGTGGCGGTGCCGGACAAATCCATGGTTTTGCCAGCGACGAGGTTGGAATTGCAAAAGAGGTTCGCGGGCACGGCGGGGTTTTCCGGGTTCAACAATTTGGCCTGTTCAAAACGGTGTTTGGCTTCGGCGAGTTTTCCGTTGCGTTGCAGCTCAACGCCCCAGTTATTAAGCGCGACTGAAAACCAGCGTCCGAGGCGTTGCGCGGCATCCGGCGTCACCGGGGCGAGCGCAAAGTGACGAGGGAAACTGTTGGCCGCTGCTGGCGCGAGACGGCTGGCGGCGGCGAGATTTTTGTCCCACGCGTCGTCCCAGAACTGTTCGTTCGTGGCAATTTGCTGGGCGGTGAGCGGCGGCACGGCAAAAGTTTCAGCGGGATAATCTTTCAACGCATACACTGCGCCGTGCGGTTCGGGATAAAATCGCTCGAATAAAAAATGTCCCGGTGCTGGCAGCAGGTAGTAGATGGGTCGGGCGCGGGCGATCTGCACGAGCAATTCAATGGTGCGGGCGGGCGTCAAATCGCCGGTGCTATTGGTGCTCCAGCCCGCTGGAAATTCTGCGTCCAACGCGGCGCGGTATCTCGCTGCCGTGAGTTGCTGCACTTCCACTGTCTGCCAGCGGCGGGCCGCTTGGTGCTGCCCGAGCGATGATTTGACGGCCATCAGCAAGGCCCTGTCGTCGCCCAAAATAATGCCGCCATCCGCCGGCAGCGAACGCACGATGACGTCGCCGGTCTCCGCGAGCGCCGCGCTCCGGGCGAAATAAATTCCCGGCGCGCTCCGGCTCAACAAGCCCGCCAAGATGAGCGCGGAAAAAATGGCGAGCAGGGCGAACGCGTGTCGCCGGATGAAACTGCTGAACTTATCGGCACCGCTGCGGGCGCGCTGGCGCGGCGGAAGTTGCGACGCATACAACAGGCTGCCGGTCAGGAACGCCGCGCCCAGTGCCAGCAAATAATCAAACGTCAGCAGCGGGAGCGGCAGGCCGAATTGTTTTAGGATAATTTTGCGCGGACCGATCTCGGGATCAAACGCTAACCACGCGCACGCCAGCAATAAGCACACCCGTAACGCCCGGAAAAATCTGACTTGAAACTGCTCCATGCCATAAACATTCGTCGCCTCATTCTTGATCCGCACCAAGCACGCCAGCACTGGCACTAGAAAATACAGCAGCACCACCAACGTCAGCAGCCGGTGCGCCGTCCAGAAACCAAAGTAAATTGAGCCAAGGTTGCCCTTCGTGTATTGAAACGCTGCCAGCCACAATTCCTTCACGCTCCAAGTCGGATGCAGTGCCAGCCCGGTCGCCAACGGTTGCAAACTAAAAATAAAAATCGCCGCCAAGCCGAGCACTGCCAGCCGGATAAAAAAACGTTTCCCCATTTTCCGAATACCCGGCAGCCACGCCAGCGTCACGATGAACAGCGGCAGCAACAGTTGCATCGCCCAATTCTCCACTAGGCCGACACCCCAGACCACGGCGGCGGCATCCAACCAGCGCGGATTTTTTCCCACGCGAAATTCCAGCACGCACCCGATGCCGCTGGCGAATAGTAGCGTGCCCAGCATTTCACCCGTCATCGCCGTGGCGTCCTGCCAGAAGCTGAATTCCAGTCCGCACAGCGCACACGCGAACAATGCTGGCAGCCGCCCCGCCCATATTTTTTTCGCGTCCGGCCGGCAATCCCACGGCAGGCATTGCACCGATCGCGCCAAAATTCCCAACGTCGCGGCGGCGGTGACGGCGGAAAATAAATTCAACGCCAACGGAATCCACGCGCCCGGCAGCAGGCGCAAGGGCAGGGTGAGCAGCCACGCGAGCGGACGGCTCGTCATGGGCTGCCAGTCCCAGCCCGCGACTTTCATCGTGAACGGCAGGCTCATCAGCGTCACGCCGCCGCTCAACGTGAGCGCATAAAAGCACAGCGCCGCCAGCGCGACGGCGACCGGAAATGTGAAGCGAGTTTTCAATCGGCGGAAATTGTTTTGGAATCACCGGTTAAAAGCCATGATTTTTTCGGAGAATCAGGTTTCGTTTTTGCCGCCACATTTCTGGCTGACACGGTTGCCGGCCTTCTTGTAACTTCCCGGCGTGAGCGAAATCAAATTTGGCACCGACGGCTGGCGCGCGATCATCGCGGAAGATTTCACGTTTGCGAACGTCGCCCGTGTCGCGCAGGCCACGGCGGATTTCTGGAAGTCAGAAGTCGGAAGTCAGAAGTCAGAAGTCTTCGGGCGCGAGTTGAAGGTCATCATCGGCTACGACCGCCGATTTTTTTCCGACCGTTTCGCGCAAATCACCGCCGAAGTTTTCGCCGGAAATAATTTTCAAGTCATTCTCACTTCCACGCCCACGCCCACGCCGTGCATTTCCTATGCCGTGAAAAATCTTGGTGCCGTCGGCGGCGTGATGATCACCGCCAGCCACAATCCACCGATTTTTAATGGCTTCAAATTGAAATCCCATTTCGGCGGCAGCAGCAGCCCAGAAGAGTGTAAAGCGGTAGAAAGTTTTTTAGATGCCGCCGCGCCAAAGCAAATCCAAAATCCAAAATCCAAAATCCAAAATCTGGATATTCGTCCCGCGCATTTTGCCGCGATAAAGAAACTGGTGCATTTCAAGCTCATCGCGAAATCCAAACTCCGCGTCGCACACGACGCATTGTTCGGCGTCGGCGCGGGCGTGTTTGAAACCTTGCTCGCGAAAACAAATTGCACCGTCACCACGCTCAATGGCAAACACGACGTTTTGTTTGGCGGTATTTGCCCGGAACCGTTGCCAAAAAATTACGCGCGCGGCGGCGCGCAGTTGCGAAAAAATCCACACGACATTTGCCTCGTGACCGATGGCGATTCCGACCGCATCGGCGCGATGGATGGACGCGGAAATCCGCTGACGAACCAACAAGTCATCGCGCTGCTGCTGCATCATCTCGTGCAGAACCGTGGCGAACGCGGCACGGTCACGAAAACTTTTAACACCACCGCGCTGGTGGATAAGATGTGCGCCGCGTGGAATTTGCCGCTCACCGAAGTCGGCATTGGTTTCCGTTTCATCGCGCCGGAAATGATGAAGCCCGGCGCGCTGTTTGGTGCAGAGGAAAGCGGCTCCGTTGGTTTTGCCAATCACATTCCCGAACGCGATGGTTTGGCCGCCGGATTGTTTTTGTGCGAAATGTTGGCGATGGAAAAAATCTCCGTGAACAAAATTTATACGCGGTTGGAAAAGGAATTTGGCCCGCACCGCTACGGACGTTACGACGCGCATTATCCGTTGGAGCAACGCGCCGCGCTGCTGGAATCGCTGAAAAAAAATCCGCCGAAAAAATTATTACGGTCGCCGCTGACAAAAGTGGATGCGCGCGACGGCGTGAAATTCATCGCCGAAGATTCAACGTGGCTGATGCTGCGCGGCTCCGGCACGGAACCCGTGCTGCGGATTTACGCAGAGGGAAAATCGGATGCGGATCGGGACAAATTATTGCAGCAGGGCAGGGCGATGTTGCAGTAATGGCCCAATTTGGGGGGCGAGCGTCCTCGCGAGCCGTGAGAACTGTTTGGCTCACGTCGGCTCGCGAGGA
>JANYCI010000059.1 GCA_025360325.1 Limisphaerales bacterium | reverse complement strand
GTGCCGTTGGTGTTGTCATTGACCATGATCAAACCGGTGGCGGCTCCGGGGGAAACGGTGTTCGCATTGATCGCGTTGGTGATCGTGACGCCATCGGCCAGCACGAAGCGGCCAGCGCCGCTGACCGTCGCCGGAGCCGTGCCGAGCGCGCCATTGGCATTAAGTCCAACCACCGGGCCGTTCAAAATGAAACCACCGGTGAAGGAGTTGTTTGTGTTCAACGTCAGCGTGCCGCCGCCTACCGCCGTCAAAGCGAACGCACCGGAAACGGCGTTGCTCAACGTGAGCGTCGCGCCGCTGTCCACGCCGATGGCCGAATCGGCGGCGAGCGCCAACGCGCCGGTTTCCACCGTCAAGCCCGCGCCACCTTTGCGGAGCGCGCCGTTGCCATTGCCCGTGCCGTTGAGCGACAGGCTCTCGGCCACGTTCACATTCGCGGTGATATAAAGTTGCCCGCCGTTGGCCACGGTCGTGCCACTGCTCGTCGCGCCCAAGCCGGTGGCGCTGGTGAGAAACGCGATGCCGGAGTTGACCAACGTGGCGCCGCTGAAATCATTGTTGCCGGAGATCGTCACCGCGCCGCCGCCATCAAAACTCATCGTGCCGGAACCGTGGATGGCGTTGCCGACATTCAACAGCGCATCGGAACGGCTGAAAGAAAGCGCGGCGTTGTTCGTCACCTGGCCGCTGCCCAGCGAGCCAAAGCCGCTGTTGTTGCCGACTTGCAATGTGCCGCTGGAAATCGTCACCGAGCCGGACAAATTATTCGTCACATCAATCGTCAACTTGCCGGAATTTTGCTTGATGATCGCTCCCTGACCATCCAGCGAACCCGTGCTGGCCGAGGACGTGAGCAAATAATCCGTCGTAGCGTTGGCCGTGATATTGTAGGGAACGACGGACGCGCCGATGACCACCGTGGGCGAACCACTACCACGGCTGTCGAACAAAACGCCGTTGGTCTGCGAGAAGGCAAGCGGCCCCGCGCTGCCATCATTCGTCCAGTTGAGTGAAGACGTGTTCCACAAACTATCCGCGCCGCCGTTCGCGGCATCCAACCACGCGAGCGTCGGGGGAATGAACACCGTCAAGGTCGCGCTGGTGCTGTTCGTGACGTAAGTGGTCACGCCGATGGCGTTGGTGGCGTGCGCAAGAAAAGTTGCCCCGTTATCACCGATGACGGTGACGAATGAGTAGGTGGCGTTCGTTGCGCCGGGAATCAGCGTGCTGTTTTTGAACCATTGATAAGTGATGGGCAGATAGCCGACCGTGGCAATCGTGAAGGACGCGGTTTGCCCGGCGGGAACGCTCGTGCTGACGGGCTGCAAGGTGTATTTGGCCGGGCCGTCGGCAAGCAACGTGTTCGGGCCTTGGTCATCGCTCTGCTTGATGGTGATCGGCGAGAGCGCGCCTTTGAAAATGCGGATTTCGTCAATGCTCGCGTTGAGATACGGGTCTGCGGCATACAGCGATTTACCGATGTAAGAAAGCTGGTTGTTCAAGCTGGAAATGTTGACGGTGAAATTCGTGTTGACCGCTTCCAGCACGCCGTTGGTGTAGATGGCGAAAATTTTGTTGGGCGGATCAATCACGACGGCGACGTGAACCGTGCGGCCATCCAGGTTGCCGGCGGCGCTGACGCTTTGCACGGAAACACCTGGATCACCCGGCGTGGACAAGGCCGTCTGGCCGGCGCCGCCGTGGGGGGAATAAATCACATAGTTGAACCCAATAATTCCCTGAGCGTTGACGAAGTTGGTCCGGCCAAAGGAGAACGCATAGACGTTGTTCGGATTCGTGCCGTAAGTGGCCCAAAACTCCACGGTCAGCGCCGTGGCATTTCCGGCGTTGAACAAATTTCCGGGGAGCTGCATAAATGTTCCGCTGGTGCCATCCAGCACCAGTTGTCCGCCGCTCACCGTGGCGTTGCCGAAATTGGTGCCGGTCTGGCCGCCGATGCTGTCCGTGGTGTCGGTGGTGAAACTGTAGCGGTTGGCGATAAAATTAGCCGCGCCCACAACGAGCAGACCGGCCGAACTGGTTGCGGAATTGCCAATGCTGTTGGACGCGATGCAATCATAATAACCTGCGTTGTTCGCCACCACGTTGGTGATGGAGTAGGAGGAGTTGGTCGCCTCGGCGATGGAATTGAAATTAAAACGCCATTGGTAGCTCGTGATGGCAAATTGGCTGGACGCGCTGATGCTGAATGTCACCGGCTGGTTGTAATCCACATTCTGGC
>JANYCI010000051.1 GCA_025360325.1 Limisphaerales bacterium | reverse complement strand
GAACATCCCGGAAATTTAATCCCCATCATTTGCGGCAGCGAAGGCACCCTCGCGGGAATTTTTTCCGCCGAGCTGAAAATCTCACCGCTGCCGACCGAACGCGGCGTCGGCTTGATTTTTTTCGCCTCGGTTGCCGAAGCGATGCAGGCCACGGAAGCCTTGCTGGATTTGAAACCAGCGGCCATCGAACACGTGGACCGTCCGCTGTTCGATCAGACGCGCGCACAACGTGATTTCCAGGCCGTTCGCACCTTGCTCGATCTGGACGCGCAGCCGTGCGAATCTATTTTGATCGTGGAATTTTTTGCGAACGCGAAGGAAAAACTCGCGCTGATGCAGAAACGCAAACTCGGATTGCGCCAGCAAATCTTGCGGAACGAGCGCGAACAAAATCTCGTTTGGGCGATGCGGAAGGCTGGCCTCTCGCTGCTCACGAGCTGTCCGGGCAACGCGAAACCTGCGTGCTTCATCGAGGACGCGGCGGTGCGGCCACACGATTTGCCGGCGTATGTCACGGGGCTGGAAAAAATTTTTGCGGATGTGGGCGTCACCGGTTCGTTTTATGGCCACGCCGCTGCGGGGCTATTGCACGTCCGCCCCGTGCTGGATATGCACGATGCCAATGACCTAAAAAAATTTCGCCAAATCGCGGACGAGGTGGCTGCGCTCGTGGCCCAATTCAAAGGCTCGCTGGCGGCGGAACACGGCGTGGGTATCGCGCGCACGGAATTTTTGCGCGAACTGACCGGGCCGGTGATGTATCGCCTCATGCGCGAAATCAAAACCGCGTTCGACCCAAACAATCTTTTCAATCCCGGAAAAATCATCGGCGATCAGCGTTACAAAATTGACACCAACCTGCGGCAGGGCATGGAGAATAAAATTGTTTTGCCGTTCGAGCCGCATTTGGCGTTTGCCGCGCGCGATGGCTCGTTCGTCGCGAACCTCGAACAGTGCAACGGCTGCGGCGGCTGCCGCAAAGACACGGCCACGATGTGTCCGACATATCTCGCGACGGGCGACGAGGGAATGTCCACGCGTGGCCGCGCAAATTTGATTCGTGCCGCGCTGGAAAATCGCGCAACCGGCGACGACCCGTTGCGCTCGGAAGAATTGGACTACGCGCTCTCGAACTGTCTCGCCTGCCGCGCTTGCACGAATGAATGTCCGTCCAACGTGAACATGGCGTTGCTCAAGGCCGAGCTGCTGCACGCGCGCACCAAACAACACGGCTTGACGATGCAACAACGCCTCGTGAGCTCCGTGGATTTGCTCGGGCGACTCGGCACCACGTTGCCGCACCTGACCAATTTATTTTTTCGCTCGCGCTCGGCGCGGCACATCTTTGGAAAATTTTTTGGCATGACTGGCGAGCGCCCCCTGCCTGCCTTTGCCAACGAACGTTTCGACCGCTGGTTCAACAAACGCGAGCACGACACGCACGGCCAGCGCGGGCGCGTGGTGTTGTGGGACGATACTTTCACGCGCTATCACGAGCCGCACATCGGCATCGCCGCCGTGAAAGTTTTGGAAGCTGCCGGGTTTTACGTCACGTTACCCGCACAACGGAAATGTTGCGGACGCCCCGCCTTCAGCACCGGCAACCTCGACGAAGCGCAAAAACTCGGCGCGCATAATCTCGCGCAACTCGCGAATGACGATGCCCCAATCATTTTTCTCGAACCTTCCTGCTACTCAATGTTTGCTGAAGATTATCGCGAATTGAATTTGCCGGGCGTGGAGGAAATTTCTGCGCGCTGCGTTTTGTTCGAGGATTTCGTGGAAAATTTGCTGCGAGCGGAACCGGACGCATTAACCTTTGATCGCGAACACGGACGCATCGCCATTCATTCACACTGTCATGCCAAGGCGTTGACTAATACCCAAAACGCGGTGCAACTCGCGTCACGTCTGCCAAACCGCACGGTGGAAATGCTCGACACGGGCTGCTGCGGCATGGCGGGAGCATTTGGGATGCAGGCGTCGAAATACGAACTCTCGGTGAAGATTGCCGAACCGCTGATCGAAAAAATCAAGCATCAGCCTTACGGCACGAACATTGTTTTATCCGGCACGAGCTGCCGACATCAAGTGGAACATCTCGCCACGGCGCGCGTGCGCCACATGGCCGAAGTGTTGGCCGAAGCGTTGGTGTGAGGTTTCAGCGGCACAGATTTTCCAACGCCCCGCGCAGCCCCGGAAACTGAAATTCAAAGCCTGCGTCCAAAAAAAAATTTGGCGCACAACGCTGACTCACCAATGCCAACGAAGGCTCGCTGCCCATCAAACGCGCGCCAAGTTTCACGGCGAATTCCGGTGCGGGCGGACTCCACGGACGATGCAGCACGTGGCGCAGTTCGCGCATGAATTCGGCATTCGTCACCGCGTTGGGCGCCACGGCGTTGAACGTGCCGGAAAATTTTTCATCCTCCACGGCAGCAACGAACATCTGCACCAAATCCGCGAGGTGAATCCAACTGATGTATTGGCGTCCGCTGCCGACCGCGCCGCCGAGAAATAATTTAGTGAGCTTGCTCAGCACCGGCAGCGCGCCACTCTCACGTCCTAAAACAAAACCGATGCGCAGCGTGACTTTGCGCGTCGTTGGCAACGTCGCGGCAGCGAATGAATTTTCCCAATCACGACAAATGTTTGAAAGTGCGTCGCGGCCGCTGGGCGCGGATTCATCGCAAAGAGTATCACCAGTGTCGCCGTAAAAACCGGTGGCACTGGCTTGCACCCAGACGCGCGGCGGAGATTTTATTTTAGCGATGGCGGCGGCCAAGGCGTTCACTGAATTGACGCGCGAGGCGGTGATGCTGCGCAAATTTTCCGCCGTGTGCGGGCAGTTTATATTTTTGCCGGTGAGATTGATTATTGCCGCCGCACCGTCAAGTTGCGCAGCCCAATCATCAACAATTTTTGCATCCCAAAAAATTTCCGCGACGCCGTCTGCCCGCGCCTTCGGCGAGCGCGTCAGCACCACGACCTGAAAGCCGCGCGCCGAAAATTCTCTGGCGAGGGCGCCACCGATTAAGCCACTGCCGCCGGCGAGAATGATTTTTTGTTTCATAGATTGGTATCAAAATTCGCCGCGCCTTTTCTCCGGGTTTTGCCCAGAGCCGTGTTGTTGAGCCTCACACATTGGGCGCAAAAGCCGCGAAGGAACGGAGCAAAATTTATTTTGATTCAGGCTCCACAGGGTGTGTCTTTTGGACGATTAAGATTTTCAATTTCTGATGCGAATTTAACGGCCTTTGCGTGTGCATCTCCAGTTTGCGCGGCATCATTTCGGTGCTGAATCGGCGGCGGATTATGGGCGATGGCCTTCTTCCGCATCTTGGAAAAATTGAACATATTGAAAAAGTGCATTCCGCCCAAGACAAGCATCACAATTCCAAGCTTCGTCGAAATGTATTCAACTCCTTGAACCAGGTCGGTCGGCTTCTCGCCAACGCGAAGAAACAAAAGGATGAATCCTATGTTGACCAGGTAAAAACCAACGACCAGAAGGTGATTCACCGAATCGGCCATCTGTTGATTGCCTGAAAAGGCATCCACCAGAAATATCCGTCCGTTTTTGTGAAGGGTGCGGGCAACCCAAATAGTCATGCCGAGACTGATGAGAAAATACGCAATGTAGATGCCGAGACTAGTATTCATAGTTTAGTCTGATTTTGATTTTGTTTGTAATCCGAGCAGTTTTTGAATCTGGCCACCGAACTTCGCAAACTTCATGAACGCACTGGCCGGCCAATGGCAGACCTGCCCATACCAGCCATTCGTGACCTCAAAGAATCCGGCGAGGTCGCGCAGGCGCTGCTCGGCGTATTTGCCGGTGTCGGCATCCGTCCCGGCCTTGGCGATGCACTCGCGCAACATGGCAAGCGTGGGGTCAATCTCCCGCCGCTTCCGCTCGTCGAGCACGATGCGGAACGTCTCCCAAACATCGGGTAGCGCCTCAAAATGATCACGCTTGTCATCAAGCACATGGGTG
>JANYCI010000007.1 GCA_025360325.1 Limisphaerales bacterium | reverse complement strand
GCTTTGCGGTGGCGTGATGATTCCGGGCGCGAAGGGAATGCCGATCACCGTGAGACGCGCAACGGCGCTCGTGATAGAACCGCTAAAATCGGAAAGCACGAGACTGTAATTGCCGATATTGCCCTGGCCAAGGTTGCTTATGCCGATGTTGGTGAGCAAAAGAAGAATGTTCGTGGCGTTCGGAATGTTAGTTCCATTGCGTTGCCACTGAAATTGAATCGGGGGCGTGCCGTAGGCGGTGGCGGTGAACGTCAGGTTCGCACCCGGCGCGATGTTTGTTTCAGATGGGGAAATCGTCGCGGCGAGCGGGATGTGAAAAACGTGCAGCTTGATGCCGGACAGATAGCCGAGCGTCGGACTCGCAAAACGAAAACGGTTTAGATTATTGGCGTTCACATAGCCCATCGGCGTCCACGTCAGTCCGCCGTCGGTGGTGTGGATAAAATTATACGGCGCGGCTACCGAGCCGCCGCCGAGCCAGCCTTCGTTAGTGCTGACAAAGCCGATGCCCTGCAATTCAAATGACGATGGAGAACCGATGGCTGAAAGCGGAATGCCGTTGGAGACCCACGTTTGCCCACCGTCCGTGGTCTTGTAAAAAACAAACGAGGCGTAGGAATTATTTTGCTGGAGCGAGACGTAGCCGATGTTCGTGGTGGGCCAGGACATTTTCCAAAAATAACTATTGGTGACGTGCGCCGAAGCGACGACTTGCCAGTTCATCCCGCCATTCGTCGTGCGCGCGATGTTGGCGAAATACGGCGGCGAGAAAAAAGAATTCGTGTCCATGCCGACGGCGAAACCGAGATTCGTGTTCATGAAAAAAACATCCATCATCCCGCCCATCACACCGGCGGCGGTGAGGTTGGTGGTGAACCAAGTGCTGCCGCCATTTTCTGACTTCACAAAATACGCCGGTCCGCGCACGCGCCCGACGCCATAGATGTGCTGCGTGTCCTTGATGTGCATCGCGCAAAAACCCGCCATACCGGAATAGTTGATCGGCTGAACGATGCTCCACGTCGTGCCGCCGTCAAACGTTTCGTAGAGCATATTGGTGTCCGTGACCTTGGAATCGTAAGCGCCGGGGCCAAGATTGCCGGCCCAGCCATGCGTAGGCGTGGCAAACCCGACGGAACGAAAATGCGCGACGGTGGTGACAATATGCGGCGTGACGGAGAACCAGCTCTGGCCGTAATTCGTCGTGCGATAAAGTCCGTCCGTGCCACGCGCGCTCCAGCCGTTCGTAAGGTCGGTGAAAGCGATGTCGTCATTGCGAAAGTTTCCGCCACCGACGGGCGAATTGGGAAACTGCGTCCAAACCGGCGTCTGCGCGGACGCCGACAGCACGGCCATAAGCACCGCGAGATAAAAAATAATTTTCACTTGTTTACGGATCGGCCACGCGAAGAAATCGGCGACAAAACCGCGTTTAACCTAGCGGACAAAACCAAAACGGCCAATGGAAAACAATTTTGCTGTAACGTCGCTTGCCGTTTGCGGCGTCTCCTTTCATCATGGTTGCAATGAAAAGGAAAATATTGTTCCCGCTCGCCGCCTGCGCCGCATTTTTTGCCGTAAACATTTTTGCGGAAGATTTTTATACCACGACGAACACCGTCGGCAATTTTGGCGCTACGCTCATCACGCCCGCCAATCAAATCATTACGCCCGCCGGGACGCAGATCGAACTGCCCGGCATTCGCCCCAACGCGCTCGCGTTGAGTCCCGATGGAAAAATTCTCGTGACCTCCGGCCTCACCAACGAACTCGTCGTGGTGGATCCGGCGACCGGACAAAACCTGCAACACGTTGCGTTGCCATCGGGAAAAGTTCAGGCCGCGCAGCCGCTTACCGATGCCATTCTCGACGCGGATCCCAAGGCGCAATTGAGTTTTACGGGCCTGAAATTTTCCCCCGATGGCGAGCGCCTTTATCTCGCCAACATCAACGGCGACGTGAAAGTTTTCAGCGTCGCGCGCGATCATAAAATCTCCGTGTTCTTTTCCATCCCGCTGCCACCGGGGAAATTTTCCAAGCGCACGAACGATATTCCGGCGGGCATCGCGGTCTCGGCGGACGGCAAAAAAATTTACGTTGCGCTCAATCTATCGAACCGGCTCGCGGAGATGGATGCAGCCACGGGAAAAATTTTGCGCCTGTGGAATGTTGGCGTCGCGCCGTTTGACGTGGTTCTCTCGGGCCGAAAAATTTACGTCAGTAACTGGGGCGGTCGCCGCCCCGACGCGGGCAGCCCGACCGGTCCCGCCGGACTCGGCACCCGCGTGCGCGTGGACGCGCGGAGCATCGCCAACGAAGGCTCGGTCAGCGTGATTGATTTGGCGGGCGGCCCGCTTTCCGCGCCGCCGCACGAAATCGTCATCGGCCCGCACGCGTGCGCGCTCGCGTTGTCGCCCAATGGAAAATTTCTCGTCGCTGCCAGCGCGGGCAACGATCAGTTGAGCGTCATTGACACGCGCAACGATCAGCTCGTGGAAATTATTTCCGCACGCCCAAATCCCGGCGACCCGTTCGGCGCGCAGCCCAACGCGCTCGCGTTCGATGCGTCCGGTAAAATTTTATTTTGCGCGAACGGTTCACAAAATGCCGTCGCCGTTTTCCAGTTCAAACCGCGCGAAACGAAATTACTCGGTCTCGTTCCCACCGGCTGGTTTCCGAGCGCGTTGCAGTTTGATACACGGCAGAAAAAAATTCTCGTCGCCAATCTCAAGGGCATCGCCAGCGAGACGCAACGCGCCCGCTACGGCGCGACTGGCTACGGTTTTGCGACGAAACAATACCACGGCTCGCTCTCGCTCATTCCCGTTCCATCCAAAAAAGAACTCGCCGCGTTCACGTCAAAAGCCTTGTCAAATCTACGTTATCCGCTGCTCGCGGCGGCCAAGTTGCCCGCACGTCCCGACCGTTCACCCGCGCCTGTGCCGGAGCGCGTGGGCGAACCGAGCATTTTCAAACACGTCATTTATGTCATCAAAGAAAATCGCACTTATGACCAAGTTCTCGGCGATGTGAAAACCGGGAACGGCGATGAATCACTTTGCATCTACGGTGAGCGCGTGACGCCGAACCAACACAAACTCGTGAACGAATTTACGCTGCTCGACAACACTTACTGCTCTGGAATTTTGAGCGCCGACGGACACAACTGGGCCGACAGCGGCATCGCGACCGATTACGTCGAGCGCGAGTTCGCCGGCTGGGCGCGCAGCTATCCGTGCGGCGGTTTCGGCGAAACGGGCGCGGATGCGCTCGCCTATTCGCCCGCCGGTTTCATTTGGGACAACGCGCTCGCGCACGGAAAATCCGTCCACGATTTTGGCGAATTTTGCTCGTCCGATAAGCGCTGGAAAAACTCGACGGTGAAAAAGAAAATTACTTTTGCCGACTGTTACCAGGATTTCACCAGCGGCGCGAACGCCATCCAATACACCGCCACGCCGGACATCGAAGCCTTGCGACCATTGATCGAAACCGATTGGAGCAGTTGGGATTTGGAAGTGCCGGACGTGATCCGCGCGGCGAAATTCATCAAGCGGCTCAAGGAATTTGAGCAGCAAAACAGTTTGCCCGCGTTCACCGTTTTCTGGTTGCCGAACGATCACACGGAAGGTTCTAAAGCCGGCGCGCCCAAGGCCGAAGCGATGGTCGCTGACAACGATCTCGCGCTCGGTCAAATCATCGAGGCGGTGAGTCACAGCGCATTTTGGAAAGACACTTGCATCTTCGTCATCGAGGACGATCCGCAGAATGGTTGGGATCATGTCAGCGGCTATCGCACCACGGCGTATGTCGTCAGCGCCTACACCAAACGCGGCGCGGTGGTGAAGACGCAATACAACCAGACGAGTTTGCTCCGCACGATGGAACTGATACTCGGCTTGCCACCGATGAATCAGTTCGACGCCACCGCGACGCCGATGTTTGATTGCTTCACCAACACGCCGGACTTCACCGCGTTCACTGCGTTGACGAACAACGTAGCGTTGGACGAAATGAATCCGCCGCCAAAAAAAATCAAAGACGCGCAACTGCGTAAAGACGCGCTCGCCTCCGCGCGCCTGCCGCTGGACAAACCCGATCAATGCAACGAAGACGTGCTCAACCGCATCCTCTGGCGCGCGGCGATGGGCGCGAAGCCGTATCCGGAATGGGCGGTGAAAGTGGTGGATGAAGATTGAATTTTGAAGCCGCGCTTTTGAATGACCAGACGCGTCAGCACCAAATGATCCCCGCCAAAAGTTCGGTGTATTTGCGGCAACTGGATGGCCTGCGAACGCTATCCGTTGCCGCCGTGGCGTGGAGTCACTGGCGCGCTTATCAAAATTCTGAACCCCTGCTTCCGTGGGGCGAATTGGGAGTAGAAACTTTCTTCATCATCAGCGGATTTCTCATCACCGGAATCTTGTTGGACAACCGATTGACGGCTCCGGGATTTTTTGTCCTCAAGCAATTTTACCTGCGCAGAATGTTGCGAATTTTTCCGTTGTTCTACGCGGCACTGATCATTCTATTGATTCTAAAGGCGAATAGCATTTCTGAAACTTGGTTATGGCACGCCACTTATCTGTCCAACGTCTATTTTTATCTCCACGGCTGGCATGGCCAGTTGAGCCACTTCTGGTCGCTGGCGGTGGAGGAACAATTTTATTTAGTCTGGCCGCTGCTCATCATTTTCCTGCCGCGACGTTTCCTGCTGCCGACCATCTTGGCAAGCATCGTGTCCGCGCCGTTGTTTGAATTAGGGATGGCTTCGGTTTTTCCAGAGCACGCGAGCGGCGTTGCGGCTAGCGTGCTGATGCCGAGCTGCCTGAACGCGCTCGGCATCGGTGCTTTGCTGGCTTACGGCACGCGGCAAAAATTTCCGATGCCAAAAATTGCCTTTCGCCTGCTGCTCGCGGGACTGGCTGGCTTGACGCTGTGGGGAGTTGCCAACTTTCCGGCGCCACTTGAACCGCTCAAGCGGCTGGCTGGAGTTTGCGTGCTCGGCTGGCTGGTCTATTCTGCGGCGGAAGGTTTTCGCGGCCCATTTGGCTGGCTGTTGCAAAGCGCGCCGATGAACTATCTGGGCAAAATCAGTTACGGATTATATGTCATTCACAACTTCGCCATCTCAATGTCATTGGGCCTGATCGCGTGGCTCGGCCACCCTGGCTGGCTGGAAAATTTTTACGCCATTCCCGTTTTCAGGATGCTTGGTTTCGCTGGACTGACCATAGGACTGGCTGCGATGTCTTGGCATATTTTTGAAAAACCGCTTAACGACTTGAAGCGCAAATTTCCTTACGTCGTCATGAAAAAATAAAATTGGCCGCGAACTCGCGTTCGCGGCCAAAAATGTTTTCCGACAATTCTTACCAACCGAGCACGTGCGCAAAAATCAGCGGCGCAACGATCGTCGCGTCGGATTCGATGATGAATTTTGGCGTCTTAACACCGAGTTTACCCCAGGTGATTTTTTCGTTTGGCACCGCGCCGGAATAACTGCCGTAGCTCGTGGTGGAATCACTGATCTGGCAGAAATAACCCCAGAGCGGCACGCTGGTGCGCAGCAAATCCTGATGCAACATCGGCACGACGCAGATCGGAAAATCACCGGAGATGCCGCCGCCAATTTGGAACATTCCAATCGTGCTCTTTTTGGTCGCGTTCTTGGTATAAAACTCCGCGAGCCACGTCATGTATTCAATGCCGGTGCGGACGGTGTGGACATTTTTGATTTCTCCACGGATGACGGCAGCGGCATACATGTTGCCGAGCGTCGCGTCTTCCCAACCGGGAACGACGATGGGCAAATTCTTTTCTGCCGCCGCGAGCATCCAGGAATTTTTCGGATCAATCTGGTAATACTTTTCGTATTTGCCGGAGAGCAAAACTTTGTAGAAAAATTCGTGCGGGAAGTAGCGTTCGCCCTTTTTATCGGCGGCGGTCCAGACTTCGAGCATGGCTTTTTCCATGCGGCGCATGGCTTCGCCTTCGGGAATACAGGTGTCGGTCACGCGGTTCATGTGGCGTTCGAGCAACTTCTGTTCGTCCTGCGCCGTGAGCGAGCGATAGCCGGGCACACGTTCGTAGTAATCGTGGGCCACGAGATTGAAAACGTCCTCCTCCAGATTCGCGCCGGTGCAGGTGATGAGCTGCACCTTGTCCTGCCGGATCATTTCCGCGAGCGAGAGGCCGAGTTCGGCGGTGCTCATCGCGCCACCGAGCGTGATCATCATTTTGCCGCCGCCGTCGAGATGGGCGACGTAGCCTTTCGCGGCGTCCACAAGCGACGCGGCGTTGAAGTGGCGATAATGATGTTGAATGAAGCGGGAGACGGGGCCGCCGGTGAGTGGAGTTGGTTTGATAGATTTTTTCTTGGCCATAAAATTTGAAAATTATTCCGGCAAACGATACGCGAGCGCAGGGGAAATCCAATCTCAAATTGAATTGAATCTCACGTCAAGACACCAAGGCGCAAAAAAAAATCGGGCCTTCACTTTGCGGCTTCGCGTCTTTGCGTGAGCCTGCCGGAGTTATTGCACCGTCAGCAGATTTGGTTGCACGAGGGAGAGACCACCTTGGAGATTATCTTTGAAGTGCGGGCGGATGATGATGTTGTTGGTGCAGGTGGAATTGTTCACGCGGAACGCCGCGCTGCCGCAATTTTTGGCGACGAGATTGGTGAAAGCGTTTTGCGTGCATTCCGTCTGCGGCGCGGGCAGCACCACGCCAGCGGTCAACAATTCCGAGTGCGCCATGAATACTCCGAAGTGCCGACTGTCGTGGATGGTGATGTTGTGAAATTGATTTTCCCGGCTCGCGCGCATGAAAATTCCCAGGTCGTTCGCCACGAGCACCGCGTTGCTGACGACATTGTGATTGAACGCGAGGTCGAGCGAGATGCCCGCGCCGGGATTGTGGTGCAAATTCAAATCGCTAAAAAATGAATCGGTCGTTTCGTAGCAAGCGAGGCCGTCGAACTCATTGTCGAACGACTCGAAATGTTTCACCGTGAGCCGTTGCACGCCGAGCGTCGTCACCAAGCCGCCAGAACGATTGTGGGCGGAGGTGACGTGCTCGACGGCGGAGTCGGTGGCGGACTGGACTATGATCCCGTTATTGCGGATCTCGGAGCCTTCGCCGGAAAGTTTCCATAACTCGCGCTGCTGGTGGGCACGATTGCCATCAATCGTCAGGCTGGCCACGCGCAAACCGCGCAAAATTTTTTGCGGATGATTGACGGGTTCGCCCATGATGATGGCGGGACAATTTGCGCCAGCGGCCACTTTCAAAATAGTTTCCGCACCGGCACCGCGAAGGGTCTGAAAATCGCGGTGCAACACGATGGGTGCGGAAATTAAAATTTCGCCGGCGGGCAAAACGACTTCGCCGCCACGGTCGGCCAATGAATCAAGAGCCTTTTGGATTTGCGCGCCGGAAACACCAGACGGCAGCGAAACATAAACCAGATCAGCGGAAAACACCGGAAGAGCGGAAGCAACAGATAAAAAGATTCCCAAACAAATGATTGCGGCGTTTCTGGCCACCGCCCCGAAATGTTGTTTCTGATTGTAGTTCGTATTCATACGGCCAACAAGTTGTCGGTCAATCAGGGGGACACCTGTAATGTCGTCCATTATTTTTTTTTGCCAACAAAAAATTTCAGAAAACTGAAAATATTTTTCGGCGACAGATTTTTGCTTTTGGGTTTCCTCATTCAAGCCGTTATGCTGGCCGAGAAATTTATGCCGACCAAAACTGTTGCCGCTGCCGCCACACCTGCTGCCCTGGGTTATTCGATGCCCGCCGAATGGGAAAAACACGAAGCCACTTGGCTTGGTTGGCCGCACAACCAAAGTGACTGGCCGGGAAAATTCGAAGTCATCCCGTGGGTTTATGGCGAGATGGTGCGGAAAATTTCCGAGGGCGAGAAAATCAATCTCATCGTCCGCGCCAAGCAAAATAAGGATGATGCTTTTATCCGGCGTATCTTCAATCACGTCGGCGTGGATATGCGGAAGATCCGGTTCGTCACGCACACCACCAATCGTGGTTGGACGCGCGACACCGGCCCTATTTTCGTTAAGCGCAAAAAGGAAACCGCCATTGTCCATTTTCATTTCAACGGCTGGGCGAAATATGACAACTGGCAAAAAGACACCACCGTTCCCGAAACCGCCGCGAAGCTGCTCGGCAAAAAACTTATCCACGCGGAGCATGACGGACAGCCGTTTGTCATCGAAGGCGGCGGCATGGAATTGAATGGTCGCGGCACGCTTATTTCCACGGAGGAATGTTATCTGCATCCAAAAATTCAAGTTCGCAATCCCGGTCTCGGCAAAAATGAAATCGAGGGCGCGCTCAAGAATTATCTCGGCGTCACCAACATTCTCTGGCTCGCCAAAGGACCGAAAGGTGACGACACGCATGGCCACATTGACGATATCTGCCGGTTTGTTAATCGGAATACGCTCGTGTTGGTTAAAGAAAAAAATTCCAAGGATGAGAACTACAAACCGCTCGCGGAAAACTGGGAGCGCGTGAAAGATTTTCGTTTGGAAGACGGCCAGAAACCCACGGTCGTGGAGCTGCCGATGCCAAACCCACTGTATTTTGACGGCGTTCGTCTGCCCGCGAGCTACGCGAATTTTTACATCTGCAACGCCGCCGTCATCGTGCCGACGTTCAATGACCCGAACGACCGCATCGCCCTGGGAATTTTAGGCGAGCTGTTCAAAGATCGTCCGGTGGTGGGAATTCACGCCGTGGATTTAGTCTGGGGCTTCGGCTCGCTGCATTGTCTAACGCAGCAGCAGCCCGCATAAATTTTGGCAGTAGAATTGTCTGGCTAGAGTTGGTGGGGCGAGCGTCCCCGTGAGCCGCTTGGTCTGGCGACGTTCGGCTCGCGAGGACGCT
>JANYCI010000005.1 GCA_025360325.1 Limisphaerales bacterium | reverse complement strand
CCGCGCAAGGCGGACGTTTGCTGCTGCGCTACTCCGGCACGGAACCCAAAGCGCGCCTGCTCGTGGAAGGCCGCGATGCAAAAACATTAGCGGCGTGGTCCAAAAAAATCTGCGGCGCGATCCAGAAGCAGATTGGGACGTGATTCAGGATTGATCCATTTAAGCCAATGAAATTGCCGCAAGCAGAATTGGCCGTGGTGCCGGAACGAAAAATCACTCATTACCTGCTCAATCCGGCACATCCTGCCGGCGGCAGCAAGGCGTGGTTTTTTCTCCGGTTCGGTTTCACCCTAACCGAATGGCAGAAATTGGCGGACGCATTACTGCTACTGGCGCGTGAAAACCAGGTTGTGGAAACCGAAACGACGCCACATGGCCGGAGATACGTTGTGGATGGAAGACTGCTGGCACCCGATGGCACAGGCTTGAATATCCGCACCGCATGGTATATTGATGCCGCCGGCGATGCGCCGCGTTTTGTGACCGCACACCCGCTGCCGAAATTATGAACACCATCAATGAACTGGACGCCGTGGCCCTGACCTGTGACCTGCCCGCGCACGGATTGGTGCGCGGCGACGTGGGCACGGCTGTTTTGGTGCATGGCAACGGCCAGGCATTTGAAGTTGAGTTTGTCGGCTACGACGGTCATACAGTCGCGCTGCTGACGTTGGAACGCACCCAAGTGCGTCCGCTTCAAACCCGCGACATTCCCCACGCGCGCGAACTGGAACACGCCTGAAGTCGACGAGCAGAAATGCGAGTCCGTTTGCTCGTAGAAGGCCGCGACACCAAAACGCTGGAGGAATGGTCTAAGAAAATCTGCGGCGCTATTCAGAAGCAGATTGGGGCGTTATTCAAGGCTGACCCCTTGCTGCTTGCTTTTCATTTTCAAATAAAAGCGTCAGTTATATCTATAATAATTGTTGTAATTATTGACGCTATTGCGCTTAAGCTACCAAACAGTTTAGTGGGTATTTTATTTCAAATTGTCAACTTTTCAGGTTTCTTTTTATATCCAGCAATTGATTTGCTCTACCATCAAATTGTCCCGCCCACTAAACATTCTTACGGAGACTGGCTTTTCGGATCCGCATCTGCAAGTTTGCTCTTCTGGGGAGTTTTTAGTGGGTTTATGTTTAGACGAAAAGACTCTAAATGAGCTTCGTCTGACCAACGAGTCAACCTTTTGTGATAATCTTGGAATTGTGTTCCGGTCAGTATTTATTTCAAACGGACTTTCCCCGTTTGCGCCGCCGGGCGCAAAATTTCACCCCTGTGCCTTCATACCTTTTTCCGTTTCGCGCAGGCAGTGGGTGAGATACGGCAGCAATTGTTTCTTGCGCGAAACCACGTCGAGCAGGAGATAGATGCCGGTCTCGCGGCGCGGGTAGGTGATGCGCTTGATAAATTTCTCATCGCCGACCACGAGCAGCAACGAGCTTTGCGTAGTGACATCGGTGACGAGCAGCGAGGAAAAATGATACGCGCTCTTGGCGCGATAATCTTCCAGCGCGGCGAGCAATTCTTCCTTCCGTTTCCAAAATTGTTCAAAGCCGATCTCCTCGATCTGCGCGACGCTGAATTTGACTTTGTTCTCGGCGTATTCCTTGCAATCGGTCGTGACGGCCTGCGGCGCGGGCTTGAGCGTGAGCAGCGAGCCGGACGCAAATAATTTTTCCGTGAACTCGCGCGCGTTGACTTCGGAAAGCGCTTCGAGTCGTTTCAAAATTTCCGCATCGCGCGAGGTCGTCGTCGGCGAGGTCAGGTTCAGTGTGTCGGAAACCAATCCAGCCAGCAGCAAGCCGGCGATCGCGCGCGGCATTTCCACGCCATTGCGGAAAAAACAATCGGCCACGATGGTGCAGGTGGAGCCGACGGGTTCGTTGCGAAATAAAATCGGCTGCTGCGTGGCGAGCGCGCCGATGCGATGATGATCAATGATTTCAATGATTTCCACCTCATCCGCGCCTTGCACGGCTTGGGAAAGTTCGTTGTGATCCACCAAAATTAATTTGCGCGAAACGGTTTTCAGGAAGTCGGTCTTCGATAAAATGCCGACGGTCTGGCCTTCGCTGTTCAGCACGGGGAACGCTTGGTAGCCGGAAGACATCGCCTCGTCGCGCACGGCGGCGAGCGGCGCGGTTTCGCGGAAGCAGAGAAATTCCTCGTTCAGCACATGGCTCACCGAAACGGCGGCGCGGCAGAGCGAGGCGGTCGTGGCGGTGTCGTGCGGCGAGGTGATGACGCTCACATTATTTTTCCGTGCCGCCTCAATCGTCTTCGGCTCGACCGACAGGCCACCGGTGACGATGAGCAGCCGCACGCCCTCACGAATGGCGACGTTCTGGATGTCCCAGCGGTCGCCGACGATGACGCACAATTTTTCGGGAACAAATTTTTCGAGCCGCGTGGTGAACGATTCCAAGCCCATCGCGCCGATCATCAAAATCAATTCCTCCTCGCGTTCGCCGTCGCTGCCGACGAGTAATTGGCCGTCCAATGTTTTCGCGAGGCCGGAAAGCGAGGAGACAATTTCGCGCGAATTATGCTGGCCGTTTGCGCTCCGGTTCACGGCCGGAAAAAGAAATTTGCTCAACTTGAACAGCGAGAGCAGGCCACGACATTTTTGCAAGTCATCCAGCACCGGCAGCAGGCGGAGATTTTTTTCATCCATCAGGCGCAACGCTTCCGCCGCCGTGGCGTCCGGGCGCACGCTCAAAATTTTCCGCTGCATCACGTCGGAAATTTTCGGCGAAACATCGGCGACGAATTTTGGCGCGGGCACGCCAAAGGTTTTTAAAACAAAATCAATGCGGTCATTCGTGTCGCCGCAGCGCGCGGCCACGGCCTCGCTCATGCCGGTGCGCCGCTTGAACTCCGCGTAGCCGATGGCGGAGCAGATGGCGTCCGTGTCGGGATTCTTGTGGCCGATGACTAGAATTTCACTCATTTGAGATATGCAGGCTAACCAGAAATGGCGATGGCAGCAAGCCGAAGGCGGATTGACTCTGCGCCCGCCGCCGCGCAGAATTTTTTTACCGCATGAAAAAACTTTTTGCCGTTCTCGCCGCGCTGAATTTTGCCGCCGCCGGTTTTGCCGCTGAAAAATCCGCGTTGAACGTCCTCGATTTTGGCGCGAAGAGCGACGGCGTCACGAAAGACACCGCCGCCATCCAGAAGGCGCTCGATACCTGCGCCGCCGCCGGCGGCGGCACGGTGACGTTGCCCGACGGAATGTTTCTCACCGGCAGCCTCGTCATCGGCGCGAACACCACCGTGCAACTCGCCCAGCGCGCGAACATCCTCGGCAGCCCGGACATCGCAGATTATCCCGTCATCAACGTCCGCTGGGAGGGCGAGTTCCGCGACGGCCATCGCGCCCTGCTCTCCGCGTCCAATGCCGCGAACGTCACCATCACCGGCGGCGCGATTTTCGGTCCGCCGCTGCCGCTCGGCAAACTCCGCAACCCGCGCGGCCCCGTGCTGATCGAACTCACCGGCTGCACGAATGTGTTGCTCGAAAATTTCACCACGCAATACCAGCAGCTCTGGAGCATCCATCCGCTGTTCTGCAACAATTTCACCGCGCGCAACCTCACCATTCGCACCGTGAACTCTAATGGCGACGGCATTGACGTGGATTCCTGCAACGGCGTGCTCATCGAAAAATGCGACATCAACACCGGCGATGACGCCATCGCCATCAAGTCCGGGCGCGGACTCGCCGCGCAAAATTTGGAACGCCCCACCGAGAACGTCATCATCCGCGACTGCCGGTTGCACGGCTCCATTTTCGCCGGCCTCGCGCTCGGCAGCGAAATGTCCGGCGGCATCCGCAACGTGAAAATTTCCGGCTGCGTCATCTCCGGCAAACAAAACGCCATCTACATCAAGAGCCGCGATGGACGCGGCGGCTACATGGAAAATGTTTCCTTTGAAAACATCACCATCCTCAAGTCACCCACGTTCATCGGCATTGACCTGATGAAAAAAGGCATTCAAGCCACCGACCCCGTGCCCGGCGACGTGGAAAAATGGTCGCGCGTCCAAAACTTTACCTTCAAAAAAATTCGCGTGCAGGACGTGGCGACGCTCGTGGATGGCACGAACATCCCCGCCGCGCGCCCGCTGGACGGCTTCACGCTCACGGAAATTTCAGGCACCTGCGCCCACGCCATCGCGCTGGCGAACATGACGAATGTGAACCTGTCCAAAATCCGCGTCACCGGCTACGACGGCGCGCTCGTCACCACGAACAACGTCCACGGCCAAGGCCTCGATGATCCGGCGGGGAAATGATTACCAAGATTTGTTTCGGCGATAATTCTTGAAAGAAATTCCTCCGCCCGCTTTCATCAATACAAACGCGTGCAGGATTTTGCACGCGTCGCAACTGAATAACAATTTTAGGCCGCGAACGCATCGTATGATTAGACACATCAAAAAATACTTGGCCATCCGAAGCTATATGCAGCGGTTGAGTCAGGAGTTGGTGCGTCGGTTTGGCAAGCGGTCATATTACACGTCACGCAGGCGGTGCAGCGCGGCAGTTTTTCAACGGCATTTATCGCCTATGCTCATGCGGCTTTTTGCAAGCAGGTAGATTTTGATTCTCATTATGAGCCGCTGGGTGTTTCCTGTAGTTATCAGGGTTTGCGTGACACGATAGCTCGGCGCTACTTTTCTGGTCAGTCTAATTTTGATGCCGAGACTATCATTCACAGGTTTTATCGCGGCAGTGGAGGTGGCTCATCATCTGAAAGTTCAGACTCGATATTTGGCGGCGGATAGAGATGTGGTTATATGAAAAATTTGTGGCTCAACAAGATTCGCACAGAAGTCGTCGGGTCAACTGCCGTTGGGACTTTCAGTTGCGCAGTCGTGGTTCACGTCGCAAGTCGGCGGCGAGCCAGCATTCTACGTTAGGCCACAAGAGCCATGATGCCATTTTTCATCACGATGTTGGTCACGTTGCCGATTATCTCTGTCGGTGCATGGATTTATATTCGTCGTGGCGCACCAACCTCCGACGCAAACATACTGCTCAAAGCGATTGACTGCGGCATAGCCACAGAAGCAGTTTTTTTGGTTTGATGACCTTTGGAGGATTCGGGTCATGCGGTCCGGGTTCTCCATTTGGCATGATTATTCTTTTATTGCATGAGCCAGGTATGTGGTTAGCGAGTTGTCTGCCCGTTCACGGCGATACGCCGTTTTTATTCGCAATGATTTTATACGCGGCAGTTTGGTCGTCGCTTTGGTATTTATTTTGGCGGAGCAGATTTGGCGCGAGACGATGAGACCATGACGTTTTGACGTAATAAAATTAGACCGGAAGATAGAGACGCATTGTTTCACGCAATAACGGCACAATAAATTATTCCCGCCCTTCTCTGTTCCCTCCTGTTAATTTTTTTTAACGGATGCGCCCTTGCCCATTTCGTGTAATGCTGCTCGACCCGTTTCGCCGAGTCTTTGAACCAGCCGTAGCCTTTGCGGCGCTCGCGGGAAATTTCATTCACATCGTCATGGATGCTTTTGTCGCGGTCGCCAAAAATCAGCCGGTCCGTCCCGATCTCGTAGTAGCGCGACCAGCCCGGCTGCAACGACAGCACATCGAATGGAAGCCGCACCACCCTCGTTGCCCAGCGGTGCAGCAGCCCCGGCTTACCTCGCGGCACGCAAAAATTGTTGCGGATTACTTCAATGGCAGCTTGCTTCGGGTATGCCGTCGGCGTTAAAATTTTTCAACCTTCAGGAATAAAATAAAATTATGGCATCACACACCGGACGGCAGTCATCAAACACCAGCAAGGTGCTTTGTGTCATCATGGGCGGCGGTCAGGGCACGCGGCTATTTCCGCTCACGAAGGATCGCGCCAAGCCCGCCGTGCCGCTCGCGGGCAAATACCGCCTCGTGGACATTCCGATTTCCAACTGCATCAATTCCGGTTTCCACCGCATCTACGTTTTGACGCAGTTCAATTCCACCTCGTTGCACGGCCACATTTCGCGCACTTACAAGTTTGATCATTTCTCCAGCGGCTTCGTGGAGATTCTCGCGGCGCAGCAGACGTTCAACAACACGTCGTGGTATGAAGGCACGGCGGACGCGGTGCGGAAAAATCTGATGCACTTTCTCAACCACGATTTCGACCAGTTGCTGATTTTGAGCGGCGACCAGTTGTATCGGATGAATTTTGAGCAGGTCATCGCGCAGCATTTGGCGACCGAGGCGGAGATCACCATCGCCACGATTCCCGTCGGGCGCAACGACGCGAAGGCACTCGGCATCATGCAGATTGACGACACGAACCGCATCACGCGCTTCGTGGAAAAACCCAAGGAAGACGCCGCGCTGGATTCCCTGAAAATTTCCGACACCGCAAAAAAGAATTTCAACATCCAGACGGAAGGCGATTCCTTCCTCGCCTCGATGGGCATCTACGTTTTCAACCGCAAGGTCATCTGCGAACTGCTGGATAATCCGCTCTCGGATTTCGGCAAGCACATCATCCCGCACGCCATCACCACGCGGCGCGTTTTTTCCTATGTGTATCAAGGCTATTGGGAGGACATCGGGACTATCCGTTCGTTCTTCGAGGCGAATTTGGATTTGGTGAGCGAGCTGCCGCGCTTCAATTTTTTCGACATGAGCGCGCCGATTTTTTCGCGTCCGCGCTATCTGCCCGGCTCGAAGATCAACGGCGCGCAAATTGACCACGCGGTCATTTCCGACGGTTGCATCATTAACCGCGCCAAGATCAGCACCACCATCGTCGGCCTGCGCACCATCGTCGGCTCTGGCACAGACTTGCACCGCACCATCGTCATCGGCAGCGATTTTTACGAGTCCTTGGAATCCGTGCAGCGCAACGAGGCGGAAGGCATCCCGCGCATCGGCATCGGGGAAAATACGCACATCGAGAACGCCATCATTGACAAGAACGCGCGCATCGGGAACAACGTCACCATCTCCCCCGCCGGCAAACCGGAAAACGTGGATCACGAAAAATATTTTATCCGCGACGGCATCGTGGTGATTCCCAAAGACGCGATCATTCCGCACGGGATGGTGATTTGACGCAAGTGATTTTTAACGCAAAGACGCCCAGGTGCAAAGACGCAGGTTTTAACTTTGCGCCTTGGCTTCTTTGCGCCTTGGCGTTGAATTTCGATTGAATTGTTTTGGTTTATTCGCACGCGCCAAAACTTTTTTCCACAATTTTTTAATTTCGCCGCGCAACATTTTCGCCTGTTCCCAACTGTTCGGAAATGTCGAGAGCGCATAGCCGCCTGCCACCGGACCAAGTTCCGGGCAGATGAAAATTTCGCGCGCTGATTTTCTATTTCCGTCGAGCCAGCATTTCAGCAGCGCTTCCACGAACGGCAGCCAGTCGCGGACTTCCGGCGTCAAATTTCCCTTGGCGTCGGTGATCGGCACTTGCACATGATGACCGTTGAACGGACGGAAATGAAACTGCTGCGCGTGCTGGATCAAATCCGGCCGCACCAGCAACCGCTTCGCAAAATGTTCCGGCACGAGATGTTTCACCACGGCGAAATGCGAAAAATCCCACGAGACCGGCAGCCGTTCACCGGTGACTTTTTGAAACGCATCGGCCAGCGCGTAAAATTTCTCCGGCGTCTCCGTGCAGGTGCCGCGATGCGTCTCGATGGCTGGCACGACGCCGATTTTTTTGCCGTGACGGTTGAGCGCGAGTGCGAGTTTGAGCGCGGCGGGCGTCAGCATTTCGTCACCGGCAAGCTGCACATTCACTTGCACCGCACCGCATTTTTTTTGCTCCCGCAACAAGCGGGAAAAATCCTTTGCTTTGCCCGAAGCCATGCCGCCGACAAAAATCAATCTGTGTTTTTCGCAGCCAGCGCGCAACTCCGCGCTGCCCGCCCAACACACGCCGTCAAAGCCTGCCGCCTTAATCGCACGCAATTTTTTATCCAGCGACCACTCGCGGGTTTTTGAAGGATGCCCCATGAGCGTCCACAAATTCGCGATGTGCCGGAGAATTGGTTTTGGCATAAATTTATTTAACCGCAAAGAACGCAAAGAGCACAGAGATCAAAAGCGAAAATCGGCCCGGAGATTTTTGCTGCGCCTGCTCTGACCACGCAAACTTTCGGATCTCGAATTTATAGGAACCGAAATTGATGAGCAGTCCGTGTTCGAGCCGCGCGGATTTTAAGTAGCCGAGAATCTGCGCCTCATGCTCCAGGGCAAGCGTTCGGACAGTTTTGAGCTCGATGACAAGCGAATCCTCAACCAGCAAGTCGGCAAGATATTCCCCGATCAAAGTTCCATCTTCGGCGAAAACATTGATGGGATGCTGTTGCTTTACTTTGAAGCCGATCTTGGCGAGACGGTGTGCCAGCGCGTTCTCATAAACTTTTTTGAGATGACCATGTGCATCCATGTGCATGATAGACGTGAATGTCATAAGCCGTCTGCCTCACCTGATCGCACAATGCCTTGATGTCATTCACACAGTTCCTTTCTTTGTGTTCTCTGCGTTCTCTGCGGTTAAATTATTTTTTTTGGGGGTGGATGCCTTGCTTGGAAAGGTAGTTATTAATTTTCCCTTTGCACTTTTGAAACACGGCGGTTTTTTCTTCCGCGCTGCCGCCGTCCATCGCTTCCTCACGCGCCTGCTTGAGCAACTCGATGATTTTTTCTTTGTGCGCTTCGGTGAGATTCGGATACGCCGTGAGATAGCCGTTGAGCGTGAACTGCACCTTGCCGTAAGTCATCTTGTCCTTTACTTGTTCGATCTGCTCCGGCGTCAAACTTTCCGCCAGCGCGCCAAGAAATTTTCCATGCAGCGCCTTCAGCGAAACGTGGATTTGCGCCGTGGCGTTCGTGTCCGCTTTCGCCGCCTTCAACTTCGCATCGTTCTCCTCGTGCCACACCTTCAGCGCGCGGTATTGCGCCATGATGGCATCGTGAACTTTGGCTGATCTGTCCGCGTCGGTGAGCGCGAGGATTTTCAAGATGTCCGCCGTGCGTCCTTCGATGGCGGCAGTATATTTCGCCTCGGTCTGTTCGGGTGTCGAGTTGGTTTCAGCAGCGAAGCTGGACAGGGACAACAAGCCGACGGCAAGGGTGAGAAATGCTTTTTTCATTAGCGTCAATTAGCGCGGATTAGCGGTCAAAAGTTTTTCCAATACATCACGCGGCACGCGGAAGGCCGTGCCGTGCTTGTGCTCCGGCGGAAACGCCACCTGCTTCGTCACATCCGTGAACGTGTTAAAATCGCGCGTCTTCATCGCGCCATAAATTTTTTCGCGATAGGCATCAAAGTAAATCAGCCAGTCGCCATTCACCTTCAACGCGCACGGGCCTTCCGTGAACTGTTGTGTGAACGGCGCGGAAATATATTCCCACGGCCCCAGCGGCGATTTGGAAAAACTCACCCGCAGATTCAGGCTCGGACGCGAGTTGTCCTTGCAGATTAAAACGTGGCGGTATTGGTCTTTCAAAATAAATCCATCAATCACGCTGAAGCCAGGATCTAAAAACAATTTTGTCGGCGCAAACGTTTTGAAGTCGCGCGTCGTTGTGAAATAGAGCCGGTGATTGTTGTCGTGTTTTTCCAACTTGTCAGGAAAGCGGCCCGGAATAGTGGAGGCCCAAACGATGATGAAATTCGTTTTGGCATCATCGTAAAAAATTTCCGGCGCCCAGACATTCACCGTCGTCGGCTCGTTCGTCATCACGGGAACAAATTTTTGTTCCGACCAATGGATCAAATCCTTTGAACTCGCATAACCGAAACCTTGGTCGCCGTGCCACGCGCTCGTCCAGACCAGATGAAAAATTCCATCCCGCCCACGCACGAGGCTGGGGTCGCGGAACTGTTTGCTCGCGCCAACCTTTGCTTCAAGAAATGTCCCCGGCACGTTCGTCCAGTGATAGCCGTCGTAGCTATAAAGGAAGCGGAGAAATTTTTGATCCGCATCATGAAACGAGGTGAATAGATAAGCGCTGCCGCCGCCTGCCGAGGGACGCGTGCTGGCGCAGGCAGCGCAGAGCAGCACGCCCAACATGAGGGCAAAAAAATTCACAAACAAACGTGGCATCAGGTTCACAGTCTAAAAATTTTGGCCGGAAAGGATAATCAAAAATCTGCCGGATGAATTGGGATTTTTGACAGCGGAGCGCGGACAGCCTTGTCCGCGGGTTCCCCGCAACTGCGGCGCGCGGACAAGGCTATCCGCGCTCCAACCGCATTTTCATTGCACGGAAACCGCACGATAGAAACGCGCTGACGGATTTGGAAATCCGGGCGGCGTGAAAAACTTTACGGAAGCCGAGGCGGTGACGTTTGTCCACGTCGCCCAGTTTTTCAGGTCGTCGGAATACTGGAGCAGATAATACAAACCATTCTCGCCCGTGAACGAGAGGCGCGGCGCGTTGTTGGTCAGGAAGCAACTCACCTGCGAAACCGGCAGCGCGCGGACATGAACACCCACGGTGTTGGTGAGCGAAACATTTTGCGCGTCGGTCACTTTGAATGTGAAGCTGCCGAGGCCGTAGAAATTTGCCGTGGGCGTGAAGCGCGCAGTTTTTCCACCGCTCAACAAACTCACGGTTCCATTCGTTGGGTTAGAAACTAAATACGTCGGCGAATTATTTGTGAAGCCCCGCGTGAACTGCGTCAAATCTATGTCAACATTGGTGTTTCGCGTGCCGTCAACGTGGATGGCCGCGAGCCAGTTCAGATAATCTTCGAGGTTCGTGTAGCCATCACCGTCGGGGTCGCCATTGCTATCGGAGAAATCTGCGGCGGCGGAATTGGGATTCAGATTCTTCGCGAGTTCCCACCAATCGGGCAAGCCGTCATGGTCGGTGTCTTCTGGCACATTGTAGGTTGCGTAAGGTGGCCACGGATAATTTGGCGAATAATTCGCCGTGCCAATGACGTTGGTGAAGTCATGCACATCCGTCTGCAAGTCAATGAAACCGGGATAATTCGCGCTCGGGGTCGGCTGTGTGACGCCAAAGATGACGTAAGGATTTCCGTTCGTGCCGGTGTAATGCGTGGTGCTGTCGAGAACTTCGCCGATGACGCGGCGGTCAATCGCATCGGGCAGCGGTTGGTTGCAACCGGTGTCGGACAAAACAAATTTCAGCGCGTTGCTCGCGGTTTGTGAGGCGACATAGGACGGAAAAATTTCCGCGTTCGTCTGCACCTGCGCCTGAACCGTCGCGCCGTTGTAGAATGAACCGGTCATCCAGTTGTTCGTGAAATACGTTTTTCCCTCCATCACGTTGCCCGCGAAATAATACGACTCCGTTCCCCAGTTGGTGTTGATGGCATCGAGCTTGAGCAGCCACGTTGCGTAAGGATTGGAAGCGAACGGGCGGAAATAATTGCTGGCAATGTTCGCGCGCTGCACGCCGCCATCGGTCGTGCGGCCGAGCCAGTTGTAAACCACGTTGTTGCGGATATCGAGCGAGCCAGCGTAGTGAGCTTGCTGGTCGAGGCCGCCCGCGAGCGACCAGTTACGATCCGTCGAGTGCGCGATGAGGTTGTGATGGTAGCTGCCGATTTCGCCGCTGATGGACGCGGCAAACGCGTGTTGTTCGTAAAAAATCCGGTTCGTCGCGTTGTAGTGATAGGAATGTTGCAGCGGCTCGGAAATCAAATTGTGTTGAAACGTAATCATCGCCGAAGCACTGCCCACGCCGCCGCTCTGGCGAGAACTGCTCGCCTCATCCATCGTCCAACTGATGCTGCAATGATCAATGATCGAGTGCGTGGAATTGCCGAGACCAATGCCGTCCATCGCCTGCTGCGCCGCGTCGCCGAGACGACAGCGCACGAACCGCATGATGACATCGTTGCAACTGCTCATGCCCGCGCGCCAGTTCGCGAGGCAAATGCCTTCGCCCGGCGCGGTTTGGCCAGCGACGGTCAAATAACCATTGCCGATGACGCACGGTGATTGCAGACGGATCAAACCGGACACGCAAAAAATAACGGTGCGCGGCCCGCTCGCCGCAATCGCCGCGCGATAACTGCCCGGCCCGCTGTCATTGAGGTTCGTCACTTCAATCACCACGCCGCCGCGACCGCCGCGCGCAAATCGGCCGTAGCCTTCCGCCGTCGGAAATGCGAGGTGCCGCGTGCGAAATTCCCACACCGTTCCCTTCACGAGGTTCGTCACACCGTTCGCGATGTTCAGCTGATCCACGCGCCAGAAATACGTCAACGCACTGTTGAGGTTCGTGATGTTAAAAAAATTCGTCACGACGAAGGCAACATTGGTCACCACCGCGAAAGCACTCTTGAATTCCGGGGCTGCCGTCGTCGCGTTCAAAACTGCGCTGCTGTTCGTGCCAAGATAGACGTAGTTCGAGATCGCAAAACCAGACGGCAGCCATTGTAGCGTGAGCGCGCCGGCATTCGTCGTGCCCGGCAACGGCACGTCGTTGCCCGCAAAAACGTGTTCATCGCTCGGCGTGGGATTGATGGCTGTGGCCGTCGTGCCGGGCGCGCTGGGTCGGTCAATTTCAAATCCGTTCAGCATCACAAAATCCTGCGGCGCGTCGTGCGCCGGCGCGAAGCCGATGACGAGCGGCGAATTCGTGTCCGCATAATTCACCGTGAAAAAAGCCGACGCACATTTCAAGTCGTTACTCACGAGCAGCGACGGCATGTTCGTGAACACCGGCACGCCGCCCACGCTGATGACGCAGCGGCTCAAGGCTGGATTCGCCATGCTGACCCACGCCAGATTCGTGTTCCAAATACTATTGTGATACGTCGTGATTGTGTGCGCGCCAGCGGCTAGGCCAGTGATGGATAAGTTGAACGCGCCGCCATTCGTGGGCACGTTGCTCGTCGTATCGCGCACCCACACGCCGTCCTCGGATAGACGAAAACCCGCGTTCGGATCAGTGCTAGTGCTGTTGCCTTTTTTCGCCTGCCAATCCGCGTTGAACGACGAATTGGTAATACCCCCCGGCACCGGAAATGTCTGCGTCAGCGTGCAGCCGATGATGGCGGCGATGTTCGTCGCCGCTGGCAAACCGGTGTCAGGATCAAACACGACGGAATAATTTATGAACGTGTGCGAACACGATTGCGCGGAAGTCGTCACATCATACCAGCCCACAAAACCCGGCGCGGTGTCGTCGCTGCGCGGCGTCTGACTTTTGTTGATGTCCACGCTCAACAACTGCGCGCGGGCAGTGTGAAATGTAACCACGGATAAAAAAATCACGGCCAGGCGTTGTAAAAATAACTTCATGGAATCAGACGGAAAGGTAACACGGCGGAGACAAAAATGTGTTCCGAAATACTGCGAAATACCATGAGAAAACTGCGCGCTGGCAAATCAAAAAAACCTTGGCACAGTTGCGGCGGGCAAGGCGCTGCGCTTCCCGCCGCAGTTGATAACTCTGTGCGCCGTTCTACGTTCTGATCAACCTGCGGCGGTTCCCTCGCCCCTGTTATCCGTTCACTTTATCCACTCCAGCACCTTCGCTCGAAGCCGCGTTGCAAGCCCACATGAAACAGCGCATGAACCGCACGTTTCTTCGCAACTACAAAATTTTGTCCCAACACACGAATGTCTGGCAGGGTTCTGTTTCGTGCTTTCACAACGGATATCTTCCGTCTGATTTTTTCTCCGCATCGTGTGTCACGCGCCGAGGAACGAATTACTTTTGGATTGTCCGCAGCAACGTGCTGCTTCACGAGTCGCCGGACACCAACGACATCAACCGCGCCGAAAAAGAACTACAAACTTTTCTCGATGGCATTCGGTTTGATTTGCCGCAGCCAAGTTTTACATCCGCGACAACCACTCGCCTAAATCATTTTCTTCACCAGCTCCCTAGCCTGACGGATGAGGTTCAAATCCTCCGCGAGATTGCCGAAACGCAGACGCATCGCGCCGCTTTGGTTCTGGCCAAGCAGTTCGCCGGGGCCGCGCAATTTCAAATCGGCTTCCGCGATTTTGAAACCGTCGCTGGTCTGCTCCAGAATTTTCAGCCGCGCCTGCGCCTCCTCATTCAACGCGTCGGAAATCAGGATGCAAAAACTTTCGTGCGCGCCGCGCCCGATGCGTCCGCGCAACTGATGCAACTGCGCCAGCCCGAAATGTTCCGCGTTCTCGATGAGCATCACGCTCGCGTTCGGCACATCCACGCCCACCTCGATGAGCGACGTGGCGACGAGCGC
>JANYCI010000029.1 GCA_025360325.1 Limisphaerales bacterium | reverse complement strand
TCTGCCAACCTCATGTCGAGCACCAGCCAGACGGTGGCGGAATCCGCGAGTTCGCAGGCCGCCTCGCTGGAAGAGACCAGCGCCTCGCTGGAGGAAATTTCCAGCATGACCAAGCGCAATGCGGAGAACGCGATCAACAGCAAAAATCTTTCGCAGCAGGCCAGCCAGTCGGCCAATACCGGGCTGGAACGGCTCGGCGAACTCGGCCAGACAGTGACCTCCATCAAGTCCGCCGTGGGCGACATGGAATCGGCGGTGCGCGAGATGCAAGGCTCCAGCCAGGAGATCGCCAAGATCATCAAAACCATTGATGAGATTGCGTTCCAGACGAATTTGCTCGCGCTCAACGCCGCGGTGGAAGCGGCTCGCGCGGGTGAAGCGGGCATGGGTTTCGCCGTCGTCGCCGATGAAGTCCGCGCGCTCGCGCAACGCAGCGCGCAGGCCGCGCGCGACACGTCCAACAAAATTGAGCACGCCATCAAGCGCAGCGAACTCGGCGGCGTCGCGAGTGCGAAAGTGTCGCAAAACCTCGCGCTGGTGGAAGGCAACGCCCACAACATCGAGCAAGTTTTCAACGGCATCGTCACGCAGATCAAGTCGCTGGATGGCGTCATTCACGAGATTGCCAACGCGAGCCAGGAGCAGAGCAGTGGCGTGGCCGAGGTCAACATGGCGGTGGGCCAGATGGACAAGTTGACGCAGAGCAACGCGGCGCACGCGGAAGAAAACGCGAGTGCGGCGGCGGAATTGCACAATCAGGTGGCGGGCTTGCGAAACATCGTCGCGGGTTTGCAAACGATTGTCGGCAGCGCGCCGGCGGCGGAAAATAAAACGCACACGCACACGTCGTCGGCTTCAGCCAAAACCAAAAGTCCTCGTTCCCCGGCCATGGCAGCGGGGCCGAAACGCGGCGGCGGCGTGGCGGTGAATGAGTTTGAAAATTTTTAACGGCAACGGATTCAAAGAAATTCTTTATGCCCCTTGAATTGATCAACAATGCCGCTGCCGGCGCGGGAGCCGTAGCGATGCTGCTCTCGCCGGACTTGGATGAAGTCAAAAAAAATAACCCGAGCGACACCAACGCGCCGGTCGTCGTCGCCGAACATTTACTTGGCGACTGGGGCGGACGCCGCAGCCGCTTGGCGGAGGCGGGCTATGAATTCACCACGCAATACATCGGCGAATTCGCCGCGAATGTTTCCGGCGGAATCCGTCGCGGTGAAGTTTACAACGGCTTGGTGAACGTGGGTGCGAGCGTGGATTTAGAAAAAGCCGCTGGTTGGAAAGGCGCGTCCTTCCGCGCCACGATGCTATTTCCGCATGGCCGCAGCCTCACGGATAATTATGTGGGCGACCTGGCTCGCTTGAGCAATCTCGATGCGACGGACAACGTGCGGCTCTTTGAACTCTGGCTGGAACAAAAATTTCTCGGCGATAAATTTTCTCTCCGCGTCGGGCAGTTGGCGGTGGATCAGGAGTTCGCCTACACCGTGCAGGGCGCGTTGTTTGGCAACAGCACGTTCGGCTGGCATCCCATGGCGGGCACCAAGGCTCCGGTATATCCGCAGGGCGCACCCGGCGCGCGGTTTGCGTGGCATCCGAATGAAAAAGTTTTTTGGCAGGCCGCGATTGTGGATGGCGATGTGAATCCCACGGACGCCAACGGGCGCGAGACGAATCCGCACGGTGTCCGCGTGAAGCTGGATGAAGGCGCATTGATTTTGAATGAGGCGGGCGTCAACTGGTCGCTCGCGCATGACCGCGCCGGCTCGGCGAAACTCGGCGCATGGTATCACACGGCCAATCACGATGACGTGCGGCGCGATGCGGCGGGACTTTCGCTGGCGGATCCGGCTTCGTCTGGCACACCGCAAACGCACGCTGGCAACTGGGGAATTTACGTCGCAGCGGAACAAATTGTCTGGCGCGAAAATCCGGCGGATAAAAATGATTCACAAGGTCTCGGTGTTTTCACCCGGCTCGGTTATGCGCCGCCGGACCGGAACACGCTGGAGTATTACGCCGAGTTCGGCGTGACGCGCACGGGTTGGCTGCCGCATCGCGATAACGATGTGTGCGGGCTCGGCGCGGCGTATCGCGGGATCGGCAGTGACACGCGTGATTTTGGCCGCGACCAAAATGTTTTTAACAGCACACGTCTGGCCTTGCCGGACTACGAACTGGTGGTGGAAGCCGCGTATGCGGCGAAGGTGCGCTCTGGCCTCACGGTGCAGCCGAGCGTGCAATACATCGCGCATCCCGGCGGCTCGGCGGTGATTGCGGATGCGCTGGTGCTGGGGCTGCGGCTCATTGTGGATTTCTGAAACGAGAAAAATTATTTATGCCTGCGCTTGCTGCCAATCCTGAAATTTCGCCGGAGACCTACCGGTTCATCGCCGAGCGGGTCTATGCCCACAGCCGCATCCGGCTGGGCGATGACAAGCAGGCGCTCGTGAGCGGGCGGCTCGGCAAGCGGTTGCGCGAACTGAACCTGGAATCGTTCGAGGAATACTGCGCGCTGTTGGATTCAGCGCGCGGCCAAGTAGAGATGACGCAACTGACGGATTTAATTTCCACGAACCACACGAATTTTTTTCGCGAGGTGCAGCACTTGGATTTTTTGCGGGACAATATTTTGCCCGCACTCGCGCCGACGTTAGTGAGAAATCGGCAGCCGTTTCGGATTTGGAGCGCGGCGAGTTCGTCCGGCGAGGAAGCTTATACGATGTGCATTGTGCTGGCGGAATACGCGCTGAAACACGGGGCGTTCCAATGGCAGGTGGAGGCGACAGACATCTCGACGCGGATTTTGGCGAAGGCCAAGGCGGGCGTGTATGCGGCGGATCATGTGCGCGTGCCGGAGCCGGAGTTGCTGCCGCGTTATTTTCAAAAGGGTTCCGGTGAGAGCGAGAGTTTTTATCGCGTGAAAGATAGCCTCCGCGCGCAGGTGAAATTTCATCATGTGAATTTGTTGCAGGCGCAGTATCCGGTGGCGGCGAACCAGCACGTCATTTTTTGCCGCAACGTGATGATTTATTTTGATACGGAGACGCAGCAAGAACTGGTCAGCAAACTGATCCGGCAGCTCGCGCCGGGCGGGCATCTGATCGTGGGCCACAGCGAAAGTTTGCTGGGTGTGAAACATCCGCTCAAGCCGCTCAAGCCGGGGATTTACCAGAAAGTTTAGGACGGAAATTTTCCGCGAAAAATTTCACAAAAAACGCCGGGGCGAAAAAAATCGCTCCGGCGTTTTCCGGTTCACACTAATATAAATTAATTTTTTCCGGGTTGGCCAACATTTTTCAACTGGCTCATGGCGTCAATGATCTGTTGGTTGGCCGAAAGTTTTTTGAACCATTGTGGCATGGCTTCCGGGCCGGCTTGCAGGGCCTTGATGCGGCTGAAGAATTGCGGGCTGGCGAGCACGCGGCGGTCGGTCTGGCCGTGGGCGAACATATCGCCGAGTTCCACGCAGGCGGCCAGTGGTTCGGCACCGTTGGCGGCGGGCGCATGGTGGTTGCCCACGGCGGTGATGAGCGGTGCGGGCAAGCCCCAGCGGCGCATGAGCGCGGTGCCGATTTCCGCGTGGGTGCAGCCAAAAATTTCCTGCTCGCGTTCCAACCCGCCGTCTTCGGTGAGGCCATAAAATTTGTCGTCATAAACACCGGGTTTGATTTGGGCGAGGACGATTTTGCCGACGTCGTGCAGGAGGCCAGCGGTGAACAGAATGTTGGCATCCTGCTGGGCGGTTTCGGCGATGTATTTGGCGCTGAAGGCGGCCGTGACGCTGTGCGCCCACAGTCGGTTGGTATCAATGCTGACCGTCGGCGTGTTGGAAAAAGAACCGGCACCGCTGATGGTGGCGGTCAGTAAATAAATGGACTGGTAGCCGACGCGGCTGACGGCGTCCGTCACCGTCACAATCGGTTCGGCTTGGCCGAAGAAGGCACTGTTGCAGATTTGCAGGAGGTTCACGGTCAGTCCGGGATCTAACTGGATGATGTCAACGATCTCATCGAAATGAGCGTCCACATCGTCCAGTTTGGGTAGCAGCTTGACCATCATGGATGGGGCAGCGGGCAGGATTTCAATTTTGTTTAGTAGGTTGTCAATTTCATTACTCATGTCGCGGGGCTATCGGCAAACGGGGCGATGACTGAACTGTTACTTGGCGACGGTGGGGATTTAACACTTGGAGAACGAGATTGAATTCATCCGCAGATTCCGCAGATTTACGCAAATTATTTTTCTGCTTCGGCGTAAATACACCGCCACCATTTGTGAATTTCGTAATCCCCCCAACCGCCATAAACCATTCAAGTATTTTTCTGGCTGGCCGAAAATGAGTGGTAGCAGCCCATCTTGGGCTGGTGAATGCATGGATGCGCCAACAGTTTTAATACCGATGGGATTCTGCGGCAGCCACGAAACCGCTGGCGCAAGCGGCAAGCTGTCAGCCATCAGTTTGAGCGTCCGTTCGTTCGTAGGTGTTTGCCGCCGCGTCACCGGCGCGGTCAACGTCCGTCTAATTACATAATCATTCAGATGTCAGCCCTTTTACAAACTCCACCACTTAACCGCTGGGTCGCCGCCGCACCAAAAAAGAATCTCATCGTGGGCATGGGCGATATGCTCGTGAGCAACGACGTGTCCGCCCAGCTCGTGACCCATTCGCTCGGCTCGTGTGTGGGCATTGCGATTTACGATCCCATCGCCAAAGTGGGCGGTCTGCTGCATGCGATGTTGCCGGACTCAACCATCAATCGAGACCGCGCGGCCAGCCGTCCGTTTATGTTTGTGGATACGGGGATGCCGGCGATGTTTCACGCGGCGTATGAGCTGGGCGGGTCGAAGCTGCGGATGGCCGTGAAATTTTGCGGCGGCGCGCAGTTTCTGGACGAGAAGAAAATTTTTCAGATCGGCAAACGAAACGTAGAAGCCACATTCGCGATGCTCGCACGGAATGCGGTGAAGGTGGCGGCGAGCGAAACGGGCGGCCACGAGAGCCGCACGGTCAGGCTGGACCTGACCAACGGTAAGTTCACTATGGAAATTACCGGAAAGGAAATCGTAACGCTATGAAAGCCGCAGACCTGATCGCGAAAGCGAATTACCTCAAAGCGCCGTCGCCCGCCGTCGTGCAATTGCTCGCGCTACTCTCCCAGCCGGACGGCGACAATGACGACGTCATCCGCATCATCGAGCAGGACGCACAGATCAGCGCGAAGCTACTGGGGATGAGCAACGCCGCTGTGTATGGGCTGGCCACGCCGGTGAGTTCCATCGAGCAGGCGGTGCTGTATCTCGGCCACTCGGAGATTCACCAGCTCGCCTTGAATGCTGGCTTCACGGATAAATTAAGTCCCGCGCTGAATGGCTATGCCATGGGTGAGTCGGAGTTGTGGCAACATTCTTTGCTGACAGCGCTCGTCGCGGTGATGCTCGCGGAAAATTTGCCGGACCTTAATGTGGATCCCGCCATCGCCTACACCGGCGGCCTCATTCACGACATCGGCAAGCTGGTCATCAACCGTGCGATCACCCCAGAACATCAGGCGACGATGCTGGAACTGGTCGAGAAAAAGGAGCACACCCTGCTCGCCGCCGAGCGCGCCATTCTCGGCACCGACCACGCGGAGGTGGGCGCAGCACTGCTGGAAAAATGGCGACTGCCAAACATTTTGATCGAGGCCGTGAAGTATCATCATCGGCCCGTGTTCAAGCCGGAGGTGAAACTTTCCACGCTGGTTCATGTGGCAGATTTGATCGCACTGGAAGCCGGCTGTTCCCCGGGCATCGGCAGCTATGCGGTTCACATGGACGAGGCGGCCATGGAGGCGTTGAACCTAAAATCGGAAGACCTGGAAGAACTGATCATCAAAGCCCACGACGCCATGCTGGAAGCCGGTGAAGTCGCCACCACTTGAGCTATTATGAACGCCAAAATAAAAGTCCTCGTCGTGGATGATTCCGCGATGGTGCGAAAAATGATTTGCGAATCCCTCGCGAAAGATCCGCAGATCGAAGTCGTCGGCACCGCGCCTGATCCGTATGTGGCGCGCGAAAAAATTCTTGAATTGAACCCCGATGTGCTGACGCTCGACATCGAGATGCCGCGCATGGATGGCCTGACGTTTTTGAAAATTTTGCAGCAGCACAAGCCGATCCCTGTCATCATCATCAGCTCGCTCACGCAAGCCGGTTCCAGTAAAGCGATGGAAGCTTTGGCTTGTGGCGCGGTGGATGTGCTGGCGAAACCATCGAGTGCTTATTCCATCGGCCACTTGGGCGAGCAGCTGGCCGCGCGCATCAAAGTGGCAGCGGGGGCGAAAATGTTCAAACGCGCGGCGGCCATTGCCCCGGTCGCTCCGCGAATCGGCGGCGCGGTGCTCGGCTGCGCCAATCTCGTCCGACCCACCGCCACTCACTGGCATCCGCGCCAGATCATCACCATCGGTGCCTCGACCGGCGGCGTGGAGGCACTCACCGAAGTGCTCACGCATCTGCCAGCGAACTTGCCGGGCATCGCCATCACGCAACACATTCCCGCCGGATTTTCCAAAGCCTTCGCTGATCGCGTCACCACGCAGACCGCGTTTCCAGTGCGCGAGGCGGTGAATGGCGAACTGCTCACGCCAAATCTTTGCCTGATTGCGCCCGGCGATTTTCATCTCACCTTGAGCTGGGCGGGCGCGGGCTACCGCGTGACGCTCAACCAGAATCCGCCGGTGCATTATTGTCGTCCGGCGGTGGACGTGATGTTTCGTTCCGTGGCCAACTGTCCCGGCGCAAAAATTGTTTCCGTGATCCTCACCGGCATGGGTTGCGATGGCGCGCTCGGCATGAAAGAACAAAAAAACGTTGGTGCCCGCACCATCGTGCAAGACCAAGCGACTTCAGTGGTTTATGGGATGCCGCGTGCCGCCGCCGAAATGGGCGTGGCCGATTCTATTTTACCGTTGCCAAAAATTGCCGATGCCATCGTGCACGCGGCCACCAGCATGGCGGGGGCTACTACCATTCCCACGGCCCAGCTGGAACCGGCCTTGCATTGAAATAAATTTATGACTGCTACAACTGCCTTTGATGTCGGCGCTCACATCCGCGACATCGCGCCGGATGTTTTTGAAACGATGGTTTCCGCTCGCGCCGAGCTGACGGAGAATCACGCCCCGCTGGCACTGGAACGCATCAGTGGTGCCATCGGTATCGTCGGCGACAGCGTGACTGGTGCAGTCTATTTGCATCTGCCAGAACTGTTCGCCCAGCAGGCGGCGGGCGTGATGCTCGCCGTCGCCGCTGGCCAGCTTGCCACCGATTCCGAAACCAACGACGTCACCGGCGAACTCACCAACATCATCGCCGGTGTGTTGAAATCTGTGCTGTGCGACGCCGGCTATTTTTGTGCCGTCAGCACGCCCTCGGTCATTCGCGGTGCGTTCTCGGTGGAGGCGTCGCCGGGCATGGACGTGGACCATTTTTATTTTCTCTGCCTCGGTCAGCGCATCGCGGTAGAGGTGCACTTGAATTTTTTTTAACCTAACCCGAATATACCCATGAAAATACTTAGCGTAGATGACAGCAAAACTATCCGCATGATTGTGAAACGGACGTTCGCGCCCTTTGACTGCACCGTGCTTGAAGCGTGCAATGGCGAAGAAGGCCTCGCCACCGCCCTCGCCGAGAAACCCGATCTCATCGTGCTAGACATCACCATGCCCGTCATGGATGGCGTGACGATGCTTGGTAAATTGAAGGAGAACCCGGAGATAAAATCCATTCCCGTCATCATGCTCACCGCCGAGTCGGGGCGGGAAAATGTCGCTTACATCGCCAAGCTCGGCGTGCGCGATTACCTCGTGAAACCGTTCAAAGACGACCAGCTCATCGAAAAAGTAAAACGCGTGATTGCCTTGCAGCCAAAGGCCGAAGCCGTCGCCGCTTGAAATAAAAAATTCCCTTAAAAAATAAATTATGCCCACCGTCGCCAATCCCGAAGACATCGCCAAACAATTCGGCCTCGAATCCGTGCCCGAAAGCGTCAAGCGCCTGAACCAGTTGCTCACCAAGTGCGATGCGACGGACACGGATGATTTCGCCAAGCTCGTCAACCAAGACGCGGAACTCACCAAGCGTTTGCTCCGCGCCGCGAACCCGCGCGCCGAGTGCGAGGAAGATTACGGCATCACCACCGTGGAGGACGCCATCCAGCGTTGCGGCATGAGCGCCGCGCTGCTGCTCGCCATGAGTGAACCGCTCATCAAAGCCGTGCAAAAAAGTTTCAGCACGATGCTCAATCTGGAATTAAAAAATGTTTTGCCGCAGACCCTCGACCCGTTCAATTTTGTCCACGTCATCGGTGAAGTCAGCTTTTCCGGCAAAGCCACCGGCCTCGTGCAGTATCGCTTACCCGCAGAATTTATTCCCGTGCTGGGCGACCGGCTCCTCGGACTTTCGGCGGAAGATATGCAGGATGAGGCCACCGCCAACGACGTCATCGGCGAGCTGTGCAACATGACCGTGGGAAATTTCAAATCGAATTTGTGCGACGCCGGACTGACCTGCAAATTGAGTCCGCCCAAAATTTCCCGCACGGAGGAATTTCAGCTCAACGTCGTCGAAGGCGGCACGTCCCAACGCTACGGTTTTCATTCCAAGGAAGCGCGTCTCTACGCCGACTTGAGCGTGAACCCCTTCAGCGAATCTTAAAACCATTTCCCAATGCGAACCGGCCCAGAGCTGGTCAGGTAGGGCCGAGCTGCCGCTCGGCCTTTCCGTTTTTGGCGGCGCGCTGGGGCGAGCAATGAATCCCATTGATTCGGCAAAAAATCGGCGGATAATTGGCGCGTGAAACTCGGCTCGTTCAAGTTCTGCCTCTTGCTTTCGCTGCTCTGCCACGTCGCCGGGTTTGCGGCGTTTGAGCTACTTGCGCCAGTCGTGGCACCGCAGAAAAACAACTCGCCAGCTTCCGCGCCGCTCGTGGTTTTCTCCACCGATGCGACGACAGAAAAAATTCCCGTGCCCCCGTTGAAACCAACGAAGCCAGTGTTTGATAAAAAATTAAGCAAGTTGTTCGCGGCGGAAAATTTTGTTCCGTTAAAAAATTTAGCGATGCCGCCCACGGTCAAAACGCCCCCGGCAGAAAAACATTTTTCCGAACTCGCGCGCGGCCAAACGGTGGCAGCCCAGCCATCACACTTTGCCGAGGCGTCTTCTAATAACGTCATTGTCGGCACGCGCATGAGCCGCGTGTTTGCCATGGCCAACATCCAGCCGGACTATTACAAAAATCCGAAACCGGAATACCCGGAGCTGGCGCGGCGGGAGCATCAGGAAGGCATCGTGTGGTTGCGCGTCCACGTCACCGCGCACGGCCAGCCAGATCGCGTGGTCGTGGCGCAAAGTTCGGGCTTCGAGGCGCTGGATGCCGCCGCCGTGAAAGCCGTGCGCGGCTGGGAATTTACCCCGGCGCAATTGGGCGAATCATTTGTGGAATCAGAGATAGATTTTCCGATTCAGTTCCGGTTGGATTGAATTACGGACGATTTTTTTTGGTGGAGCAAATCAAAACAACCTTGGCACGAGTGAGGCAGGTAGGGCGCGTCGCTCCGCGCGCGCCGTCGTGTGTCTGGCCAAGCCCGGCGCGCACGGAGTGACGCGCCCTACCTAGCGTCTTTCTCGTTGCGCGATAAAGCCGCATTTGACCGGGCCAAAAAATTTCCGCATCATTCCCGCATGGCAAGCAGCTTTGGTCAATTATTCCGCATCTCCACTTGGGGCGAATCGCACGGCGGCGGCATCGGCGTCGTTGTGGACGGTTGCCCGCCGCGCGTGAAACTTTCCGCCGCCGACATCCAGCCGGATTTGGATCGTCGTCGTCCCGGCCAATCCAAAATCGTCACGCCGCGCAAGGAATCGGACACCATTCAAATTCTCTCAGGCATTTCTGAAAAAGGTCTCACGCTCGGCACGCCCATTTCCATGTGGGTCAAAAACGAAGACCAGCGTTCCGAGGCTTACAACGAGATGAAGGACAAGTTCCGTCCCTCGCACGCGGACTACACTTACTTCGCCAAATTCGGCATCCGCGCGTGGCAGGGCGGCGGACGCGCCAGTGCGCGCGAGACCGTTGGCCGCGTCGCTGCCGGGGCGATTGCCAAAAAAATTCTGCGCGAAAAATTTGGCGTCGAAGTTCTCGCCTACGTCAAGCAGGTGCAAAAAATTATCGGCGAGGTGAATCCTGAAACCGTGAAGCTCAAGGACGTGGAATCAAACATCGTCCGCTGCCCCGATGCGAAGGCGGCGGAGAAAATGATCCGCCTCATCGAGAAAATGCGTGGTGAAGGCAACACCGTCGGCGGTATTGTCGAAGGCATTGCACGCGGCGTTCCCGCTGGCTGGGGCGAACCGGTATTCGACAAACTCGAAGCGGATCTGGCGAAAGCGATGTTGAGCCTGCCCGCGTGCAAAGGTTTTGAAAGCGGCGATGGCTTCGGCGGAATCCTGCTGACGGGTTTGGAACACAACGACGCCATGCGTGCGCGCGGCAAAAAAGTTTTCACCACGACGAACCGCTCCGGCGGCATCCAAGGCGGTATCTCGAACGGCGAAACAATTTTCTTCCGCACCGCCTTCAAGCCCGTCGCCACCGTGATGCACGAGCAAGACACGGTGGATGAAGCGTTGCACAACACGACGCTGAAGGGCAGGGGACGCCACGATCCGTGCGTCCTACCGCGCGCCGTGCCGATGGTCGAGGCGATGACTGCGCTCGTCCTCGTGGATCACGCGCTCCGGCAGCGGGCGCAGTGCGGGTGAGGGCGGCGGCGCTCTCGACATGGCGCAAATGCAAACTGTGAACTTCAGAACAATAATTGCAATCGCTCTGCTGGCCCTGACGATTTGTGTGGTTGGTTGCTTCACGGGTGGCCATCAAAATACCAACGAGCCGAGTTATCAAAACCGGCGATTGAGCGAATGGTTGCGGGACTTCGATAATTACAATCTGCCGCCGGAACGACACGCGCTGGCGGCGGACGCCGTGCGGCACATTGGCTCGCCAGCCGTGCCGTTTTTGTTGGAACGCTTGAGCGAAAAACAGTTGAACCAAACAAAAGTTGAAATGCAAAAATGGCATGACCGCCAGGAGCGTGCCGTGTTCAACGTTGACCGTCCGGCAATCCCAGAACGCGAAGCAATGGCGGCTCTGGATGCGATGGGTTCCGAAGCGGCGGATGCGCTGCCTGTGCTGGAAAAATTGTTGCAGCATGATCCGCCTGACGAACAGGCTCTTTATCTCGCAGCACGAATTGGTCCGGCAGGCGTGCCGATGTTGACCAAGGCTCTCACCAACGAAAATAAAGGGGTGAAGTTGGCGGCGCAAGTGTGTCTGGACATGATTCGTTCCCGTTCGGAAGTTCTTTATCCGAAAATTCTTGTTGGTTCAAACGCGCCTTCGTTTGAACGGCGAATCTGCGAGTTTAATTCAAAAGTGTTGCAAGCTGCCGTTGTGCAATACTCGACAAACCACCCAGACATAGAACTTCCAGATGACTTGAATCAAACGCCGCCGCCGCCGTCAGTGCCACCGCGATGATTTTTTCACCTGTGCCAGAACCATGTTGGTGCTGCTGGCGGCTTAAGCAAAAACGTCTGGAACGCCGATGGCATTCCAGACGTTTTGCTTGGCAATCACTTAAACACCGTCGCGCCGTAAGTGGTGTCGAGGTTGGTGAACAGGGCGAAGTTGGGTGCCACAAACTGGAAGAGGATTGAGGAAGTTCCGGTCAATCCGGTATAATTCAAGTCTAGATTACCAGCGTTGCCTACGGGGGTATAGGAATATGTGCCAACACCATTAGTAAACACACCATTAGTGATCGTATCATGCGTGCTAGTGAAAT
>JANYCI010000003.1 GCA_025360325.1 Limisphaerales bacterium | reverse complement strand
TCTCGCCGAACACGCCACCGCGTCCTTCCGAAAATTATTCTGGCTCGAAGATAAAGGCTGGTTCGCCGATGTGCTGATTGGGAAATCAAACGTCATCGCGCGCGATGCCCGTCCGAGCGATGCGCTGCGGAGCAACTGTCTTTTTGCCGTGAGCTTGGGGCTGGTGACTGGCGAACGCGCGAAACGTTGCGTCGAGGCGGCGCAGAAATATCTCGTCGTGCCGGGCGCACTTCGCTCGCTCGCGCCGCTGCCGGTCAGCACGCCGCTACCAATTTTTGGGAACGACACGCGCCTCATCAACGACCCGGCGAATCCCTATTGGCCGCGTTACGAAGGTGATGAAGACACGCGCCGCAAACCGGCGTATCACAACGGCACCGCGTGGACGTGGACCTTCCCGACGTTCTGCGAAGCGCTCGCGGCGGCGTGGGAATTTTCCCCGGAAGCCGTTGCTGCCGCGAAAAGTTTGCTCGGCAGCGCGGAGAATATTTTGAACGAAGGTTGTCTCGGTCAACTTCCCGAAATTCTCGATGGCGACGGGCCGCACACGCAACGCGGCTGCGACGCGCAGGCCTGGGGTGCAACGGAAGCGTTGAGGGTTTGGAAACGATTAAGCGATTAAAAAGTGTCGTCACCATTCTCGTTTGAGCGGTTGGTTTCCCCTCACCCCGGCCCTCTCCCCAGCGGAGAGGGAGAAACGCTCCCAGCTATTTGGCGAAGAGATGACCGGCTGCTGCTCGGCGGCTTTCGTGTTTTACAAAAACGTTCAACGGCTGTTCCCTCTCCTCAAGAGAGAGGGTCAGGGTGAGGGGAAGGCTCGCTCTCTGACGTCCATACGTTCATTGATTTGCGCAATCTTCTGTTCCAATGAAAACCAAAACCTTGAGTTGTCAGGAAAGTCGAATTGACTTTGCCGCGGCGCTTTTCTAGCTTCTTCCCGCAAAGACCCCGCCGCTTTGCCCCGAATTTTCATTCGGGGATTTTTATTGTTTGAAGCGGCGCGGCTGGCAAAAAATTTTATGGCAAACACAATTCTTGTCGGCGCCCAGTGGGGCGATGAAGGCAAAGGCAAAATCATTGACGTGCTCACGGAGACGGCGGAAGTCGTCGTGCGTTATGCCGGCGGCAATAACGCCGGGCACACGGTCATCGTCAAAGGCAAGAAGACGGTGTTGCACCTCATCCCTTCCGGCATCCTGCGCAAAAACAAATTGTGCGTCATCGGCAACGGCGTGGTGCTTGATCCCATTGGTCTCGTGAGCGAAATGGAAGGCCTCAAGAAAAACGGCGTCGCGGTCACGCCCAAGAATTTTGTGTTGAGCGAGACGGCGCACGTCGTGTTTCCGTATCACCGCGAACTCGACGGCGCGCGCGAAGTGCTCAAGGGCAAGAATAAAATCGGCACGACCAAGCGCGGCATCGGCCCGGCTTACGGCGACAAGGCCGCGCGCGTCGGCCTGCGTGTCAGCGATTTGATTGATCCGGCGAAACTCGAAACCAAACTTGCCGCCCGCATCAAGGAGAACAACATTGTTCTCAAATCGCTCGGAGCAAAACAACTTTCCTTCAAACAAGTTTTTGCGGAATACAATGCCGCTGGAAAATATTTGAAACCGTTTGTGCAAAACACAGTTGTCTTGTTGCACGAGGTGATTCGTCACGGCGCGGACATTTTGTTTGAAGGCGCGCAGGGAACATTTCTCGACATTGACCACGGCACATATCCATTCGTCACGTCATCGAACACCACGGCGGGCGGCGCTTGCACCGGTTCGGGCGTGCCGCCGCATCGCATGGATCGCGTCGTCGGCGTGATGAAGGCTTACACCACGCGCGTCGGCGAAGGGCCGTTGCCGACGGAGAACCAAGAGATTTCCGATCTGCTCCACGGCATGGGCCGCGAATTCGGTGCCACGACCGGACGCGCGCGTCGTTGCGGCTGGTTCGATTCCGTCGCCACGCGTCACGCGACGATGGTCAATGGCATTGACGATCTCGCCATCACGAATCTCGACGGCCTCGACACGGTGGAAAATATCAAAGTCTGCGTCGCGTATCGTCACGGCAAGACGCAATATGATTACATGCCGAACGACGCGGAAATTCTCGCGCAATGCGTGCCGATCTACGTCGAGTTCGAAGGCTGGCTGACGCCGACGGAAAAATGCAAAACCTTCAAGCAGCTGCCGAAGAAGGCGCAGGCGTATTTGAAGGCGATTGCCGAATTGACGAATGCAAATCTGTATATCGCGTCCGTCGGGCCGGGGCGTGATCAGACGATTTTTGTTTAACAACAGAAGGCATCCGCAGATTTCACAGATGAATGCAGATGAATTTTGCAATTTTGAATCTGCGGCAATCTGCGTAATCTGCGGACAAGCAAAATGAGTTTCGCTACCGCACATTTGAGTTCCGAAGCCGCCGCGAATCTCCCGCGCCACGTCGCGGTGATCATGGACGGCAACGGCCGCTGGGCGAAGTCGCGGCACTTGCCGCGCATCGAGGGGCATCGGCGCGGCGCGGATTCGGCGCGCGAAATCATCCGCACGGCGGGCGAACTCGGCATCAAGTATCTCACGCTCTACGCCTTTTCCGCCGAGAATTGGAATCGCCCGAAAGATGAAGTGGACGCGCTGATGAAATATCTCGTCCATTATCTCAAGACCGAGACGAAGGACTTGAACAAAAATAACGTTCGCCTCGAAGTCATCGGACAAATCCATCGGCTGCCGGAAAATGTGCAGGAACATTTGCGAAAAAGCATGGAGACGCTTTCCAAGAATAACGGCCTTACGCTGATCATGGCGTTGAGCTACGGCAGCCGCATTGAGATCGTGGACGCCGTGCGACAAATTTCTGAAAAAGTAAAAGCGGGAAAACTTGAGCCGGGCGACATCACGGAAAAAATCTTTTCCGATCATCTGTGGACGCGCAATGTTCCTGATCCTGATTTACTGATTCGCACGAGTGGCGAAATGCGCGTGAGTAATTTTCTTCTCTGGCAGATTTCCTATGCGGAACTCGTCATCACGCCGACGTTTTGGCCGGACTTCAAGAAGCCGCAATTCTTCGCCGCACTGGAGGAATACGCGAAGCGAAATCGCCGGTTCGGCGGAGTTTGAAACGAGAACCGCCGCAAGGAACTTTTCCCTTGCGGCGGCTTTCTGATTTTCTTCGGGTAAATGAACGTTCAGCGCATGAACCGCCGGGCCAGCGCGAGACCGCAACCAGCCATCACAGCAAGTGTGTAGATGGAACCGGCATCGGGCACATCGAAGGTTTTGGGAACGGGTTTGCAATCAGTCGTGGTCGCTTGCGCGTGGCTTACCATCAGGGCAAATGCCGCCGCCATCATCGTGTATTTTATTGTTTTCATTTTTGTTATTTTGATTTCGTTTGGCGAGTCGAATGCAATCAAAGCTTAATAAGTGCCAATAATGGGACACTTATTTTTTGGCTTAATAACTGTTCATTTATAGGAACATATAACAATTTTATCCAGATTATTGGCGGCACATCGCTAAAAATAGTGTAAGTAATTCCGTCGTAAATAGCTTTTAGTGCGAAGGGGGTTTACTCAATTCCGAAGTTCGGTTAATTATTCCCGCGCCGTTTGATGTGCGCGATACCGTGCCAGCAATTCTTCGTTCCGTTGCAACAAATTCTTCTCCCCGTTTTTAATCGCCAACGCGCAGGCTTTTTGGGCGGTTGAAATGGCCTCGTCAAATCTACCCGCCTCCGCATAAGCCGCCGCGAGCGTGCCGATAAACATCGTCTGGGAAAATTTCGTCAGCTCGCACGCGTGCTGCGCGAGCGACACGGCACGGGTGCCGTTGCGGATTTCCGTGCGCGGGTCCGTGGCGAGCGCCCAC